>NZ_QTPZ01000003.1:0-329306 GCF_003853505.1 Burkholderia sp. Bp9015
GTCCCCTTCGTCTAGAGGCCTAGGACATCACCCTTTCACGGTGAGTACAGGGGTTCGAATCCCCTAGGGGACGCCAGGATTCAGCGGCGTTTCGTAGTAGAAGTGTCGCAACGCTTGCAGGACGTGAACGAGGTCCTGCAGGTGAGAGTGAAGAAAGCTGGAGCGGTAGTTCAGTTGGTTAGAATACCGGCCTGTCACGCCGGGGGTCGCGGGTTCGAGCCCCGTCCGCTCCGCCAGAACAAAGCCCGTTCAAATGAACGTTTTGAGCGGGCTTTTGTGTTAAAGATGTAAGCAGTACGTTGTCCCCTTCGTCTAGAGGCCTAGGACATCACCCTTTCACGGTGAGTACAGGGGTTCGAATCCCCTAGGGGACGCCAGATTTCGGCGTCGTTCGAACAAGCGATGCGCCGGCAGGAAGTAACCGACGCCTGCCAGGCAAGAAGCAAGACTGGAGCGGTAGTTCAGTCGGTTAGAATACCGGCCTGTCACGCCGGGGGTCGCGGGTTCGAGTCCCGTCCGCTCCGCCAGAAAATGAAAAAGCCCGCCTCGTGCGGGCTTTTTCATTTGCACCGTTGATCGTGCCCGCGTGCGGGCGCGTGACTGCGGAGTGGAGGAAGCCGCCTGCGCGGCTTCCGGCGGGACGCGAAGGGCTGCGCGTGCACGCGCAGCCGCGGCCTGCAGGATGTAGGCGAGTCCCGTCCGCTCCGCCAGAAAATGAAAAAGCCCGCCTCGTGCGGGCTTTTTCATTTGCATCGCCGATCCGGCGCCACTACGAGAAATTCGCGATTGCATCCACCCGCGACTGCGCTATCGTGGCGGAATGCGTTTTTGACCCCTGCGCGATGCTCGATCCGACCGACCTGCGATTGTTGTATCAGCTCCGGCCCGCGGAGCCTGGCGATTTTCCGTTTGCCGAGGCGCTGACGCACGGCAACATGGGCGGCTATTACAAGCGCCATGGGCTCGTCTGGCGCAGCGACCTGTTCTATGCGAGCTGGCGCGAATCCGAAAACTTCATCCTGGAAGCCGACGGCGAACGTATCGGCGTGCTGCGCGTGACCGAGGAGGGCGATTCGCTGCACATCCGCGACGTGCAGATCGCGGCCGGCCATCGCGGACAGGGCGCCGGCACCTACATGCTCGACATGTCGCATCGCTGGGCGCGCGCCCGCGGGCTGCACGAACTGCAGTTGCGTGTGTTCGTCGACAATCCGGCCGCGCGCCTCTACCTGCGTATGGGCTACCGCGTCACCGGGCCGAGGCTGGCCCAGCTCGGCTCGATTCGCCACATGGTGCGTCCGGTTTGAGCGCGTAACGGTTACCCACGCGGGGGGCCACGCGGCGACGGTCAGCGGGCGGCGTCGATCGCGTCGTCGTCGATTGCGATGCCGTCTTCCGCGCCGCGATGCTCGTAGCCGCGCAGCATGAACGCGCGCGGGCTTTCGCCGAACGCGCGCCGGAACATCGCCGAAAACGCGCTCTGGCTCTGGTAGCCGAGTTCGCGGGCGATATGCGACAGCGGGCGCCCCTGGTTCAACAGCGGAATCGCGCGCGCGAGCAGCGCCTGCTGCCGCCACTGCGAAAAACTCACGCCCAGTTCCTGCCTGAACAGCCGCGAGATCGTGCGCGTGCTCGCACCCACCTCGCTCGCCCAGTGTTCGAGCGATTCCGCATGCGCCGGTTGCGCGAGCACCGCCTCGCACAGCATGCGCAGCCGCTTCTCGTCGGGCATCGGCACCGCGAGCGGCAGCGGTTCGGCGCGGCTCAGCTCGTCGAGCACGAGCCCGCACAGCAGCCGTTCGCGGGTGCCGCTCAGGTCGCGCGCGTCGAGCGCGACGATCAGTTCGCGCAGCAAGCCCGTCACCTCGACCACCCGGCATGCGTCGAGCCCGTCCGGCACGACCGACTCATCGATGTACAGCGTGCGCAAGTACGCTTCCTCGACGATCACGACCTCGTGCGTGACGTGCGGCGGCACCCAGATCGCGCGGGAAGGCGGCACCATCCATGTCGTCCCGGTCGTCGCGACGCGCAGCACGCCGCGCGATGCATACGCGAGTTGCGCCCACGCGTGCGTGTGCAGCGGGATCCGGCGTCCGGCGTCGACCTGCCGTGCCCGGACACGCATCGGGTGGACGCGGGTCGGCGCGAACTCGGGCGGGATGTCGATGACGTCGTACGGGTTCGATGCGTCGGCTTGGGCTGGCGGGTTCATGGACGATTCGGTCGGCGCGGCGGCGATGCCGTCATTTTAGAAGGCGCCGCGCAGGCGCATGCGGCGGTTTTTCGGCCGATAATGCACGGTTCAAATGAACTTTGTATGGGGCAGCACGTGTGCCGGCCGGCGCAAGCCCTGGCCAGCGTGATGCGTCGCGCCGAAAAGAACCATCGTGCCGCCGGCGCGGTCTATCGATGCGGGCGCGTTTTCGCACAAGCAGCGCCCCAACGACGCCGGCGCCCGCGGCACGGCCGCGACGGCCCGGCACGGCAACACCTGAATCGAAGAGGAGGACCACGATGCGCCATGTATTCGTCTACGGCACGTTGAGAGCGGGAGAAGCCAACGACATCGGCCAGGCGGCCGCGCGGAACGGGATCGCCGCGCCGACGCTGCTCGGGGCGGCCGCACTGCCGGGCGAACTGTACGATTTCGGCACGTATCCGGGCATGGTGCCCGGGCCGGCCGGCCGGTCGCTCGTGTGGGGCGACGTCTACGAGATCGACGAGCGACTGGTGCCCGTGCTCGACGAGATCGAGCGCGTCTATCCGGGCGTCGACACGCTGTTCCGGCAGGAGCCGGTGACCGTCGAACTCGGCGGTCGTGCCTATGCGTGCGTCTACTATCCGGTCGCCGCGCATGCGGCAGCCGACCGTCCGCGCATCGTGTCGGGCGACTGGGTCCAGCACCGGCGCGAGCGGGAAGCCGCCGCCGCATCCGCATAGAGAACCCGCTGCCCAGCAAAGGAAAAGCGCCCCGCGGGGCGCTTTTTTCATGCCGCCGTGTTGCGCGACCGGCGGCGGGCAGGACCGGGCGACCCGGCCCGCGTCGTCAGATTTCCTCGTACAGCGGCAGCGTCAGGAATTCGGTGAAGCCTTCCGACGTCGACATCTGTTCGAAGATCGCCGCGGCACGCTCGTACGGCTGCGTGTTGCCGCCGACCGACCGCTTCACGTTGTCGAGCTCGGCCTTCGCGAATTCGCGCACGAGCTCGGCGGTGACCTTGCGGCCGTCGTCGAGCACGCCCTTCGGCGAGCGGATCCACTGCCACACCTGCGAGCGGGAGATCTCGGCGGTCGCCGCGTCTTCCATCAGGTTGTGGATCGGCACGCAGCCGTTGCCGTCGAGCCAGGCGCCGAGATAGTGGATGCCGACGTTGATGTTGTTGCGCAGGCCGGCTTCGGTGATCGGCGCTTCAGGCTGGAAGTCGAGCAGGTTCTTGCCTTCGATCTGCACGTCGTCGCGTTGCTTCGCGATCTGGTTCGGCTTGTCGCCGAGCACCTTGACGAATTCATCCATCGCGATCGGCACGAGGCCCGGGTGCGCGACCCAGCCGCCGTCGTAGCCGTCGGTCGCGTCGCGCTGCTTGTCCGAGCGCACGCCGCCCATCGCCTTGTCGTTCGCTTCCGGATCGTTCTTGATCGGGATCAGCGCGCTCATTCCGCCGATCGCCGGCGCATTGCGCTTGTGACAGGTCTTCAGCAGCAGCAGCGCGTACGCGCGCATGAACGGCACCGTCATCGTGATCTTCGAGCGATCGGCCAGGCAGAAGTCGCGGTCGTTCTTGAACTTCTTGATCGCCGAGAAGATGTAGTCCCAGCGGCCGGCGTTCAGGCCCGAGCTGTGTTCGCGCAGTTCGTACAGGATCTCGTCCATCTCGAACGCGGCGAGGATCGTCTCGATCAGCACCGTCGCGCGGATCGTGCCGCGCGGCACGCCGACTGCCTCCTGTGCCGCGACGAAGATGTCGTTCCACAGGCGCGCTTCGAGATGGCTTTCCATCTTCGGGAGGTAGAAGTACGGGCCCGAGCCGCGCGCGATCAGTTCCTTCGCGTTGTGGAACAGGAACAGCGCGAAATCGAAGATGCCGCCGGACACGCGCTGGCCGTCGACCGTCACGTGCTTCTCGTCGAGATGCCAGCCGCGCGGACGCACGATCAGCGTCGCGACCTTGTCGTTCAGCCGGTACGACTTGCCGTTCTGTTCGAGCGAGATCGTGCGGCGCACCGCGTCCTTCAGGTTGATCTGGCCGTCGATCTGGTTCGTCCAGCTCGGCGC
Source organism: Burkholderia sp. Bp9015 (assembly GCF_003853505.1). Lineage (NCBI taxonomy): Bacteria > Pseudomonadati > Pseudomonadota > Betaproteobacteria > Burkholderiales > Burkholderiaceae > Burkholderia > Burkholderia sp. Bp9015. The sequence continues at coordinate 4,277 of NZ_QTPZ01000003.1, forward strand.
GTTCGAATCCTCGAAGTCCGTCATGTACGAATCGGCGCCCGAGTTCAGCGCGTTGATGATCATCTTGCGCTCGACGGGGCCGGTGATCTCGACGCGGCGGCATTGCAGGTCGGCCGGCAGCGGCGCGACCTTCCAGTCGCCCTCGCGGATCGCCTTCGTGTCGGCCAGGAAATCGGGGCGCTCGCCGGCGTCGAGGCGCTTGGTGCGTTCGACGCGGGCCTGCAGCAGCGCCTGGCGGCGCGGCTCGAACGCGCGGTGCAGCGCCGCGACGAGCGCGAGTGCTTCAGGCGTCAGGATCGCTTCGTAACCCGGCTTGATTTCGCCGGTGATCGCCATGCCTTGCGGCAGCGTGATCGGGGTGCTCATGAGTCTCATCTCCTTGGTCGGTCAGTTGCGGTTTCGGTGAAGGGGGAAGGCGGCAGCGCAGCGAACGTCATGCGCCCGGGCCGGGGCGCGCGCGGTTCGCGGGTCTGCCGGCCGGGGCCGGGGTGGCGAGGAATGCGAGCAGGTCGGCCATGCCGCTGCCGGTGCCGTCGGGCGGCGCGCCGAGTTCCTCGACGGGCGCACCCGTGCGGTTGAGCCAGAACGTCGTGTAGCCGAACCAGGCGGCCCCCGCGACGTCCCAGGCGTTCGACGACACGAACACGATGTCGCGCGGGTTCGCGCCGAACGCGGCGGTGCCGAGCGCGTACGCGGCCGGGCTCGGCTTGTACGCGCGTACCGCGTCGGCCGACAGCACGCGATCGAACAGGCCGGTCATGCCGGCGCTCTTGATCGCGATGTCGAGCATCTCCGGGTTGCCGTTCGACAGGATCGCGAGCGGCGGGCGCGGGTCGAGCGCGCGCAGCTTGCGCAGCGCGGGCACCGTGTCGGGATAGGTGGACAGGCACGCGTATTCGTCCATCAGCCGCTTCTCGGCCGCGCTGTTCAGCGCGAGCCCGAGCCTGCGCGCGGCGAACCGCAACGCGTCGAGCGTGATGTCGCGGAACGGGCGATAGCGGGCGCCGGACGGATCGGCGAGCGTGCGCAACTGCGAGTATTCGATTTGCTTGCGTCGCCACAGCCGCGACAACCGGTCCCCGTGACCGGGAAACATCTGCTCTGCCGCGGCCACGACCGCATGCACGTCGAACAACGTGCCGAATGCATCGAAGAGGATTGCGTCGGGAGAGGAGAGTGTCGTTGTGGCCGACATAGCCTTGCGCTCCAGTTTCAGAGGTCGGAAACGATTTTATTCGTGCTCGTCAGTGCTAAAAAAGACGCTAAACATCACTTGATCTTTTACTTTCATATACCTAATCTTGACGGCTCAAGCTATTTGAAGGGCGGGAGCGCCGCCCTGCGAGTCATGGACCGGTTCAAACAGATCGAAACGTTCGCCGCGGTCGCGGCGAAGGGCAGCCTGTCGGCGGCCGCGCATGCGGAAGGCGTCGCGCCGGCGATCATCGGCCGCCGCCTCGACGCGCTCGAGGAGCGGCTCGGCGTGAAGCTGCTGGTGCGGACTACGCGCAAGCTCACGCTGACCTTCGAGGGGTCGGCCTTCCTCGAGGATTGCCAGCGGATCATCAACGACATGCAGAACGCGGAGGCGAGCGTGTCCGCCGGCGGCGTGAAGGCGAGCGGCCACCTGCGCATTTCCGCGCCGGCCGGCTTCGGGCGGCGCCACGTCGCGCCGCTCGTGCCCGAATTCAGCGGCGCGCATCCGGACGTGTCGGTCACGCTCGACCTGTCCGACCGGATGGTCGACCTCGTCAACGAAGGGTTCGATTGCGCGGTGCGGCTCGGCGAGCTGCCCGATTCGTCGCTGGTGTCGCTGAAGCTCGGCGAGAACCGGCGCGTGTGCGTCGCGTCCCCCGCGTATCTCGCGCGGCGCGGCACGCCGGCCACGCTTGCGGAACTCGCGCGCCACAACTGCCTCGCGCTTGCCGCGAATGCGAACCAGCAGCGCGGCTGGGCGTTCCAGGAGGGCGACAAGGTGGTGTCGATCCGCGTGAACGGCACGATGGAATGCTCGGACGGCGCGGTGCTGCACGAATGGTGCCTCGCCGGCTACGGCCTGGCATGGCGATCGTGGTGGGAGGTCGGCGACGACATCGCGGCCGGCCGCCTCGTCACCGTGCTCGACGCGTTCGCGGCACCACCGATCGGCATCCACGCGGTGTTTCCGCAGCGCCGTCACCTGCCGCTGCGCGTGCGGCTGTTTCTCGATTACCTGAAACATACGTACGAACGGCCGGGGTATTGGGGCGAGTAGGGCGGGGCGAGCAGGGCGCACCGGCCCGCGCGTTTCCGATATGAGGGCGAACCCGCTGCCGGCGCCGGTCGCCCGGTTTCGCGCACTACAATCGAAACTGGCATGCGCGACGCGCCGGAGCCGGCCCGCATGGGTTCGCGGTGCGCGCGGTGCGTCTGACGCAGGAGGGCGCGATGTTCCGGCACATCCTCGTTCCAACCGACGGTTCCGAACTGTCGCAGAAGGCGATCGACGGCGCGATCGACCTGGCGCGCGCGGTCGGCGCGCGGGTCACGGCCTATGCGTGCCTGCCGCAGTATCCGTACTCGCCGTTTTCCGAAGTGATCATCGAGCCGCCCGCCGATTTCCGGGCGCGCAGCGAGCGCGAGGCGCGCGCGCACCTGGACGACGTGCAGGCAGCCGCGAAGGCGGCCGGCGTCGATTGCGACAGCTGGACGAGCGTGCATCCGTCGCCGTACCTCGGCATCATCGAGGCGGCCGAACGTGGCGGCTGCGACGTGATCTTCATGGCGTCCCACGGACGCCGCGGGCTCGGCAGCCTGCTGATCGGCAGCGAAACGCAGCGCGTGCTGACCCATACGAAAATTCCGGTGATCGTCTATCGGTAGACGCGGCGCCCGTCGTTCGTAGCCGCGCGGGCGACAGCACGGCGGCGCCGCTGAAAAAAGGGCGCGCCGGACGAAGCCGGCGCGCGTCGTTGCTGGCGGCCACTGGCCGCGCGCGACCGGTCGCGCGACGTCGATCGCGCGCCAGCCGTCTCCTCCCTGATTGTTGTCCGGTGCCGCCGATGCCGCGCCGTCGCGTGACGGGCCGGCATCGGCGTGACGCTTGCGCGCGTTACGCGACCTTCTTGCCGTCGAAGAACTGTTCGTCTTCGGTCGAGCCGTGCAGCGCGGTCGTCGAGGCTTCCCGCTCGACCGTCTGCGTGACCGCGTCGAAGTAGCCGGTGCCGACTTCGCGCTGGTGCTTGACGGCCGTGAAGCCCTTGTCGGCCGCCGCGAACTCGGCCTGCTGCAGTTCGACGAACGCGCTCATCTGCGTGCGGGCATAGCCGTGCGCGAGGTTGAACATCGAGTAGTTCAGCGCATGGAAGCCGGCCAGCGTGATGAACTGGAACTTGTAGCCCATCGCGCCGAGTTCCTTCTGGAACTTCGCGATCGTCGCGTCGTCGAGGTTCTTCTTCCAGTTGAACGACGGCGAGCAGTTGTACGACAGCATCTTGCCGGGGAACTGCTTTTGGATCGCTTCCGCGAATTTCTTCGCGTACTCGAGATCCGGCTTGCCCGTCTCGCACCAGACGAGGTCGGCGTACGGCGCATACGCGAGGCCGCGCGAGATCGCCTGCCCGATGCCCGGCTTCGTGCGGAAGAAGCCTTCGACCGTGCGCTCGCCCGTCAGGAACGGCTTGTCGTTGTCGTCGATGTCGGACGTGATCAGGTCCGCCGCTTCCGCGTCGGTCCGCGCGACCAGCACGGTCGGCGTGCCCATTACGTCGGCCGCGAGACGCGCCGCCGACAGCTTCGCGACCGCTTCGCGGGTCGGCACCAGCACCTTGCCGCCCATGTGGCCGCACTTCTTTACCGACGCGAGCTGATCCTCGAAGTGCACGCCCGAGGCGCCGGCCTCGATCATCGCTTTCATCAGTTCGAACGCGTTCAGCACGCCGCCGAAGCCGGCTTCCGCGTCCGCGACGATCGGCGCGAAGAAATCGACGTAGCCTTCGTCGCCCGGATTCTTGCCTTCCGACCACTGGATCTGGTCGGCGCGCGTCAGCGTGTTGTTGATGCGCTTGACGACGAGCGGCACCGAGTTCGCCGGGTACAGCGACTGGTCCGGGTACATTTCGCCCGCGACGTTCGCGTCGCCGGCCACTTGCCAGCCCGACAGGTAGATCGCCTTCAGGCCGGCCTTCACCTGCTGCATCGCCTGGTTGCCGGTCAGCGCACCGAGTGCGTTGACGAACGGCTCTTCGTTGATGAGGTGCCACAGCTTTTCCGCGCCGCGCTTGGCCAGCGTGTGCTCGACGGCGATCGAGCCGCGCAGGCGCACCACGTCCTCAGCCGTGTAGCTGCGCTTGATGCCCTTCCAGCGCGGATCGGTTTCCCATTGCTTTTGCAGTTCCTGTGCCTGTTGCTGTCGCGACATGATGAGCTCCTTGATGCGGTGTGTTGCCAGATCGGTCGAATCGGACGGTGCTGATGCTGTTCTCGAAGCGGGGCGCGGTGCGTGCCGCTTTGAGAAGTCTTGTATAAGAGTCTAGGCAAACCGATCCGAGTGAAACAGGGGCTATACCAGGAAGTTTGAAACTTTTTAATCGTTTTTAATCAACAACTTGTGTTTTGTGTTTCGCAATGAGAAACGATTTTTCCCATCTCGCAATTGTAAGGTTGTGCCGCGCAGCATGATTTTTTACGACGCAAAAAAATTTTCCGCATCGTGAAATTTGGCGCGGGACGAAAAAAAACCGGCGCGGGTGCGCCGGTTTGCCGGATGGGCGGGCGGCCACGGGGGCCGCCGGGGCGTGCTTACGACGCCGAATTGCTGCGACGCGGGCCGCCGCTGCGCTGGCCGTCGCGACGCGGGCCGCCGTCACGGCTGCCGCCCGGCTTGCCGCTCCAGCCGCCGCCATTGCCGCCGCCGTAGCTGCGGCCGTTGCCGCCATGACCGCCGCCCGGCTTGCCGCCGAAACGACGACCGCCGTTACCGCCGCCCGGACGGCCGCGGCCGCCGGTGCCGCGATCGTTGCGCGGGGGTGCCTTGCGGGGCTCGAAGCCTTCGATCACGTTGACCGGCAGCGGCGAGCGCACGAAGCGCTCGATGCGCTTGAGCGCGCCTTGCTCGGCGTGGTGCACGAGGCTCACCGCGGTGCCCGAACGGCCGGCACGGCCCGTACGGCCGATACGGTGCACGTAGTCTTCCGCGAACTTCGGCAGGTCGTAGTTGAACACGTGCGTGATGCCCGGGATGTCGATGCCGCGGGCTGCGACGTCGGTCGCGACCAGCACGCGCACGCGGCGCTCGCGCAGCGCACGGATCGTGCGGTTGCGCGCGCCCTGCGGCAGGTCACCGTGCAGCGCGGCCGATTCGAAGCCGGCGTCGGCGAGACGGCCGGCGAGCTGGTCGGCATCGATCTTGGTCGCCGTGAAGATGATCGCCTGGTCGAGCGCGTCGTCGCGCAGCAGGTGATCGAGCAGGCGGTCCTTGTGGTCGCGATCGTCGACGTAATGGACGGTCTGTGCGATGTTCGCGCGCGATTCGAGGCGCTGCTGGATCTCGATGCGTTCCGGATCCTTCAGCAGGCGGCTCGTCAGCGAACCGATCTTGCCGTCGAGCGTGGCCGAGAACAGCATCGTCTGGCGCGACTCGGGCGTCGCGGCGACGATCGTCTCGATGTCTTCGATGAAGCCCATGTCGAGCATGCGGTCGGCTTCGTCGAGCACGAGCATCTTCAGTTCGGACAGGTCGATGCGGCCGCGCTCGAGGTGATCGAGCAGACGGCCCGGCGTGGCGACCAGGATCTCGGGGTTCTTCGCGAGCAGCATCAGCTGCTGGCCGTAGGCGACGCCGCCGAGGATGCTGACCGTGCGCAGGCGCTTCAGGTGCTTGCCGTAGGTCGACGCGGCCGTGGTGACCTGCATCGCGAGCTCACGGGTCGGCGTCAGCACGAGCAGGCCCGGGCGGGCGACGGGCTGCGGGCGGCGCGCACGGCGGTCGCCCTGATTCGGTTCGCGCGGCGCACGCGGTTGCTGCGCCTGCGCCTTCTGGAGCTGCGCGAAACGTTCGATCGCGGGCAGCATGAATGCGGCCGTCTTGCCCGAACCGGTCGGGCTCGACACCAGCAGGTCCCGACCGGCGATGCCGGCCGGAATCGCGCGCTGCTGGACCGGCGTCGGCTTGGCGTAGCCGGCGGCCTGCAGCGCGGAGACGATCTCCGGCGACAACCCGAGCGACGCGAAAGTCGGCTCGTCCGACGCCGGTTCGACCGCGGCCGGTGCGGCGGCGTTCTCGAGACCGAGCGCCTGGTCGGCGATCGCGTTGAGCGGGCTGGAGTTGATGCTCGAAGTCATAACAATCCTTGAAACACAGTGGGTGAAACGTCGGCGCCAATCGCGCATACCCAAGTCGTCGGATTCAGCGAGCAAATCGGGAAACGGGTGCAATCCGCCGAACCGTCGGCGGATGAGGCATTAGAAGCTGTTTTGGGTGCGGCGCGCTTCTGGAGCGGGGGCCGCCAGCCTAGTTGACGACCGCGAGGGTCGAAGCAGGAGGGGACAGGTTCTAAACCGGATTGGAGCTTAACGCTACGAGGCGTCGGGCCGGAACGGCTTGCGAGCCGAGCGCGGGAGGTGACGCAGCCAGCATTATAGAGATATTTGCTGCGCTGCGCCACTGATTTGATTGCCTATTGATTGACTGTCGCGGCAGGCGGGACAGATCAGGACGCCGTGCCGTTCTTCAGCGATTCGACGAGTTCGATGTATTGCTGCTTCGCCGCATCCTGGGTCGTGCCTTTCAGCGCTTCCCACGCGTCGTACTTGTACTTGCCGACGATGTCGGTGAAGCCCGGCTTGTCGCCGTGCGCGTCGCCGTCGGTCGCCTGCTTGAAGAGCGCATACAGGCGCAGCAGCGTCAGGTTGCCCGGTCGCTCTGTCAGTTGCTTGACGTCGACCTGGGCCTGGTCGAATTGGGCGGTGAGTTCGCTCATCGTGTGTCTCCGTAAGGGTTTCAGGTCGGGCGATCTTAACAAGCGCCGCGCCGCGCGGGGTCGAGCGATCCTTCCAAACCGCCAGCCGCGCGGCGCGCGCATCGCGATCGGGTCCGACCGCCCGTGGGAGCGGGGCGCCGCATTACAATGTCGGCCATGACGCAAACAGTGCTCCTCGCCATCGATACGTCGACCGAATACTGCTCGGTCGCGCTGCTGCGCTCGGCTTTCGCCGATGACGCCGTTTCCACCACGCAAACCTGGGTCCGCCACGAGCTGACGGGCGCCGTGTCGAGCACGCGCGTGCTGCCGGCCATCCAGGAACTCTTCGCCGAATCGGGCCTCACGTTCGCCGATTGCGACGCGATCGCGTTCGGCGCGGGCCCCGGCTCGTTCACCGGGCTGCGCACCGCGACCGGCATTACCCAGGGGCTCGCGTTCGGGCGCGGGCTGCCGGTCGTGCCGGTCAGCACGCTGCTCGCGTGCGCCGAACACGCGCGGCTGCGCGCACCCGGCACGACGCGCGTGCTGGCCGCGCTCGACGCGCGGATGGACGAAGCGTACTGGGCCGACTTCGCATGGGACGAGCAGGCGGGCGACTGGCGCACGCTGCATCCGGCGTCGCTCGATGCACCGGGCGCCGTCGGCGTGCCCGACGCGCCGTTCACGCTCGCGGGCAACGCGGCCGCCGCGTTCGGCGCGCAACTGCCGGCCGCGGCGGCCGCGGCCGTGATCGACGGCGACGCGCTGCCGCATGCGCTGGCGGTCGCGCATGCCGCGCTGCGGGCATTCCGCGCCGGCCGGACGGTGCCGGCCGACCAGGCCGCACCCGAATACGTGCGCGACAAGGTCGCGCAGACCACCGCCGAGCGCATGGCCGCGCGTGCCGCGCAGACGGACGGAGCAAAACGATGACGGGCGTCCTGTTGAGCGACCGCTATCTGTCGCCGATGACCGACACCGATCTCGACGAGGTCGTCGCGATCGAGCAGGTCGCGTACGAATTCCCGTGGAGCCGCGGCAATTTCCAGGATTCGTTGCGCAACGGCTATTTCGGCGTGTGCCTGCGGCACGTGACGGGCGCGCTCGTCGGCTATTGCGTGCTGATGCCGGTGATCGACGAAATGCACCTGCTGAACCTGTGCGTCGCGCCGGCCGCCCAGCAGTCGGGCGCGGGCCTCGCGCTGCTGCGCGAAGCCGTGCGCATCTCGCGCGCGGAGGGGCTCGACGGCGTGCTGCTCGAGGTGCGGCCGTCCAATCCGCGGGCGATCCATCTGTACGAGCGCTTCGGCTTCGTGACGATCGGCCGGCGCAAGAACTACTATCCGGCGCGGCATCGCAGCCGGGAGGACGCGATCGTGATGCGTCTGACGCTGAACAAGGACGAAGGGGACGCGCATGGCGTGGGCTGAAGCAGCGCTCGAGGAAATGGGGCTCGCGCAGATCTGGGTGCGGCGCGGGTCGCGCGCGGAAGGCGCCGAAGCGGGTGGGGCGGGGGCCGGGCCGGTTGGCGTGCCGGGCGCGGCCGACGATGCGTCCGCCGTTGCGGCCGCAACCGTCGCGCCCGCGTCGCGGCCGACGTCGGAGCAGCCGCGTGACACGCAGGCGGCTGCACGCGTGTTCCCGCGCGGCGATATGCCGCTGGCGGATACGCCGCCCGCTGGGGGCGCCGCGCGCTCCGCGGCACCGGCTGCGGAAACGGGCAGCGGCGCGCGTGCCGCGATCGACGAAGAGCGCGCATCCGCCGGGCCGGCATCGTCCCCGGCCGCCGCCGCCGCCGCGGACGACCTGCCGCCGCTCACCGAAGACGATTTCGCGTGGTTCGACGCGGCGCCGCCTGGCGATCCGCTGCCGCCGGCCGAAGCGCGTCCTGCTGCAACGCCGGTCGCGATGCTCGACTGGGATGCGCTCGCCGCACGCGTCGCCGGCTGCACGAGCTGCCGCCTGTGCGAGAAGCGCACCAATACCGTGTTCGGTGTCGGCGATCGGGAAGCGGACTGGATGCTGATCGGCGAAGCGCCGGGCGAGAACGAGGACAGGCAGGGCGAGCCGTTCGTCGGCCAGGCCGGCAAGCTGCTCGACAACATGCTGCAGTCGCTCGCGCTCAAGCGCGGCGACAACGTCTACATCGCGAACGTGATCAAGTGCCGCCCGCCCGGCAACCGCAACCCGGAACCGGACGAGGTCGCGCGCTGCGAGCCGTACCTGCAGCGCCAGGTCGCGCTCGTGAAACCGAAGCTGATCGTCGCGCTCGGCCGCTTCGCCGCGCAGACGCTGCTGAAGACGGACGCGAGCATCGCATCGCTGCGCGGCCGCGTGCACACGTACGAAGGCGTGCCGGTGATCGTCACCTACCACCCGGCGTACCTGCTGCGTAGCCTGCAGGACAAGTCGAAGGCGTGGGCCGACCTGTGCCTGGCGCGCGATACGTTCCAGCGGGCGGAGGGCGCCGCCGCGCACGGGCCGGCCGGACAATGACGCGCGGCGCGGCGGTCGCGTTCGTCGATACGCTGCACGATGCCGCGGTCCGCGATCTGGGCTGGCTCCTCGCGAGCCCGAGCCTGCTCACTGCCGCGCCCGGGGCGCCGCTCGCGCATCCGTGGGCGGATGCGGTCGAGCGGGTGGCCGTCGAAGCGTGGCTCGTCGCGCTCGATGCCGCGCCCGAGCCGCTGCACCGCGCGCTCGACGGGCTGCGGCCCGTGCGACTCGGCCGCTATGCCGAATGCCTGCTCGAGTATTTCCTCACGCACGGGCCGTCGCTGCGGCTCGTCGCCGCCAACCTGCCGCTGCGCAGCAACGGCAAGACGCTCGGCGAGGTCGATTTCCTCGTCGATGCGCCGGGCGGGCTGCGCCTGCACTGGGAACTCGCGGTCAAGTGCTATCTATGCGCGCCGGTCGACGGCGACGCGTCGCTCGCGGATTTCGTCGGGCCGAATCTCGTCGACCGCCTCGACCGCAAGCGCAGCCGGCTGCTCGAGCATCAGCTGCGGCTGAGCGATCGCCACGGGTTCGCGCTGCTGGGCTACGGCGCGCCGTCCGATGCGCAGATGTTCATCAAGGGCTGGCTGTTCTATCCGCACGGCGTGCCGCTGCCGCCGGTGGCCGCGGAAATCGCGGCCGATCATCCGCGCGGGTTCTGGCTCACGCACGCGCAGTGGCCGGCGTGGGCATCCGCACAGCCCGACGGTGCGGCATGGAACGTGCTGCCGCGGCTCGCATGGCTCGCGCCGCGGCGGGTGGCGGCCGACGCCGCGCCCGAACCGCTGGCGCATTCGCTCGAATTGCCGTCCGCCTTGACGGCGCGCCAGGCGCCCGCGCTGATCGGCGTCCATCGACTGGACGGCAACGGCGTATGGCGGGAGACGGCGCGCGGTTTCATCGTGCCGGACGACTGGCCCGCGCGTGCGCAGGCGTTCGCTGCCCAGGACCACTGACGCCGCATCAGCCGGCGCTTACCACCAGCGATGGAAGTGATGGACGGGGCCGACGCCGTGGCCGACGTCGAGCTGGCCGCTCGCGGCGATCGCGCCGGTCAGGTAGGCCTTCGCTTCGCGCACCGCGCTGTCGAGATCGGGCCGCTGCGGCAGCAGCGCGGCGATCGCCGACGACAGCGTGCAGCCCGTGCCGTGCGTGTTGCTGACCGGCACGCGCGTGCCGTCGAACCGCACCGCATGCGCCGCATCGACGAGCCAGTCGGGGCTCGCGGCCGCGTCGGGCAGGTGGCCGCCCTTCATCAGCACGGCGCGCGCGCCGGTCTTCAGCAGCGCCTGGCCTTGCCGGACCATGTCGTCTTCGGTCATCGCGGGCGTGTCGCCGAGCAGGGCGGCCGCTTCGGGCAGGTTCGGCGTGACGACGGTCGCGAGCGGCAGCAGCGCGTCGCGCAATGCGTCGACCGCATCGGGCGCGAGCAGCGCGTGCGAACTCTTCGAAATCATCACCGTATCGAGCACGACGAAACGCGGCGCATGGCGCCGCAGCGCGTCGGCGACCGCGTGCACGATCGCCGCGTTCGCGAGCATGCCGATCTTGACCGCGTCGATGCGGATGTCGTCGAACACCGCGTCGAGCTGCGCGGTCACGAACGCGGCGTCCGGAGCGTGCACGCCGGTCACGCCGCGCGTGTTCTGCGCGGTCAGCGCGGTGATCACGCTCGCGCCGTACGCGCCGAGCGCGGAGAAGGTCTTGAGGTCGGCCTGGATGCCCGCGCCGCCGCCCGAGTCGGAGCCGGCGATCGTCAGGACGTTGGGTATCGGGTGCGTCATGATGGCAAGGCGCCGGTTCGAAGACCGGCGCCGACGGACGGAAACAGGAAGTGTAGCGTCAGTGCCGCGATTCGCCGATCAGCGCGACCGAGTCGAACTGGCGCTGGTTCGCCTGGTGGCGGCGCATCACGAGCCACATCGTCAGGCACACGAACGTGCCGAACAGCACGATCACGACGCCGACCGGCACGTCGAGCCAGACCAGCACCGCATACAGGCACAGCATCACGAGCACCGACAGGTTCTCGTTGAAGTTCTGCACCGCGATCGAATGGCCGGCCGACAGCAGCACGTGGCCGCGATGCTGCAGCAGCGCGTTCATCGGAACCACGAAGTAGCCGGACAGCGCGCCGACGCAGATCAGGAAGATGTACGCGACGATCAGGTACACCGGCAGGCGCAGGTGGCCGAAATGCACGGCCCAGTGCGCCGGGAACAGGTCGCGCGTGTAGAACGCCATCAGCATGACCGCGATGCCCATGATGATGCCGACCGGCAGCACGCTGAGCGACTTCTTCAGCGGGATCCGCGCGGCGGCGGCGATCGCACCGCCCGCGACGCCGACCGCGACCACCGCCTGCAGGATCGCGCCTTCGGACAGCGACATGTTGAGCGACACTTCGGCCCACTTCAGCACGATGAACTGCAGCGTCGCGCCCGCGCCCCAGAACAGCGTCGTGACCGCGAGCGAGATCTGGCCGAGCTTGTCGCGCCAGAGCACCATGAAGCAGTCGGCGAAGTCGGTGAGGAGCTTGACCGGGCCGCGCTCCTGCTTCGGGTAGCGCGCGCCGGTATCGGGGATCCGCAGATTGAAGATGGCGGCGATCACGTAGATCGCCATGATGATCACCATCGCCGCTTCGGCGGGCGTGGCGATCCAGGCTGGCGTGTGCGCGATCACGTGCGACGCGATGTGCGGGCTGATCAGCGCGCCGCCGAGCACGGTGCCGAGGATGATCGAGCTGACGGTCGTGCCTTCGATCCAGCCGTTCGCGGCGACGAGCCGGTCGGCCGGCAGCAGCTCGGTCAGAATGCCGTACTTCGCGGGCGAGTAGGCCGCGGCGCCGAACCCGACGATGCCGTATGCGATCAGCGGATGGGCGCCGAGCAGCATGATCAGGCAGCCGACCACCTTGATCGAATTGGTGATGAACATCACGCGCCCCTTCGGACGCGAATCGGCGAACGCACCGACATAGGCCGCCAGCACCACATACGACAACACGAAGAACAGCTTGAGCAGCGGTGTCATCCAGTTGGGGGCGTGGAGGTCTTTCAGCAGGGCGATGGCGGCGATGAGAAGCGCATTGTCGGCCAGCGACGAGAAAAACTGCGCGGCCATGATGGTGTAAAAACCTTTTTTCATCTGATGCGATGCTTTCGTCGCTGCGGCAGGGCCGCGTAGGCCGCCTAGTATGCGATCGGCTTATTCCGTTCGAAATGGGTTGTGCGCACGGCTTTATAACACGAAAATACGGCAATTCGGACTAGCAAGATTCCCCGATCGTTCCGCAAATTGTCGGCTTCGGTGCTCAAAAGGCGCGGTAAGCTGATGATTCGCAAGCGTCTTTACGTAAATTTCCCATGCCGCGCCCGATCTCCGCCACCATCCACACCGCCGCCCTCGCGAACAATCTCTCCGTCGTCCGCCGCTTTGCCGGCCCGTCCAAGGTCTGGGCGGTCGTCAAGGCCAACGCGTACGGCCACGGTCTCGCGCGCGTGTTTCCCGGCCTGCGCGGCACCGACGGCTTCGGCCTGCTCGACCTCGACGAGGCCGTGAAGCTGCGCGAGCTCGGCTGGGCCGGCCCCATCCTGCTGCTCGAAGGGTTCTTCCGGTCGACCGACATCGACGTGATCGACCGCTACAGCCTCACGACCACCGTCCACAACGACGAGCAGATGCGGATGCTGGAGACGGCGCGGCTGTCGAAGCCCGTCAACGTGCAGCTCAAGATGAACAGCGGGATGAACCGGCTCGGCTACGTGCCGGAGAAGTACCGCGCCGCGTGGGAGCGCGCCCGTGCGTGCCCCGGCATCGGCCAGATCACGTTGATGACCCATTTTTCGGACGCCGACAACGAGCGCGGCGTCGCCGAGCAGCTCGCGACGTTCGAGCGCGGCGCGGCAAGCATCGCGGGCGCGCGCAGCCTCGCGAATTCGGCGGCCGTGCTGTGGCATCCGGATACGCACTTCGACTGGGTGCGGCCGGGGATCGTGCTGTACGGCGCATCGCCGTCGGGGCTGTCGTCCGACATCGCCGATACGGGCCTGAAGCCTGCGATGACGCTCGCCTCCGAGCTGATCGCCGTGCAGACGATCGCGAAGGGGCAGGCGATCGGCTATGGCTCGACGTTCTCCGCGCAAGCGCAGATGCGCATCGGCGTCGTCGCGTGCGGCTATGCGGACGGCTATCCGCGCGTCGCACCCGAAGGCACGCCCGTGATCGTCGACGGCATCCGCACGCGGATCGTCGGCCGCGTGTCGATGGACATGATTACCGTCGACCTGACGCCGTGCCCGCAGGCCGGCGTCGGCGCGCGGGTCGAGCTGTGGGGCAACGCGCTGCCGATCGACGACGTCGCGCGCCATTGCGGGACCATCGGCTATGAACTGATGTGCGCGGTCGCCGCCCGCGTACCGGTGCGCGCGGAATAAGGGCAGCACGCGTGGCCAAACAGAAAACCGTCTACGTCTGCAGCGAGTGCGGCGGACAAACCCCGAAGTGGCAGGGGCAATGCCCGTCGTGCCAGGCCTGGAACACGCTCGTCGAATCGGTCGCCGAGTCGCCGGCCGCCCATCGCTTCCAGTCGCTCGCGAAACGCGCGCCCGTGCAGCGCCTCGTCGACATCGAGGCGGCCGACGTGCCGCGCTTCTCCACCGGCATCGGCGAATTCGATCGCGTGCTGGGCGGCGGGCTGGTCCCTGGCGGCGTCGTGCTGATCGGCGGCGATCCCGGCATCGGCAAGTCGACGCTGTTGCTGCAGTCGCTCGCGGACATCGCGAGCGAGCGGCGCGCACTCTATATCAGCGGCGAGGAATCGGCCGCGCAGATCGCGTTGCGCGCGCAACGGCTCGCACTGCTCGACGGCGGCGCGCCGGCGGCCGAGCTGAAGCTGCTCGCCGAGATCCAGCTCGAGAAGATCCAGGCCGCGATCGACGCGGAACGGCCGGACGTCGCCGTCATCGACTCGATCCAGACCGTCTATTCCGAAGCGCTGACATCGGCGCCCGGCTCGGTCGCGCAGGTGCGCGAGTGCGCGGCGCAGCTCACGCGCATCGCGAAGCAGTCCGGCACCGCGATCATCATGGTCGGGCACGTGACGAAGGAGGGCAACCTCGCGGGCCCGCGCGTGCTCGAGCATATCGTCGACACGGTGCTGTACTTCGAGGGCGACACCCATTCGTCGTTCCGGCTCGTGCGCGCGTTCAAGAACCGCTTCGGCGCGGTCAACGAGCTCGGCGTGTTCGCGATGACCGAGCGCGGGCTGCGTGGCGTCGCGAACCCGTCCGCGCTGTTCCTGTCGCAGCACGAGCAGGTCGTGCCGGGTTCCTGCGTGCTCGTCACGCAGGAGGGAACGCGCCCGCTGCTCGTCGAGATCCAGGCGCTCGTCGATACGGCCCACGTGCCGAACCCGCGCCGGCTCGCGGTCGGCCTCGAGCAGAACCGGCTCGCGATGCTGCTCGCGGTGCTGCACCGGCACGCGGGCATCGCGTGTTTCGACCAGGACGTGTTCCTGAACGCGGTGGGCGGCGTGAAGATCACCGAGCCGGCCGCCGACCTGGCGGTGCTGCTCGCGATCCATTCGTCGATGCGCAACAAGGCGCTGCCGAAGGGCCTGATCGTGTTCGGCGAAGTGGGGCTGGCGGGCGAGATCCGGCCATCCCCACGCGGCCAGGAACGCCTGCGCGAGGCGGCGAAGCTCGGTTTCACCGCCGCGCTGATCCCGAAGGCGAATGCACCGAAACAGCCGATCGAAGGACTGAACGTGATGGCCGTCGATCGGATCGAGCAGGCGATCGACCGTGTGCGCGATCTCGAATAGCCGTGGCTGGCCAGCGCCGCCGTGCATTGGCCACGGTGATCTGTCGCGTAATTGAATGTAATGAATATGTAGGCTGATGTAACCCGCCGGACATCGCTTTTCCCTATCCTTTGCCGGATTGTCGAACCGCGCAATGCGAAGGGAACCTATGTTTAAACAGTATGGGGAAGCGCCGAGCGGACGCAGTTACAACCTGCGCGGCTGCCGTGTGTCGGAGCCGATCGTTCAGCCGTGGGGCGGCGGATGCCGGATCGTCGAATGGATCGACGACGAAGGGCGCCTGGCGCGCCGGGTCGTGTCCGAGGACGTGACGGAAGCGGAGGTCGCCGCGGCGATCCGCCGGCCGACCGAAGGGCGGCGTCACCTGATGGGCGATGACGAGCAGATGCCGCGCGATACGTTGCCGCGGCGTTGAGCGGATGGCGCGGCCGGCGGCCGGCGGACGGCCGACGCGATCACGTCGAACGCAACAATGACAAAGAGGCCGGGCCCGGGCGCCCGGCCTTGTCGTTTCCGCGCCCGGTGCGGCCGGGCGGGTTCGCCGGTCGTGGATCGTGCCTAGGCGTGCGGCCGCCGCTGAAACGACCGGCTGACGGCGCGCCGGGCGCGTTCAGCCGATCTGCTCGAGTTCTTCCTGCACGGCGAGCCAGTCCGCCTCGACCGTTTCGAGCCGGGCATTGACCTCGCCCAGCTTGCGGATCGCTTCGGTCAGTTCCGTCTTGCGCGCGGCTTCGTAGCTCGCCGGATCGGCGACGAACGCGTCGAGGCGCGCCTTCTCCGCGTGCAGCGTTTCCATTTCCCTTTCGAGCTTCGTGATGCGGTTCTGCAGCGGTTTCTTCAGCTGCGACAGCCGCTGGCGCTCCTCGGCCGCCTGACGCTTCTGATCCTTGCGGTTGATGCCCGGATCCGTGCCCGCTGCTGCGGCGCTGTCGGCCTTCGCGGCCGCGCGTTGCTCGGCCGCATGCTGCAGCAGCCAGTCGCGGTAATCGTCGAGGTCGCCGTCGAACGGCTGCAGCCGGTGCTTCGCGACGAGCATGAACTGGTCGGTGGTCGCGCGCAGCAGGTGGCGGTCGTGCGAGACGAGGATCAGCGTGCCTTCGAACTGCGCGAGCGCCATCGTCAGCGCGTGACGCGTCTCGAGGTCGAGGTGGTTGGTCGGCTCGTCGAGCAGCAGCAGGTTCGGTTTCTGCCAGATGATCAGCGCAAGCGCGAGCCGCGCCTTCTCGCCGCCCGAGAACGGGCCGACCGGGCTCGTCGCCATGTCGCCGGAGAAATTGAAGCCGCCGAGGAAGTCGCGCAGTTCCTGCTCGCGCGTATCGGGGGCGAGCCGTGCGAGATGCGCGAGCGGCGAATCGTCCTCGCGCAGGGTTTCGAGCTGGTGCTGCGCGAAATAGCCGATCGTCAGCCCCTTGCCGTCGCGCACGTGGCCCGACAGCGGCGCGAGCGTGCCGGCCAGCGTCTTGATCAGCGTCGACTTGCCCTGGCCGTTCGCGCCGAGCAGGCCGATGCGCTGGCCGTTCTGGATCGACAGCGCCACGCGTTCGACGATCGGGATGTCCGTGCCGTCCTCTGCGTGGTAGCCGCAGCGGACGTCTTCCATCACCATCATCGGGTTCGGCGCGGCGTCGGGCGTGCGGAATTCGAACGTGAACGGCGACGCGATGTGCGCGGGCGCGATCAGCTCCATCTTCTCGAGCGCCTTCATCCGGCTTTGCGCCTGCTTGGCCTTGGTCGCCTTGGCCTTGAAGCGGTCGACGAAGCTCTGCAGGTGCTCGATCGTCTTCTGCTGCTTTTCGTACGCGCTTTGCTGCAGCGCCAGCTGCTGCGCACGCAGCACTTCGAATTGCGAGTAATTGCCGCCGTAGCGCTTCACCTGGCGATTTTCCAGATGCAGCGTGACGTTGCAGATCGAGTCGAGGAATTCGCGGTCGTGCGAGATCACGACGAGCGTGCCGGCGTAGCGGTGCAGCCAGTCTTCGAGCCAGACGATCGCGTCGAGGTCGAGGTGGTTGGTCGGTTCGTCGAGCAGCAGCAGGTCGGAGCGGCACATCAGCGCCTGCGCGAGGTTCAGCCGCATGCGCCAGCCGCCGGAGAAGCTGGCGACCGATTCGCGCGTCTGCGCGAGCGTGAAGCCGAGGCCGAGCAGCAGCGCTTCGGCGCGCGCGGGGGCCGTATAGCCGTCGGCGTCGGCGAACGCCGCGTGCGCGTCGGCTTCGGCCGCGCCGTCGTGCGCGGCCGAGGCGGCGGCGATACGCGCCTCGATCTCGCGCAGCGCGGTGTCGCCGTCGAGCGTGTAGTCGAGCGCGGAGCGGTCGACGGCGGGCGTTTCCTGCGACACGTGGGCGATCCGCCACGACGGCGGCATCGCGAAATCGCCGCCGTCGGAATGCAGCTCGCCGCGCAGGACCGAGAAGAGCGTCGATTTGCCGGCGCCGTTCGCGCCGATCAGGCCGGCTTTCTCGCCGGGATTGAGCACGAACGAGGCCGACTCGAACAGCGGCTTGGTGCCGCGCGCAAGGCTGAACTGATTGAAACGGATCACGGCGGGAATGACTGACCAAAACCGCTATTCTAGACTGCGCGCGCGTCGCCCCGGATATCGGCCGTTCGGCAGGTGCCGCAACGGCGCGATTTCGCCTAGACTCCACGTCGATACGGTTTCGTAAAAGGAGTGCCCGATGTCCACCCTGTATTCGTTCAGCGCAGAGACGCTCGCCGGTGCGCCGGCGTCGCTCGACGCGTATCGCGGCAAGGTGCTGCTGATCGTCAATACCGCGAGCGAGTGCGGTTTCACGCCGCAGTATGCGGGCCTGCAGAAGCTGTATGACCAGTACGCGGCCCGCGGTTTCTTCGTGCTCGGCTTCCCGTGCAACCAGTTCGGCAAGCAGGAGCCGGGCGACGCCACGCAGATCGGCGCGTTCTGCGAGCGCAACTACGGCGTCACGTTCCCGATGTTCGCGAAGATCGACGTGAAGGGCGACCACGCGCATCCGCTGTACCGCTACCTGACCGACGAGGCGCCCGGCATCCTCGGCCTCAAGGCGATCAAGTGGAATTTCACGAAATTCCTGATCGACCGCGACGGGCGGATCGTCAAGCGCTACGCGCCGTCGACGAAGCCCGAGGAAATCGCCGCGGATATCGACAAGCTGCTTTGACGGTTCGATGCGGCGAGCGGGCGGTTCGGATCGAGCCTGCCTGGGTCGCGGCGCCGGGGCATGCCGTGCGAAAGCATGCGCCGCCGGGCGGCGGCGCCGGGCCGGCGCTCGCGCAACCGCTACAGGATCGGCGCGAACAGGCGCGCGACGTGCATTGCGATACGCCGCCACGCGGGCGAGTGCCGATACTCGTTCGCATCGACTTCGTAGGCCAGCGCGAAATCGGCGTCGAGCATCGCTTCGACTTCGGCGGCGAACGCGCGGTCGACGGTCAGCACCATGATTTCGAAGTTCAGCCGGAACGAGCGGTTGTCGAGATTCGCGCTGCCGATGGCGGCCGCGACGCGGTCGATCAGCAGCACTTTCTGATGCAGGAAGCCGGGCCGGTAGCGAAACACCTTGACGCCAGCGTCGACGAGATCGCGCGCATAGAGCTTCGACGCTTCGAACACCACGTAGTGATCGCGCCGGCTCGGAATCAGGATGCGCACGTCGACGCCGCGCATCACCGCGAGCTTCAGCGCGGCGATCACCGCTTCGTCGGGCACGAGATACGGCGTCGTGATCCAGATCCGCTCGCGCGCGGCGTTGATCGCCTCGACGAAGAACAGCGAGCCGGTTTCCTGCTTGTCGGCCGGCCCCATCGGCACGGCGAGGCAATGCATCGCGTCGTCGGGCAGCGCCTCCGGCGGCGCGGCGAGCGGCGGCAGCGTCTGCGTGGCCCAGTGCCAGTCTTCGGCGAACACGTACTGGATGCTGGCCACCACCGGGCCGCGAATCTCGATATGGGTGTCGCGCCACGGCGACAGGCGCCGGTTCGCACCGAGATATTCGATACCGACGTTGAGGCCGCCGACGAACGCGCGATTGCCGTCGACGACGACGATCTTGCGATGGTTGCGGAAGTTGAGCTGGAAGCGGTTGACGAACTTGCGGTGGGTCGCGAACGGATGGACCTCGACGCCGCCGCGGCGCAGCGTGTCGACGTAACCGCGCGGCAGGTCGAAGCTGCCGATGCTGTCGTACAGCAGGTAGCAGCGCACGCCGGCCGCCGTGCGGGCGAGCAGCGCGTCGCGCAGCATCTGGCCGAGCGCGTCGTCGCGCACGATGAAGAACTGGACGATCACGTAGTCGCGCGCGGCGTCGATCGCCGACAGGATCGCCGAGAAGGTTGCGTCGCCGTTCACGAGCGTGCGCACCGCATTGCCGCCGACGAACGGCATTCCACCCAGCCGCGTGAGCGCGAGCACGGCGGCCCGGCCGATCGCGTCGGCGGCCTGCCCGTCGGTTGCGTCCGCAGCGAGCCATGGCGCGCGCGGCGTGTGCGTGCGCAGCGCTTCCATCTCGTGGCGTCGTGCATCGACGTAGCCGGAGAACTTGCTGCGGCCGAGGAACAGGTACGGGATGAGCGTCAGGTACGGCATCGCGGCGAGCGACACGGCCCATGCGATCGCGCCTTGCGACGTGCGGGTATTCATGAGCGCATGACACGCCGCGATGATCCCGAGCACATGGATGGCCAGGACCAGGGTGCCGAGATGTAGCCAGTCGAGGGTCATGGGCGCGTGACGGACTCCTGAAGTCGTGCGGCGCGACGGCCGCGTACGCGCATCTTACCCAACCGTGCGGGACAGCGGTGTGCCGTACCGCACGGTTCGGTCGCGGCGCGCCGTCAGGCCTTGCGCGGCAGGTCCGACGCCTGGATCAGGAACACGGCGTCGTCGCCCGCGCTGGTGGGCAGCCACGTGAGCTCGAGGCCGCCGAACGCGGCTTCGACGTGCTCGCGCTCGTTGCCGATCTCGACGACGAGCACGCCGTCGTCGTGCAGCCAGTTGTGCGCTTGCCCGATGATGCGCCGCACGATGTCCATCCCGTCGTCGCCGCCCGCGAGCGCCATTTCCGGCTCGTGCCGGTACTCGGGCGGGAGGGCCGCCATCGACGTCGCGTTCACGTACGGCGGGTTCGTCAGGATCACGTCGTAGCGCGTGTCGGGTTCGGCGCGGAACGCGGGCAGCGGCGTGTAGAGGTCGCCGCGATGCAGGGTGATGCGATCGTCGAGGCCGTAGTCGCGCACGTTGATCTCGGCGACTTCGAGTGCCTTCTCGGACAGGTCGACCGCGTCGATCTCGGCATTCGGGAACGCGCTGGCCGCGAGGATCGCGAGGCAGCCGGAGCCGGTGCACAGCTCGAGCACCGCGCCGACCTGCTCGGGATCGGCGACATACGGCTGCAGCCCGTCGTCGAGCAGTTCGCCGATGAACGAGCGCGGCACGATCACGCGCTCGTCGACGTAGAAGCGGTGGCCGTGCATCCACGCTTCATGCGTGAGATACGCGGCCGGCACGCGGTCGGTCGCGCGTCGCTCGATCACCGCGAGCACGGCCGCGATTTCGTCGGGCAGCAGGCGGGCATCGAGGAACGGCTCGAGCGTGTCGAGCGGCAGGTCGAGCGTGTGAAGTACGAGGTAGGCGGCTTCGTCGTATGCGTTGTCCGAGCCGTGGCCGAACGCGAGCTTCGCCTTCGAGAAGCGCGTGACCGCATAGCGCAGCAGGTCGCGAACAGTTGCAAAAGGTGTCGTCATGCGAGGCTCCGTCAGGCGATCAGTTGTTCGAGCACGCGGCGGTACACGTTCTTCAGCGGGTCGACGAAGCGCACGTCGATGTGCTCGTCGATCTTGTGGATGCTGCCGTTTGGCGGACCGAACTCGATCACCTGCGGGCAGATGCGCGCGATGAAGCGCCCGTCGGACGTGCCGCCCGTCGTCGACAGCTCGGTCGTGAGGCCGGTCTCGGCGCGGATCGCGTTCTCCAGCGCGTTCGACAGGTCGCCGCGCGGCGTGAGGAACGGCAGGCCGCTCACCGACCACTTCAGCGAATATTCGAGGCCGTGCTTGTCGAGGATCGCATGCACGCGCGCCTGCAGGCCCTCGACGGTGCTCGCCGTCGAAAAGCGGAAATTGAACATCAGGTCCGCGTGGCCGGGGATCACGTTGGTCGCACCGGTGCCGGCGTGCAGGTTCGACACCTGCCAGGTGGTCGGCGGGAAGTATTCGTTGCCTTCGTCCCACTGTTCGGCGGCGAGCTCGGCGAGCGCCGGCGCGAGCAGGTGGATCGGGTTCTTCGCGAGGTGAGGGTAGGCGATGTGGCCCTGCACGCCCTTGACGATCAGTTCGCCCGACATCGAGCCGCGGCGGCCGTTCTTCACGACGTCGCCGAGTTCGGTGGTCGACGTCGGCTCGCCGACGATGCAGTAGTCGAGACGTTCGCCGCGCGCTTCGAGCAGCTCGACGACTTTCACGGTGCCGTCGGTGGCCGGGCCTTCCTCGTCGCTCGTGATCAGGAACGCGATCGCGCCGCGGTGGCCGGGGTGGGCCGCGACGAATTCCTCGGACGCGACGACGAACGCCGCGAGCGACGTCTTCATGTCGGCCGCGCCGCGGCCGTACAGCTTGCCGTCACGATGCGCGGGAATGAACGGCGGCGAGGTCCACTGCTCGAGCGGGCCGGTCGGCACGACGTCGGTGTGGCCCGCGAACGCGAGCAGCTTGCCGTCGCGGCCGTCGGCGCCGCGCTTGACGGCCCACAGGTTGGTCACGCCGTGCGACGCGATGGTTTCGCATTCGAAGCCGAGCGCGGCGAGGCGCTCGGTCATGATCTGCTGGCAATGCTGGTCGTCGGGCGTGACGGACGCGCGGGCGATCAGCTGTTCGGTAAGGGCTAGGGTGGCGGACATGGTTCGGACCACTTTCGATAAAAAATGCCGGCGCGGTGGCCGGCAGCGATGAGGCGTCGTGTGCAGCGTGGGCGCCGCGCGGGCCGCCCTAGGCGGCAAACAGCGCCGCGTACTGATCGGCCACGAAGCCGAGCGATTTCACGCGGCCGTTGACGACGAGCACGGGGCGCTTGATGACCGACGGCTTGTGGATCATCAGCGCAACCGCGCCGGACTTCGTTTCCGCGGCCGCCTTCATGGCGTCGTCCAGGCCGCGCCACGTCGTGCCGCGCTTGTTCACGAGCGCGTCGAGCGATACGTCCTTCAGCCAGTCTTCGACCAGCGGTGCGCTGACGCCGAGCTTCTTGAAGTCGTGGAACTCGAACGCGACGCCGTGATCGTCGAGCCACACGCGGGCCTTCTTCACGGTGTCGCAGTTCGGAATGCCGTAGACGACCACGGTGCGCGGCTTCGCCATCAGTCGCCTCGCAGCAGCTCGTTCAGACCGACCTTCGCGCGGGTCTTCGCGTCGACCTTCTTCACGATCACCGCGCAGTACAGGCTGTGCGAGCCGTCCTTCGACGGCAGGTTGCCGGCGACGACGACCGAGCCGGCCGGGATGCGGCCGTAGCTGACTTCGCCCGTTTCGCGATCGTAGATCTTGGTGCTCTGGCCGAGGTACACGCCCATCGAGATCACCGAGTTCTCCTCGACGATCACGCCTTCGACGACTTCCGAGCGCGCGCCGATGAAGCAGTTGTCTTCGATGATGACCGGGTTGGCCTGCAGCGGCTCGAGCACGCCGCCGATGCCGACGCCGCCCGACAGGTGCACGTTCTTGCCGATCTGCGCGCACGAGCCGACCGTCGCCCACGTGTCGACCATCGTGCCTTCGTCGACGTACGCGCCGATGTTGGTGTACGACGGCATCAGCACGACGTTCTTCGCGATGAACGAGCCGCGGCGCGCGATGGCCGGCGGCACGACGCGGAAGCCGCCCGCGGCGAAGTCTTCGGCCGTGTAGTTCGCGAACTTCGACGGCACCTTGTCGTAGAACTGCGAGTAGCCGCCCGCCGGCATCGGTGCGTTGTCCTCCAGGCGGAACGACAGCAGCACGGCCTTCTTCAGCCACTGATGGACGGTCCAGTTGCCGTCGATCTTCTCGGCGACGCGCAGTGCACCCTTGTCGAGCTGCTCGATCGCGTGCGCGACGGCTTCGCGGACGTCGGCGGGCGCGGCCTTCGGCGACAGCTCGGCGCGGTTTTCCCAGGCGGTATCGATGATTTGCTGAAGTTGTTGCGACATGTTCGTTTTCGCAGGAGATGAATGGAATTGATCGGGATGGACGTCTTACCGCGCGAGAGCCCGGCAGAAATCGACGATGCGTTGCGCGCCCTCGACGCATTCGGGGGTGCCCGCGACGAGCGCGATCCGGATGAAATCGCGGCCCGGATTCGTGCCGTGCGCATCGCGCGCGAGGTACGAGCCGGGCAGAACCGTCACATTATAGTCGGCGTACAGGCGGCGGGCGAACTCGGTGTCCGACAGGCCAGTGCGCGCGACGTTGGCCCACAGGTAGAACGCGGCGTCGGGTAGCTTCACGTCGATCACGTCGGCCAGCATCGGCGTGACCGTGCTGAACTTCTGCAGGTACAGCGCGCGGTTCTCGCGCACGTGCGCTTCGTCGTTCCACGCGGCGATGCTCGCATGCTGCCAGACCGGCGACAGCGCGGCGCCGTGGTACGTGCGGTACAGCAGGAATTTCTTCAGCAGCGCGGCGTCGCCGGCGACGAAGCCCGAGCGCATGCCCGGCACGTTCGAGCGCTTCGACAGGCTCGACAGCATCACGAGCCGCTCGAAGCCGCGGCCGAGGCGGTGCGCGGCCTCGAGGCCGCCGAGCGGCGGCGCCGCTTCGTCGAAATAGATCTCCGAATAGCACTCGTCGGACGCGATCACGAAACCGTGGCGGTCGGACAGCGCGAACAGCTCGCGCCAGTCGTCGAGCGTCAGCACGGCGCCCGTCGGGTTGCCCGGCGAGCACACGTACAGCAGCTGGGTGCGCGCCCACACTTCATCGGGCACGGCCGCGTAGTCGCACGCGAAGTTGCGGGCCGGGTCGCTGTTCGCGAAATAGGGTTCGGCACCGGCCAGCAGCGCCGCGCCTTCGTAAATTTGATAGAACGGATTCGGACAGAGTACGATCGCCTTCTTGCCATCCGCGCGCGGGCGCGCGTCGATCACCGTCTGCGCGAGCGAGAACAGCGCCTCGCGCGACCCCGACACCGGCAGCACCTGCGTGGCCGGGTCGATTGCAGGCAGCCCGTAGCGGCGTTCGAGCCAGTGTGCGATCGACGTGCGCAGCGCGTCCGAGCCGGCCGTGGCCGGGTACGACGCGAGACCGTCGAGCGCGGCCACCACGGCGTCGCGGATCAGCGCCGGCGTCGGGTGCTTGGGCTCGCCGATGCCGAAGCTGATCGGTTTCAGGTCGCCGGAAGGCGTCACGTCCTTGAACAGGGCGCGCAGCTTTTCGAAGGGATAGGGCTGGAGCGAGTCGAGTCGAGGGTTCACGGGCGAAGCGGCCATCGCGGCCGGTTGGAGCGAAAGGGCGAAAGGGGCGGCGCGGGTGCCGCACGGCTGCGAGCGGGCGCCGACGGCGCGCGGCTCGCAACGGATGATTATAACGTGACGCAATGCGGTCGCGGCCCGCCGGAACGGCGGCCGGGCCGCTCGAATAAAGGGTAGCGAATCAAATGAATAACGCGGTACGCGGCAGCCTGCCGACGCTGGCCATCCTGATCGGCGCGTCGGTATGGGGCCTGATCTGGTATCCGCTGCGGATTCTCGCGTCGCTCGGGCTCACCGGCACGCTGGCGAGCGCGCTGACGAGCGCGGTCGCGTTCCTGTTCGTGGTCGTCGTGCGGCACCGCACGATCGCCACGCTGCGCTGGCACTGGGTGCTGCCGGGCATCGCGATCACGGCGGGCGTGACCAACCTCGGTTTCGTGTGGGGCACGATCCACGGCGAAGTGCTGCGCGTGATGCTGCTGTTCTACCTGACCCCGGCATGGACCGCGATCTACGCGCATTTCCTGCTGCGCGAGCGGCTGACCTGGGCCGGCGCGGCGCTCGCGGCGCTGTCGATCGGCGGCGCGATGCTGATGCTGTGGTCGCCGCAGCTCGGCGTGCCGCTGCCGGCCAACCCGGCCGAATGGGCGGGGCTCGCGGCCGGCCTGAGTTTCGCGATGAGCAACGTGCTCGTGATCAAGGCGAGCCGCGAGCTGCCGGAGATGCGCGCCGAGATGCGCACGGCGACGCTGTTCGGCGGCGCGGCGGTGTTCGGCGCGGTCGCGTCGCTGTTCGAGGGGCTGCCGGCCGCGCCGGCGGGAAGCCAGCTCGGCGTCGCGGCAGCGATCATCGCCGCGATCGGCGTGACGATGGCCGCCAACAACCTGCTCGTGCAATACGGGCTCGCGCGCGTGCCGGCGAACCGCGCGTCGATCATCATGCTGTTCGAGATCGTGATCACCGCGCTGTCGGCGTGGGTGTTCGCGAGCGAACTGCCGAGCGCGCGAGAGTGGGCGGGCGGCGCGTGCATCGTGCTGGCGACGCTGCTGTCGAGCCGGGTCCATCGTGCCGCGCCGGCATCGGGCAAACCCGGCGACGGGCGGGACGGCGCACGCGCGATGGTATGATGGAAGCCGTTTGCGGGGCCCAACGCTTGAGATGCGCGCGGCCCCGCTTTTGAATTCCGGGGCGCATCGCGCGCACGGGCCGTCCGGCCCCGCGCGTCGCGGCCCCGTCCGTTTCACCTCTTCTTCACATCCGATACCGCCGTGCGTCTGAGCTCGATCAAACTCGCTGGCTTCAAATCCTTTGTCGATCCCACGCATTTCCAGGTTCCGGGCCAGCTTGTCGGCGTGGTGGGCCCGAACGGGTGCGGCAAGTCCAACATCATCGATGCCGTGCGCTGGGTGCTCGGCGAGTCGCGCGCGTCCGAGCTGCGCGGCGAGTCGATGCAGGACGTGATCTTCAACGGCTCGACCGCCCGCAAGCCCGGCAGCCGGGCCAGCGTCGAACTGATCTTCGACAACTCCGACGGCCGCGCGGCCGGGCAGTGGGGCCAGTACGGCGAGATTGCCGTGAAGCGCGTGCTGACGCGCGACGGCACGTCGAGCTACTACATCAACAACCTGCCGGCGCGCCGCCGCGACATCCAGGACATCTTCCTCGGCACGGGCCTCGGGCCCCGCGCGTACGCGATCATCGGGCAGGGCATGATCGCGCGGATCATCGAGGCGAAGCCGGAAGAGCTGCGCGTGTTCCTCGAGGAAGCCGCGGGCGTGTCGAAGTACAAGGAGCGCCGCCGCGAGACCGAGAACCGCCTGCACGACACGCGCGAGAACCTGACGCGCGTCGAGGACATCGTCCGCGAGCTCGGCGCGAACCTCGAGAAGCTCGAGGCGCAGGCCGTCGTCGCGACCAAGTACAAGGAACTCGTCGCCGACGGCGAGGAGAAGCAGCGCCTGTTGTGGCTGCTGCGCAAGAACGAGGCCGCCGGCGAGCAGCAGAAGCAGCAGCGCGCGATCGAACAGGCGCAGATCGACCTCGAGGCGCAGACGGCGAAACTGCGCGAGGTCGAATCGCAGCTCGAGACGCTGCGGGTCGCGCATTACTCGGCGAGCGACGCGATGCAGGGCGCGCAGGGCGCGCTCTACGAGGCCAACGCCGAAGTGAGCCGCCTCGAGGCCGAGATCAAGTTCATCGTCGAATCGCGCAACCGCGTGCAGGCGCAGATCGCCGCGCTGAACGCGCAGCGCGAGCAATGGCGCGCGCAGGCCGAGAAGGCGCAGGACGAGCTCGAGGAAGCCGAGGAAGCGCGCGCGATGGCCGACGAGAAGGCCGCGCTCGCCGAAGACAACGCGGCCGCGAAACACGACGCGCTGCCGGCGCTCGAGGCGAAATGGCGCGATGCGCAGGCGCAGCTCAACGACGATCGCGCGCGGATCGCGCAGACCGAACAGTCGCTGAAGCTCGAGGCCGCACACCAGCGCAATGCCGACCAGCAGCTCCAGCAGCTTCAACAGCGCCACGAGCGCCTGAAGTCCGAGGCGGGCGGGCTCGACGCGCCCGACGAAGCGCAGCTCGAGGAACTGCGCATGCAGCTCGCCGAGCAGGAAGAAATCCTCGCCGAAGCCCAGGCGCGCCTCGCCGATGCGCAGGAAACGGTACCGCGTCTCGACGGCGAGCGCCGCGCGGCCCAGGAGCGCGTGCAGGCCGAAAGCGCGCAGATCCACCAGCTCGAGGCGCGGCTCGCCGCGCTCAAGCAGCTGCAGGAGAACGTGCAGACCGAAGGCAAGATCCAGCCGTGGCTCGACAAGCACGAGCTCGGCGCGCTGCCGCGTCTCTGGAAGAAGCTGCACGTCGAGGCCGGCTGGGAAGCGGCGCTCGAGGCCGTGCTGCGCGAGCGGCTGGCCGCGCTCGAAGTGTCGAATCTCGACTGGGTGAAGGCGTTCGCGACCGATGCGCCGCCCGCGAAGCTCGCGTTCTACGCGCCGCCCGTGGCCGGCGAGCCGCCGGCCGCCGCGGCCGGGCTGCGCCCGGTGCTGTCGCTCGTGCGCATCGACGATGCAGGCATCCGCGCGGTGCTGAACGACTGGCTCGGCAACGTGTACGTCGCCGACGACGTCGCGCAGGCACTCGCGACGCGCGCGCAACTGCCGGCCGGCGGCGCGTTCGTCGTGAAGGCCGGCCACATCGTCACGCGTGTCGGCGTGCAGCTGTACGCGGCCGATTCGGAGCAGGCCGGGATGCTGGCCCGCCAGCAGGAGATCGAAAACCTGACGCGCCAGGTGCGCGCGCAGGCGCTGCTGGCCGACGAGGCCCGCACGGCGGCGGTGCGCGCGGAAGCCGCGCACACGCAGGCCACGCAGGCGCTCGGCGACGTGCGCGCGCAGGCCGAACGCGCGACCCAGCGCGTGCATGCATTGCAGATGGACGTGCTGAAGCTCGCCCAGGCGCATGAACGCTACACGCAGCGCAGCACGCAGATCCGCGAGGAACTCGAGGAGATCGGCGCGCAGATCGACGAGCAGCGCGCATTGCGCGCGGAATCGGAAGCGAACTTCGAGCGCTTCGACGGCGAACTCGCGGAACTGCAGGCGCGCTTCGAGGACAACCAGCTCGCGTTCGAGGCGCTCGACGAATCGCTGACGCAGGCGCGCCAGGAAGCGCGCGATCTCGAGCGCGGCGCGAACGACGCGCGCTTCGCCGCGCGCAACGCGGTCACGCGGATCGACGAACTGAAGCGCAGCATCCAGGTCGCGCACGAGCAGAGCGAGCGCGTCGCCGCGTCGCTGGAAGACGCGCGCGCCGAACTCGAAACGATCAACGAGCAGACCGCGCACACGGGCCTGCAGGACGCGCTCGAAATTCGCGCGGTGAAGGAAGAGGCGCTGCAGGCCGCGCGGATCGAACTCGACGACCTGACTGCGAAGCTGCGCGCGTCGGACGAGCAGCGTCTCGTCGCCGAGCGTTCGCTGCAGCCGCTGCGCGACCGCATCACCGAGCTGCAGCTGAAGGAGCAGGCCGCGCGCCTGTCCGTCGAGCAGTTTGCCGAGCAGCTCGCGGCGGCCGAGGTCGACGAGGAAGCGCTGCGCGAGAAGCTGACGCCGGACCTGAAACCGTCGTACCTGCAGGGCGAGGTCACGCGCCTGAACAACGCGATCAACGCGCTGGGTCCGGTCAACATGGCCGCGCTCGACGAGCTGAAGGCCGCGAGCGAGCGCAAGGTGTTCCTCGATGCGCAGTCGGCCGACCTGACCGACGCGATCACGACGCTCGAGGATGCGATCCACAAGATCGACCAGGAAACCCGCACGCTGCTGCAGGGTACCTTCGACGAGGTCAACCGTCACTTCAGCGACCTGTTCCCGCGCCTGTTCGGCGGCGGCCAGGCGAAGCTGATCATGACGGGCGACGAAATCCTCGATGCGGGCGTGCAGGTGATGGCGCAGCCGCCGGGCAAGAAGAACGCGACCATCCACCTGCTGTCGGGTGGCGAAAAGGCGCTGACCGCCACCGCACTGGTGTTCGCGATGTTCCAGTTGAACCCGGCGCCGTTCTGTCTGCTAGACGAGGTCGACGCGCCGCTCGACGACGCGAACACCGAGCGTTTCGCGAATCTCGTGCGCGCGATGTCCGACAAGACGCAGTTCCTCTTCATCTCGCACAACAAGATCGCGATGGAGATGGCGCAGCAACTGATCGGCGTGACGATGCAGGAGCAGGGCGTGTCGCGGATCGTCGCGGTGGACATGGAAACCGCCGCGGGTTTTGCCCAGAATTGACGTTTGAAGAAACCGGACCGCGTTCGCGCGGCGCATGGGCGCCCGTTCGCGGTTCCGACGAACAAGAATTGCTGATGGAGCGTGCATGGACGAGTTGACACTCGGTTTGATCGGCGCGGGCGCCGTCGTGGTGGGCGGCGTCGTGGTCTACAACGCGTGGCAGGGCGCGAAGGTGCGGCGCAGGATGCCGCGCCCGATGCCGGAAGAGGCGGTCGAGGCGATGAATCGCCCCGAGCGCGACGAAGAGCTGCCGTTCATCGAGCCGGTGCGCCAGCCCGCACGCCGCGAGCCCGCGGCGCCGGCACCGGCCGCCGCCGCCGCGAGCGCGCCGGTCGAAGCCGCGCGCGTCGAGCCGACCTTCGGCGGCGTGGCGCCTGCCGACACGCCGGCCGACCTGCAGGCCGAAGCCACCGGAGGCGACGCGCCGTCGGGGTCGACCGAGTCGGCCGAGCAGGCCGTCGACGATGCAGCCGCCGCGCAGGAAGCGCCGGCCGCCGCCGCATCGCACGAACCGGCCGAACCCGTGCTGCCGGCCGCCACGACGATTTCGTCGGCGCCGCCCGCGATCGTCGACCGCCGGATCGACTGCATCGTGCCGATTCGCCTCGGCGCGCCGCTGCCGGGCGACAAGATCCTGCCGGCCGCGCAGCGGCTGCGCCGCGCGGGCAGCAAGCCCGTGCATATCGAAGGCAAGCCGGAGGGCGGCCAATGGGAGCTGCTGCAGAACGGCGTGCGCTATGAAGAGCTGCGCGCGGCCGCGCAGCTCGCGAACCGCAGCGGCGCGCTGAACGAGCTCGAATTCTCCGAGTTCGTGACGGGCGTCCAGCAGTTCGCCGACACGATCGACGGCGCACCGGAATTCCCCGACATGATGGAGACGGTCGCGATGGCGCGCGAGCTCGACGGCTTTGCCGCGCAGTGCGACGCGCAGTTGTCGATCAACGTGATGTCGGACGGCGCGCCGTGGTCGGCGAACTACGTGCAGGCCGTCGCGTCCCAGGACGGGTTGCTGCTGTCGCGTGACGGCACGCGGTTCGTGAAGCTCGACGCGAAGCAGAACCCCGTGTTCATGCTGCAGTTCGGCGACACGAACTTCCTGCGCGACGACCTGACCTACAAGGGCGGCAACATCATCACGCTGGTGCTCGACGTGCCGGTCGCCGAAGAGGACATCCTGCCATTCCGGCTGATGTGCGATTACGCGAAGTCGCTGTCCGAGCGGATCGGCGCGCGGGTCGTCGACGATTCGCGCCGGCCGCTGCCGGAATCGACGCTCGTCGCGATCGACCAGCAACTGATGAAGCTGTACGCGAAGCTCGAGGAAGCGGGCATCCCGGCCGGTTCGCCGGTCACGCGCCGTCTCTTCAGCCAGTAACGCGTTGCACGGGCGGCGGCCTGACGTGCCGTCGCCCGTCGGTCGCTGCTGCTGCAGTGCACACACCCCGCCTGGGTGTGCTGCAGCGGGCCTGCGCGGCACGCATCGCGCGCCCCCGTCGCGGCGTCAAACTGAGATAATCGGACATCCGATTTTTCAGAACGAATCTGCCGCCAGCATGGCCCGAACCCAAGCCGAACCGCCAGCCAGCCAGCCCGACGCGCGTGCCGCGTGGCTGCGCGACCAACTCGAGCGGGCGAATTACGCCTATTACGTGCTCGACCAGCCGGACCTGCCCGACGCCGAATACGATCGGCTGTTCGGCGAGCTGCAGCAACTCGAAACCGATCATCCCGAACTCGTGACGCCCGATTCGCCGACGCAGCGCGTCGGAGGCGAAGTGGCGGGCGGTTTCACGCCGGTCGTCCACGACGCGCCGATGCTGTCGCTGAACAACGGCTTCGCCGACGAAGACATCGTCGCATTCGACAAGCGCGTCGCCGATGCGCTCGACAAGACGACTGATCTCGCCGGCTCGGTGACGGACCCGGTCGAATACGCGTGCGAGCTGAAGTTCGACGGGCTTGCGATCTCGCTGCGCTACGAGCAGGGCATGTTCGTGCAGGCGTCGACGCGCGGCGACGGCACGACCGGCGAGGACGTGACCGAGAACGTCCGCACGATCCGCTCGATCCCGCTGAAGCTGAAGGGCAAGCACGTGCCGGCCGTGCTCGACGTGCGCGGCGAGGTGCTGATGTTCAAGCGTGATTTCGCACGCCTGAACGAACGCCAGCGCGCGGCCGAGCAGCGCGAATTCGCGAACCCGCGCAATGCGGCGGCCGGCAGCCTGCGCCAGCTCGACCCGAAGATCACCGCGCAGCGTCCGCTGTCGTTCTTCGCGTACGGGGTCGGCAGGCTCGACGGGATGCCGATGCCGGACACGCACAGCGCGCTGCTCGACTGGTACGAGACGCTCGGCCTGCCGGTGAACCGCGAACGCGCGGTCGTGCAGGGCGCCGACGGCCTGCTCGGCTTCTTCCGCAAGGTCGGCGAGAAGCGCGAGTCGCTGCCGTACGACATCGACGGCGTCGTCTACAAGGTGAACCGGCGCGACGAGCAGGACCGCCTCGGCTTCGTGTCGCGCGCGCCGCGCTTCGCGCTCGCGCACAAGTTCCCGGCGCAGGAAGCGCTGACGAAGCTCGTCGCGATCGACGTGCAGGTCGGCCGCACGGGCGCGATCACGCCGGTCGCGCGGCTCGAACCCGTGTTCGTCGGCGGCGCGACGGTGACCAACGCGACGCTGCACAACGAGGACGAAGTGCGCCGCAAGGACATCCGGATCGGCGATACCGTGATCGTGCGGCGCGCGGGCGACGTGATCCCCGAGGTCGTCGGTGCGTTGCTCGAGCGCCGGCCGGATGATGCGGCCGAGTTCGTGATGCCGACCGAGTGCCCGGTGTGCGGCTCGAAGATCGAGCGCCTGCCGGACGAGGCGATCGCGCGCTGCACGGGCGGGCTGTTCTGCCCGGCGCAGCGCAAGCAGGCGCTGTGGCACTTCGCGCAGCGCCGCGCGCTCGACATCGACGGGCTCGGCGAGAAGATCATCGATCAGCTCGTCGAACTGAATCTCGTACGCACGCCGGCCGACCTGTTCAATCTCGGTTTCGCGACGCTCGCTGAACTCGACCGGTTCGCCGAGAAGTCCGCGCAGAATCTGCTCGACTCGCTCGAGAAGGCGAAGCACACGACGCTCGCGCGCTTCATCTACGGGCTCGGGATCCGCCATGTCGGCGAATCGACCGCGAAGGATCTCGCGAAGCATTTCGGGTCGCTGACCCCGATCATGGACGCGTCGATCGAGGAGCTGCTCGAAGTGAACGACGTCGGGCCGATCGTGGCCGAGTCGATTCACCAGTTCTTCGCGGAAGAGCACAACCGCACGGTGATCGAGCAATTGCGCGCGCCCGGCAAGGTCACGTGGCCCGAAGGCCCGCCCGCGCCGAAGGCGCCGCAGGGCGTGCTCGCCGGCAAGACGGTCGTGCTGACGGGCACGCTGCCGAACCTCACGCGCGACGCGGCGAAGGAGATGCTCGAAGCGGCCGGCGCGAAAGTCGCGGGCTCGGTATCGAAGAAGACGGATTATGTGGTCGCGGGCGCCGACGCCGGCAGCAAGCTCGCGAAGGCCGAGGAACTCGGCATCCCCGTGCTGGACGAAGACGGACTGCACCAACTCCTGGAGGGCAACACGCCATGATTCGCGAGATCCTGAAGATGGGCGATCCGCGCCTGCTCGAAGTCGCCAAGCCGGTCGAGCGGTTCGACACCCCCGAGCTGCACGAGATCGTCGCGGACATGTTCGAGACGATGCATCACGCGAACGGCGCGGGGCTTGCCGCGCCGCAGATCGGCGTCGGGCTGCAGATCATCATCTTCGGCTTCGGCAGCAACAACCGTTATCCGGACGCACCGCCGGTGCCCGAGACCGTGCTGATCAACCCGAAGCTCGAGTACATGCCGCCGGACATGGAAGAGGGCTGGGAAGGCTGCCTGTCGGTGCCGGGCATGCGCGGCGTCGTCAGCCGCTACGCGAAGGTGCGTTACAGCGGCTTCGACCAGTTCGGCGCGAAGCTCGACCGTGTCGCGGAAGGCTTCCATGCGCGGGTCGTCCAGCACGAATACGATCACCTGATCGGCAAGCTGTATCCGATGCGGATCACCGACTTCACGCGCTTCGGCTTCACCGAGGTGCTGTTCCCGGGGCTCGATCCGGCAGCCGACGACTGACCTTGATGCGGCTGCGCGCGCCGTGTTGCGCGTGGTTTCGTACCGGACACGAAAAAGCCCGCTTGCGCGGGCTTGTTTCATGGTGCGGCACGCAGCGCGTGCCCGCTGTCAGAACGACTCGTCGGCCGACAGGTAGCGCCATTGCCCCTGCGGCAGCGCGCCGAGCATCACGCGGCCCATCCGCACGCGCTTCAGGCCGATCACTTCGAGACCGACCAGTTCGCACATGCGGCGGATCTGGCGCTTCTTGCCTTCACGCAGCACGAAACGCAGCTGTTCGCCATTCTGCCAACTCACCATCGCCGGCTTCAGCGGGACGCCGTCGAGTTCGAGGCCGTGGCGCAGCTTCGCGAGCGATTCCGCGGGGAAGTGCTGGTCGATGTCGATCAGCCGTTCGCCGAAGCGCACGCGCACCAGATACTCCTTGTCGATGTCCGACTGCTCGCCGATCAGCTGCTTCGCGATCACGCCATTCTGCGTCAGTACGAGCAGGCCGGTGGAGTCGATGTCGAGCCGGCCGGCCGGCGCGAGCGCGTGCAGGTGCTGCGGCGAGAAGCGCAGCGGCGAGCGGTCGCCGCTCCACTGGTTGGCGCGCGTGATCAGCACCGATGCCGGCTCATAGCCGTCTTCCGCCTGACCCGACACGTAGCCGACCGGCTTGTGCAGCAGGATCGTCACCTGCGCGGCCTGCGCGGCGCTCGCGCGCTCGTCGATCTCGATCTTCTGGTCCGGGCGGACCTTGGTGCCGAGCGTGTCGATGCGTTCGCCGTCGACGAGCACCCAGCCCTTTTCGATCCATTCGTCGGCTTCGCGGCGCGAGCACAGGCCGAGTTCGGACATGCGCTTCGACAGGCGCATCAGGCCGGTTTCGTCGCCGTGGTCGACGTCGGCCGCCGCGCGCTTGACCGGTTGCGCGGTCTTGACCGCACCGAACGAGCGGCGTTCGCCGTCGCGTGCGGGGCGCGTCGGGCGTTCGCCGAAGCTGCGCTTCGCGCCTTCGCCGGATGCCTTGTCGCGATAGGACGGGCGTTTGCCTTCATCGGCGCCTGCGCGGCGCGGGCGGGCGTCGTCATCACGACGCGGCGGGCGATCGGACGACGTGCGACGGTCGCCGAAGCTGCGTTTTGCGCCTTCGCCGGATGCGTTGTCGCGATAGGGCGCACGTGCGCCGCCTTCGCCACCCGCGCGACGCGGACGTGCATCGTCGTCGCGACGCGGCGGGCGATCCGACGACGTGCGACGGTCGCCGAAACTGCGTTTTGCGCCTTCGCCGGATGCGTTGTCGCGATACGGCGCACGTGCGCCGCCTTCGCCACCCGCGCGACGCGGACGTGCATCGTCGTCACGACGGGGCGGGCGATCCGACGACGTGCGACGGTCGCCGAAACTGCGCTTCGCCCCTTCGCCGGATGCGTTGTCGCGATACGGCGCACGCGGGCCACCTTCGCCACCCGCGCGACGCGGACGTGCATCGTCATCACGGCGCGGCGGACGATCCGACGACGTGCGACGGTCGCCGAAACTGCGCTTTGCGCCTTCGCCGGATGCGTTGTCGCGATAGGGCGCACGCGGGCCGCCTTCGCCACCCGCGCGACGCGGACGTGCATCGTCGTCACGACGGGGCGGACGATCGGACGACGTGCGACGGTCGCCGAAACTGCGCTTTGCGCCTTCGCCGGATGCGTTGTCGCGATACGGCGCGCGCGTGCCGCGTTCGGCACCGCCCTCACGCGGCGCACGCTTGGCCGGTGCGCGATCCGCGCCCGGGCGCTCGGCGCCTGCCGCGCCGCGCGGCTTGAACGAGCGTTCGCCGGCGGCGGCCGGCGCGGCCTTCTTCGGGCGCGCCGGCTTGTCGCCTGCGGGTAGCGCGGCTGGGCGCACCGCCTTGCGGGCGACGAGGCTGCCGGAGCGGACAGGGGCGCGGGTCGGCGACGCCGGCTTCGGATTCTTGACGGTTAATTTGGTGCGCATAAACGCTGGGATTCATTCAGACTGCGATCGCGCGCAGCAATTCGGTTTCGAGCTGGATCTGCAGGCGGTTGTCGGACAGGCCGGCACCGTCGAGCAGGAAGATGTCCTCGACGCGTTCGCCG
The DNA here is from genome assembly GCF_003853505.1 of Burkholderia sp. Bp9015. NCBI lineage: Bacteria > Pseudomonadati > Pseudomonadota > Betaproteobacteria > Burkholderiales > Burkholderiaceae > Burkholderia > Burkholderia sp. Bp9015. Next base: position 40,008 of record NZ_QTPZ01000003.1, read on the forward strand.
AGCGTATTGATCCGCGCCGCGTGGACGCCGACCTGATGCTCGGCCAGGACGCGCGCGATCGAATAGAGAAGGCCCGGCCGGTCGTTGGCGGACACGGACAGGATGTAGTACTGGCCGCGCTCGTCGGCCCGGAGGTCGACGCGCGGCGTGATCGGAAACGTCCGCGACAACCGCGACAGGCGGCCCTTGGACGGCTCCGGCAGCGACGCGGTTTCGGCCAGGCGCGCTGCGAGTTGCTGTTCGACGAGATTCGCGATGTCGCGGTAGCGCACGTCGCGTTCGGTCTGCGTGACGATGAAGTTGTCGAGCGCATAGCCGTGCCGCGTCGTGCTGACACGTGCATCGAGCACCGACAGCCCGTTGCGGTCGAAGTACGCGCAGATGCCCGCGAACAGGTCGGGGCGATCCTTCACGTACACGAGCACCTGCAGCGCGTCGCCGATCGGCGACGGCCGCGCGCGCACGATCGCGGTTTCGGCGTTCACGTGCCGGTACAGCACGCGCGTCTGCCATGCGATGTCGGCCGCGTCGTGACGCAGGAAGAAGCCGACGTCGAGCTGGTCCCACAGCGCGCGGTGCGCGTCGTCGGGCACGGTCTCTAGGCGCAGCAGCGCGAGCGCCTGCTCCTGCCGCGACTTCAGTTCCGAATGCGCGTCGGGGTTCGCTCCGCCGAGCACCGCGAGCGTGATGCGGTACAGGTCCTCGAGCAGCTTGCCCTTCCACGTGTTCCACACCTTCGGGCTCGTGCCGCGGATATCGGCGACGGTCAGCAGGTAGAGTGCGGTGAGGTAGCGCTCGTTGCCGACGACTTCGGCGAAGCGCTTGATGACTTCCGGGTCGCTCGTGTCCTGCTTCTGCGCGACCTGGCTCATCGTCAGGTGATGCTGGACGAGCCACACGATCAGCGACGCGTCGTCGCCGGTGATCCCGTGCTCGCGGCAGAAGCGCCGCGCGTCGGCCATCCCGAGCGTCGAGTGGTCGCCGCCGCGGCCTTTCGCGATGTCGTGGAACAGCGCCGCGACGTACAGCACCCACGGGCGCTCGAAGTTGCCGATCAGCTGGCTGCAGAACGGGTACTCGTGCGCATGCTCGGCCACCGCGAAGCGGCGGATGTTGCGCAACACCATCAGGATGTGCTGGTCGACCGTGTACACGTGGTACAGGTCGTGCTGCATCTGGCCGACGATGCGGCGGAAATTCAGCAGGTAGCGGCCGAGCACGCTCGTCTGGTTCATCAGCCGGAACGCATGCGTGATGCCTTCGGGCTGCTGCAGGATCTGCATGAACGTGCGGCGGTTCTGCGGATCGCGCCGCCACGTGTGGTTCATGATCTCGCGCGAGTTGTAGAGCGCGCGCAGCGTGCGGGCGGACAGGCCCTTCACGCCGCGGGTCGCCTCGTACAGCAGGAACGCCTCGAGGATCGCGTCGGGATGGCGTTCGAACACGCCGTCGTCGACGATCTCGAGCATGCCCTGCTTCTCGACGAAGCGATCGGGCGACAGCACGCGCGTGATGCCGCTCGTCGCGGGGAACAGCTGCGCCTCGATGTTCTGGATCAGGATCGTCGCCAGCTGCGTGACCGCTTTCGCGGCCCAGTAGTAGCGGCGCATCAGCTGCTCGCTCGCGCGCTTGGCCTGCGTCGGCCGGTAGCCGAAGCTCTCGGCGGCCTGCGTCTGCAGGTCGAACACGAGCATGTCCTGGCGGCGTCCGGCGATCACGTGCAGGCGCGCGCGCAGCGTCTTCAGGAATCCTTCGTTGCGGCGCAGCTCGCGCGCCTCGCGATCGGTGATGAGGCCGCGCGTGTCGAGCTCGCGCCAGCTGCTGCCGAAGCCGGCCGCGCGCGCGATCCACAGGATCGTCTGCAGGTCGCGCAGCCCGCCGGGGCTCTCCTTCACGTTCGGCTCGAGGCTGTACGGCGTGTCCTGGAACTTCGCGTGGCGCTGACGCATCTCGAGCACCTTCGCGGTGAAGAAGGCGCGCGCGTCGAGCGCCTCGTGATACCGCACGGTGAAGCGCTCGAACAGCGCGGTGCTGCCGACGATGCGGCGCGCTTCGAGCAGCGAGGTCTGCACGGTGACGTCCTGCGACGCCTCCTCGATGCATTGCTCGACCGTGCGCACGCTGCTGCCGATCTCGAGGCCGAGATCCCACGCCATCCCGATGAAGCGCTCGATCCGCGCGTCGAGCGCCGGGTCGTGCGCATCGGGCAGCAGCACCAGGATGTCGACGTCGGAGTGGGGCGCGAGCTCGCCGCGCCCGTAGCCGCCGACGGCGACGAGCGCGAGCGTCGCGGGCAGCCCGCAGTCGTCCCACACGCGCTTGAGCGCATCGTCGGTGAGTCTCGACAGCGCGTGCATCAGCGACGTGACGTTCGTCGCGCTGCGAAAGCGCTCGAGCAGGTCGGCCTTGGCGGCCTTGAATTCGGCGCGCCGCGACAGCGCTGCGGGCGAGGGGGCGGCGTGAGCGCTCATGGGCGGCCGTTCAGGTCAGCAGGTGAGGGGTGGGCGGGGCGGGCGCGACGGCGCTCAGACCGCGGCGGCCGGTTGCGCGAACACCGGGCGTGCCGGCGTGCCGGCGGACACGGTCAGCACCTCGTAGCCGGTTTCGGTGACGAGCACCGTGTGCTCCCATTGCGCGGACAGGCTACGATCGCGCGTCTTGACCGTCCACTGGTCGGGCATCGTGCGGATGTCGCGCTTGCCGGCGTTGATCATCGGCTCGATCGTGAAGATCATCCCGGCCTTCAGTTCGATGCCGGTGCCCGGGCGCCCGTAGTGGACGACCTGCGGATCCTCGTGGAACACCGTGCCGATGCCGTGGCCGCAGTATTCGCGCACGACGCTGTAGCCGTGCGCTTCGGCGTGCTTCTGGATCGCGTAGCCGATGTCGCCAAGGTGCGCGCCGGGCTTGACCTGGTCGATGCCGAGCCACATGCACTCGTAGGTGGTCTGCACGAGGCGCTTCGCGAGGATCGAGCCTTCGCCTACGATGAACATCCGGCTGGTGTCGCCGAAGTAGCCGTTCTTGATCACGGTGATGTCGATGTTCAGCGCGTCGCCGTTCTTGATCACCTTCTCGCCGGGAATGCCGTGGCAGATCACGTCGTTGACCGAGATGCAGGTGGCCTTCGGGTACGGCGGATAGCCGGGCGGCTGGTAGTTCAGCGGCGCGGGGATCGTGCCCTGCTCGTTGAGCATGAATTCGTGACAGAGCCGGTCGAGTTCGGCGGTCGTGATGCCCGCGACGACGTGCGGCGTGATGAAGTCGAGCACTTCGCTCGCGAGACGGCAGGCGACGCGCATCTCGGCGATGTCGTGTTCGTTTTTGAGCGTAATAGCCATCGAGGTATGCCTGGAATGCGGTGAATTGACGGATTATCGCACCTTATGGCGGGCCTCGCAGCCCCTGCCGGCGGTGCCGGTGCGGGTTTTCGCGGATTGTCCGGCCGGCTGCCCCGCGGCAGGCGAAAGTGGCGGGCGACTTGAGAGCCGACAAATCGGCGTGCTATACTCTTTGGCTAAGTCGACATCCAAATGCCGAACATGCCCCGATGTGGGGTGGTATCGCGACGGCATCAGGATGAAAGGCTTGCGGCACGGGCAGTTTCGCACGTGCCGAATCGCAAGCCGGCGCAACCAGGGTGCCGGCCGCGCGGAACGCGCGGCGGTACGGCAGCCGGCTTAAGACCCAACCCTCGTGGAGAATTTACATGGCAGTCACGATGCGCCAAATGCTGGAAGCGGGTGTCCACTTCGGTCACCAGACGCGCTTCTGGAACCCGAAGATGGCCCCGTTCATTTTCGGTCACCGCAACAAGATTCACATCATCAACCTCGAAAAGACGCTGCCGATGTTCACGGACGCACAGAAGTACGTGCGCCAGCTGGCAGCGAACCGCGGCACGATCCTGTTCGTCGGCACGAAGCGCCAGTCGCGTGACACGATCGCCCAGGAAGCGCAACGTGCGGGCATGCCGTACGTCAACGCACGCTGGCTCGGCGGCATGATGACCAACTTCAAGACGCTGAAGGTATCGATCAAGCGCCTGAAGGACATGGAAGCGGCAGTCGAGGCGGGCGAGCTCGAGAAGATGAGCAAGAAGGAAGCGCTGCTGTTCGAACGCGAAATCGCCAAGCTGCAGAAGTCGATCGGCGGCGTGAAGGACATGGGCGGCATTCCGGACGCAATCTTCGTCGTCGACGTCGGCTACCACAAGATCGCCGTCACGGAAGCGAACAAGCTGGGCGTGCCGGTCATCGCCGTGGTCGACACGAACCACTCGCCGGAAGGTGTGGACTACGTGATCCCGGGCAACGACGACTCGAGCAAGGCAGTCGCGCTGTACGCTGAAGGCGTGGCCGACGCGATCCTGGAAGGCCGTGCGAACGCGGTCAACGAAGTGGTCCAGGCAGCGCGTGGCGACGACGAGTACGTCGAGGAAAACGCGTAACTGGCCCCGAGCCGGCGCAAAAAGGGGGCTCTCAACAGGCCCCCTTTTTTTAAGCTTGTGCGCCGGACCTGATCGCGCCGAATCGGCGCGGGTCCGGAAACGATTTTCGGCCGTTCGCGTCCAAGCGGGCGGCGTTGTGAATACAGACTCAAGGAGCGAATGATGGCGGCAATTACCGCAAGCATGGTGGCAGAACTGCGCGCAAAGACCGACGCACCGATGATGGAGTGCAAGAAGGCGCTGACGGAAGCCGACGGCGACCTGGCCAAGGCTGAAGAGCTGCTGCGCGTCAAGCTCGGCAACAAGGCGAGCAAGGCGGCATCGCGCGTGACGGCAGAAGGCGTCGTCGCATCGTTCGTCGGCGGCAACGCGGGCGCGCTGGTCGAGCTGAACTGCGAAACCGACTTCGTCGCGAAGAACGACGACTTCCTCGCATTCTCGAAGACGGTTGCAGAACTCGTCGCGACGCAAAACCCGGCCGACGTGGCAGCGCTGTCGGCACTGCCGCTCGACGGTTCGACGGTCGACGCAGTCCGCCTGGCCCTGATCGGCAAGATCGGCGAGAACGTCTCGATCCGCCGTTTCGTCCGTTTCGAAACCGCGAACAAGATCGCAACGTACCTGCACGGCGCGCGTATCGGCGTGATCGTCGAGTACACGGGTGCGGAAGAGCAGGTCGGCAAGGACGTCGCGATGCACATCGCCGCGATGAAGCCGGTCGCCCTGTCGTCGGCCGACGTGCCGGCGGAACTGATCGAGACGGAACGCCGCGTCGCCGAGCAGAAGGCTGCCGAATCGGGCAAGCCGGCTGAAATCGTCGCGAAGATGGTCGACGGCAGCGTCCAGAAGTACCTGAAGGAAGTGTCGCTGCTGAACCAGACGTTCGTGAAGAACGACAAGCAGACGATCGAGCAGATGCTGAAGGCAGCGAACGCGACCGTGCAGAAGTTCGCGCTGTTCGTCGTCGGCGAAGGCATCGAGAAGCGCCAGGACGACTTCGCCGCCGAAGTGGCCGCGCAAGTCGCAGCAGCAAAGCAGCAGTAAGCAGTCAGGCAGTATCCGCGGCGGGCGTCCGCTCCGCCGCGGCCGGCGGCGCCGCCGGCCGGCCGGGAAACCCGGTCCGGTCGCCGGCGCTTGCCCGAATCAGTATTTCGCCCCTACAGTTCGTGGTTGTCATCCTCTCGTCGCTCGGAAGCCCCTATGTCCAATGCCTATAAACGCGTCCTCCTCAAACTCTCCGGCGAAGCGCTGATGGGCGACGATGCCTTCGGCATCAATCGCGCGACGATCGAACGGATGGTGGCGGATATCGCCGAAGTCGTGGGTCTCGGTACGCAACTCGCGGTCGTGATCGGCGGCGGTAACATTTTCCGCGGTGTCGCGGGCGGTGCGGCCGGCATGGACCGTGCGACGGCCGACTACATGGGGATGCTGGCGACGATGATGAACGCGCTGGCGCTGCAGGACGCGATGCGCCACGCCGGCATCGTCGCGCGCGTGCAGTCCGCGCTGCGCATGGATCAGGTCGTCGAGCCGTACATCCGGCCGCGCGCGATCCGCCAGCTCGAGGAAGGCAAGGTCGTGATCTTCGCGGCCGGCACGGGCAACCCGTTCTTCACGACGGACACGGCCGCCGCGCTGCGCGGTTCGGAAGTGGGCGCCGAGGTCGTTTTGAAGGCGACCAAGGTCGATGGCGTATATTCTGCCGATCCGAAGAAGGATCCGTCGGCCACGCGCTACACGACGATCAGCTTCGACGAGGCGATCAGCCGCAATCTGCAGGTGATGGACGCGACGGCCTTCGCGCTGTGCCGCGACCAGAAGCTGCCGATCCGCGTGTTTTCGATCAACAAGCCGGGCGCGCTCAAGCGCATCGTGCTGGGCGAGGACGAAGGTACGCTCGTCCACGTGTAAACTCCCGCGGATGCGGGCAAGCGGCGCGGGTCGCCGGCCGTGGTGCGTGGCGCACCGGGCGCGGCCCGCGTTCATTGAAGGTTGGAAGGTTCGGAGGTTGAAATGAGTGTCGCTGATGTCAAGAAGGGCGTAGAGCAGAAGATGCAGCGCTCGATCGAAGCGTTCAAGAACGATCTGGCGAAGATCCGTACGGGCCGTGCGCATACCGGTCTGCTCGATCACGTGCAGGTCGACTACTACGGTTCGATGGTGCCGATCTCGCAGGTTGCGAACCTGACGCTCGTCGACGCACGCACGATCGGCGTGCAGCCGTGGGAAAAGAACATGGTCGCGAAGGTCGAGAAGGCCATCCGCGAAGCCGATCTGGGCCTGAACCCGGCCACGGCCGGCGACCTGATCCGCGTGCCGATGCCCGCGCTGACGGAAGAGCGCCGCCGCGAGCTCACTAAGGTGGTCAAGAGCGAAGGCGAAACGGCCAAGGTCGCGATCCGCAACCTGCGCCGCGACGCGAACGAAGCGCTCAAGAAGCTCGTGAAGGACAAGGAAATCTCGGAAGACGACGAGCGCCGTGCGAGCGACGACGTGCAGAAGCTGACCGACAAGCACGTCGCCGAAGTCGACAAGCTCGTGCAGAGCAAGGAAGCCGAGATCATGACGGTCTGACGACCGTCCTCGCGCGCCGCCTTCTTCCCGCAACTGTCTCAACGGCCATGACCTATACCAGCTCTACCGTTCGCGTGCCTGACGTCGGCGCCGTGCCGCGTCATATCGCGATCATCATGGACGGCAACGGCCGTTGGGCGACCGAACGCCGCTTGCCGCGCGTCGCGGGGCACACCCGCGGCGTCGACGCCGTGCGGTCGGTGGTCGAAGGCTGCGCGCGCGCCGGCGTCGAATACCTGACGCTGTTCGCGTTCAGTTCGGAGAACTGGCGCCGGCCGAACGACGAAGTGTCGTTCCTGATGCGGCTGTTCATCACCGCGCTCGAGCGCGAGATCGGCAAGCTGCATGCGAACGGGATCCGCCTGCGCGTCGTGGGCGATCTCGAGCGTTTCGAGCCGCGCATCCGCGAACTGATCCGCCGCGCCGAAACCAAGACGGCGCGCAACACCCGCCTGACCCTGACGATCGCCGCGAACTACGGCGGCCGCTGGGACATCCTGCAGGCGACGAAGAAACTCGTCGAGCAGGCCGTGCGCGAGGGCCGCGAGGTCGAGGTGACCGAAGACGCGTTCGCGCCGCACCTGGCGATGGCCTATGCGCCGGAGCCCGATCTCTTCATCCGCACCGGCGGCGAGCAGCGCGTCAGCAATTTCCTGCTGTGGCAGCTCGCGTACGCCGAATTCTATTTCACCGACAAATACTGGCCGGATTTCGACGGCGCGGCGCTGGCCGACGCGATCGCGTCGTATACCGAGCGCGAGCGCCGTTTCGGGCGCACCAGCGCGCAGCTCGAACCGCAATCGCAGAACGCCGATTCCCTTTCATGCTGAAGACCCGTGTGATCACGGCGGTCGTGATGCTGGCCGTGTTGCTGCCGGTGACGCTGTTCGCGCCGCTCGCGGCCTTCGGCGCGCTGATCGGCGTCGTGCTCGTGTTCGCCGCGTGGGAATGGGCGCGCCTGCTGAAGCTCGGCGCGGCCGGTTCGGTCGTTTATGCGATCGTCGCCGCGCTGGCGCTCGCGGCGACCGCGCCGCTCGGCGTCGAGGCCGCTTCGTCCCGTCCCCTTTTCATGGCGGCCGGCGTGTTCTGGCTGCTGGTCGGCCCGTTCTCGCTGCGCCGCAAGCCGGAACTCGCGGGCGGCGTGTGGCGGCCGTTCCTGCTCGCGGCCGGGCTCGTGGTGTTCGCGGCCTGCTGGCACGCGGTCGTCGCGGCGCGTGCGCAGGGCGTTCCGTTCGTGCTCTCGCTGCTGCTGGTCGTGTGGCTGGCCGATATTGGTGCATATTTCGCGGGCAAGGCCTTCGGAAAGCGTAAACTGGCCGTTACGATCAGTCCCGGGAAGAGCTGGGAAGGCGCGATCGGCGGCTGGCTCGCCGTGATGGTCGTCGCGGGAGCCGCGATGGCCGCGCACTGGTTCGAGCCGACCCTGTTTTCCGCATTCGCGACGCGCTACGGGATGCCCGGCGCGTGGGCCGCGCTGACGCTGCTGGTTGCGTACAGCGTGATCGGCGACCTGTTCGAGTCGCTGCTCAAGCGTCAGGCGGGCGTGAAGGATTCGAGCGGCCTGCTGCCCGGTCACGGCGGCGTGCTCGACCGCGTCGACGCGCTGCTGCCGGTGCTGCCGCTCGCAATGCTGCTGCTTGGTTAAACCACTATTTCTGTTATGCAAAAACGTCTGACACTGCTCGGTTCCACGGGCTCGATCGGAGACAGCACGCTCGACGTGGTCGCCCGCCATCCCGAGCGTTTCTCGGTCTATGCGTTGACCGCGCACCGCAATGGCGACAAGCTCGTCGAGCAGTGCCTGCGCTTCGCACCCGAAGTCGCGGTGGTCGGCGATGCGAACACGGCAGCGCACGTCGAGGCGAAGCTGCGCGCGGCGGGCAACAAGACCACGGTGCTGTACGGGCCGCAGGCGCTCGTCGACGTGTCGAACAGCGACGGCTGCGACACGGTCGTCGCGGCGATCGTCGGCGCGGCCGGCCTCGCGCCGAGCCTGGCGGCCGCGCGCGCCGGCAAGCGCATCCTGCTCGCGAACAAGGAATCGCTCGTGATGTCGGGCGCGATCTTCATGGACGCCGTGCGCGACCATGGCGCGATCCTGCTGCCGGTCGACAGCGAACACAACGCGATCTTCCAGTGCATGCCGCGCGACGCGAACGAGCACGGCGGGATCTCGAAGATCATCCTGACCGCGTCGGGCGGCCCGTTCCGCACGCGCGAGCCGGCCACGCTCGTCGACGTGACGCCGGACGAGGCCTGCAAGCATCCGAACTGGGTGATGGGCCGCAAGATTTCCGTCGATTCCGCGACGATGATGAACAAGGGCCTCGAAGTGATCGAGGCGCACTGGATCTTCGGCCTGCCGGGCGACCGGATCGACGTGCTGATCCACCCGCAGAGCGTGATCCATTCGCTTGTGTCGTACCGCGACGGCTCGGTGCTCGCGCAGCTCGGCAACCCCGACATGCGTACGCCGATCGCGCACGCGCTGGCGTTCCCGGAGCGCGTCGACGCCGGTGTCGAGCAGCTCGACCTCGCGCAGATCGCCCAGCTGTCGTTCGAGAAGCCCGACTACACGCGCTTCCCGTGCCTCGCGCTCGCGCTGAAGGCGCTCGAGGAGGGCGGCATCGCGAGCGCCGCGTTGAACGCGGCGAACGAAATCGCGGTCGAAGCGTTTCTCGAGCGCCGGATCGGCTTCATGGCGATCGCGGCGACGGTCGACGCGGTGCTCAACGCACTGCCGAACCGCAACCCGAACGGGCTCGACGACGTCCTTGCGGCGGATGCCGAGGCACGCCGCCTCGCTGCCGAGATCATTGCGAAAGCGCCTGCGCCACGCGTGGAGCGCACTGTCTGAATGAGGTGCTCATGAACGTGCTGGTCGAACTGATCGCGTTTGCGGTGGCGATCGGGGTGCTGGTCGTCGTGCATGAGTACGGACATTATCGCGTCGCGCGCTGGTGCGGCGTGAAGGTGCTGCGTTTCTCGATCGGCTTCGGCCAGCCCGTCGCGCGCTGGGTCAGCCGCAAGACGGGCACCGAATGGACGCTCTCCGCGCTGCCGCTCGGCGGCTACGTGAAGATGCTCGACGAGCGCGAGCCGGGGGCGGGCGTCAAACCCGAGGAGCTCGGCCAGGCGTTCAACCGGCAATCGGTGTTCAAGCGCATCGCGATCGTCGCCGCCGGCCCGATCGCGAACTTCCTGTTGGCAATCGTCCTGTTTTCCGCCGTATTCGCAACCGGCGTGACCGAGCCGGCCGCGGTGCTCGCGCCGCCGGCCGCCGGCACGGCGGCCGCCCGCGCGGGCTTCGACGGCAGCGAGACGATCGTATCGATCCGCGACGTGCGCGTAGGCGACGCGCAGGGCGGCGACGCCGTGCCGGTGCGCTCGTGGTCGGACTTGCGCTGGAAGCTGCTGGCGGCCGCGTTCGATCATCGTGAGGTCGTGCTCGGCGCGCGCGACGGCGGCGCGGCGACGTTCGACTTCCGCGTCGACCTGCGCAATGTTCCCGAAAGCGCGCTCGACGACGATTTCATGCTGCACCTGGGCTTCGAGACCGGCGGCGGCGCGCTGTCGGTGGCGTCGGTGCAGCCCGGCAGCGCGGCCGAGCAGGCGGGCCTGAAGGCCGGCGACAAGCTGCTTGCGCTCGACGGCAAGCCCATCGGCGGCGCCACGCGCTTCATCGACGCGGTGAAGCACCATGCGGGCCAGGCAGTCGAACTGCAGATCGAGCGCGGCGGTGCCTCCCGGACGGTGTCGATCGTGCCGCAGGCGCAGCGCGACGACGAAACGGGGCAGCAGGTCGGCCGCATCGGCGCGGCGCTGTCGATGCACACGCCGTCGGTCGACGTCCGCTACGGGCCGATCGAGAGTCTGCGCCTCGGCGCGCACCGCACGTGGGACATCGCCGTCTACTCGCTGAGGATGTTCGGGCGGATGATCACGGGCGATGCGTCGCTGAAGAACCTGTCCGGCCCGGTGACGATTGCGGACTACGCGGGCAAGAGCGCGCGGCTCGGTCCGTCGGCCTTCCTGTCGTTCCTCGCCCTTGTCAGCATTAGCCTCGGGGTGCTGAACTTGCTGCCGATTCCCGTTTTGGACGGGGGGCATCTGTTATATTATCTGGTTGAAGCCGCGACCGGGAAAGCCGTATCGGAGCGCTGGCAGCTGATTCTGCAAAGAGCCGGGTTGATCTGCATCGTCGCGTTGTCGGCGATCGCGCTGTTCAACGACCTGGCTCGGTTAATCCATTTCTGAAGCGTCAGGCGGCGGCCAGTCGGCCGCCGCCTGATTTGATGCAGCTAAATATTGGGGATGCACGTTGTTCAAACCTCATCGCTTTGTACCTAAGACAGTTGCAGCGGCCGCGCTCGCCGCGCACGGCCTCGCGGCGCATGCAGCGGCACCGTTCGTGGTGCAAGACATCAAGATCGAGGGGTTGCAGCGCGTCGAAGCCGGTTCGGTGTTCGCCTACCTGCCGATCAAGCAGGGCGATACCTTCACCGACGACAAGGCATCCGAAGCAATCCGGGCGCTGTACGCGACGGGCTTCTTCAACGACGTGCGCATCGCCACCCAAGGCAACGTCGTGATCGTGCAGGTGCAGGAGCGTCCGGCCATCGCGTCGATCGACTTCACCGGCACGAAGGAATTCGACAAGGACAACCTGACGAAGGCGCTGCGCGCGGTGGGTCTGGCCGACGGCCGCTACTACGACAAGGCGCTCGTCGACAAGGCGGAGCAGGAGCTCAAGCGTCAGTACCTGACGCGCGGCTTCTATGCGGCCGAGGTCAAGACGACGATCACGCCGGTCGACGCGAACCGCGTGTCGATCCTGTTCGCGGTCGCCGAAGGCCCGAGCGCGAAGATCCGCCAGATCAACTTCATCGGCAACAAGGCGTTCAGCACCAGCACGCTGCGCGACGAAATGCAGCTGTCGACGCCGAACTGGTTCTCCTGGTACACGAAGAACGACCTGTACTCGAAGGAAAAGCTCACGGGCGACCTCGAGGCCGTGCGCTCGTACTACCTGAACCGCGGCTACCTCGAGTTCAACATCGAATCGACGCAGGTGTCGATCTCGCCCGACAAGAAGGACATGTACCTGACGGTCACGCTGCACGAAGGCGAGCCGTACACGGTGTCGGGCATCAAGCTGTCGGGCAACCTGCTCGATCGCGAAGCCGAACTGAACAAGCTGATCAAGATCAAGCCGGGCGATCGCTTCTCGGCCGAAAAGCTGCAGCAAACGACGAAGTCGATCGTCGACAAGCTCGGTGAATACGGCTACGCATTCGCGACCGTCAACGCGCAGCCGGACATCGACCAGGCGAACCACAAGGTGAACCTGAACCTCGTCGTCGATCCGAGCCGCCGCGTGTACGTGCGCCGCATCAACGTGGTCGGCAACACGCGCACGCGCGACGAAGTCGTGCGCCGCGAAATGCGCCAGCTCGAAAGCTCGTGGTTCGATTCGAACCGCCTCGCGCTGTCGAAGGACCGCGTGAACCGTCTCGGCTATTTCACCAACGTCGACGTGACGACGGTGCCGGTCGAAGGCACGAACGACCAGGTCGACGTGAACGTGAAGGTCGACGAAAAGCCGACCGGCGCGATCACGCTGGGCGCGGGCTTCTCGTCGACGGACAAGGTGGTGCTGTCGGCCGGCGTGTCGCAGGACAACGTGTTCGGCTCGGGCACGAGCCTGTCGGTGAACGTCAACACCGCGAAGAGCTACCGCACGCTGACCGTCACGCAGGTCGACCCGTACTTCACGGTCGACGGCATCAAGCGGATCACCGACGTCTACTACCGCACGTACCAGCCGCTTTACTACTCGACGAGCTCGAGCTTCCGGATCATCAGCGCGGGCGGCAACCTGAAGTTCGGCATTCCGTTCTCGGAAGTCGACACCGTCTACTTCGGCGCGGGCTTCGAGCAGAACCGTCTCGACGTCGACTCGAACACGCCGCAGAGCTACCAGGATTACGTGAACGAGTTCGGCCGCGTGTCGAACACGGTGCCGCTGACGGTGGCATGGTCGCGCGACGCGCGTGACAGCGCGCTGATCCCGAGCCGCGGCTACTTCACGCAGGCGAACGTCGAATACGGCGTGCCGGTCGGCAAGATCCAGTACTACAAGGCCGACCTGCAGGCGCAGTACTACTATTCGTTCTCGCGCGGCTTCATCCTGGGCCTGAACCTGCAAGGCGGCTACGGTAACGGCATCGGCAACCCATACCCGATCTTCAAGAACTACTACGCGGGCGGTATCGGCTCCGTGCGTGGCTACGAGCCGAGCTCGCTGGGCCCGCGCGACACGAAGACGAACGACCCGATCGGCGGTTCGAAGATGGTGGTCGGCAACATCGAGCTGACGTTCCCGCTGCCGGGCACCGGCTACGACCGCACGCTGCGCGTGTTCACGTTCCTCGACGGCGGTAACGTGTGGGGCAACGCGCCGGGCGGCACGAGTACCGGCGCGAACGGCCTGCGTTACGGCTACGGTGTGGGTCTCGCGTGGATCTCGCCGATCGGCCCGCTGAAGCTGAGCCTCGGCTTCCCGCTGCAGAAGCACGAAGGCGACCAGTACCAGAAATTCCAGTTCCAGATCGGGACGGCGTTCTGATCGAACGCATGACAACAGTAACGAGAGGGTAATTTTGCTAACCGGTAAGTTTTCGAAACGAGTGATGTGTGCGCTGACCGTTGCGCTGGCCTTGGGCGCGGCGACGGCGCATGCTCAGGACGTCGCCCGCATCGCGGCGGTCAATTCGGATCGGATCCTGCGCGAGTCGGCGCCCGCCAAGGCGGCGCAGACGAAGCTCGAAGCCGAGTTCGCGAAGCGCGACAAGGATCTGCAGGACCTCGCGGCGCGCCTGAAGTCGATGTCCGATTCGCTGGACAAGAACGGTGCGTCGCTGTCGGCGGCCGATCGCGCGCAGAAGCAGCGCGATCTCGCGCAGCTCGACACCGACTTCCAGCGCAAGCAGCGCGAGTTTCGCGAAGACCTGAACCAGCGCCGCAACGAGGAGCTCGCGGCCGTGCTGGAGCGTGCGAACAAGGTCATCAAGCAGATCGCCGAGCAGCAGAATTACGACCTGATCGTGCAGGAAGCCGTGTACGTCAGCCCGCGCATCGACATCACCGACAAGGTGCTCAAGGCGCTCGCGTCCGGCTCGACGAACTGAACGGAGCAGACGACGAATGGCATTGACGCTTGAGGCACTCGTAACGCGGTTCGGCGGCGAGATCGCCGGCGACGCCCAGTGCATGGTGGGCGGCCTCGCGCCGCTCGACCAGGCAGGCCCTCAGCAACTCGCGTTTCTCGCGAACCCGAAGTACCTGTCGCAGGTCGAGACGACCCGCGCCGGCGCGGTGCTGATCGCGCCGAAGGATCTCGAAAAGCTGGGCGCGGCCGCGAGCGGCCGCAACTTCATCGTGACGCCGAATCCGTACGCGTACTTCGCGCGCGTCGCGCAGATGTTCATCGATCTCGCCACGCCGCCGCGCGCGGCCGGCGTGCATCCGAGCGCGACGATCGATCCGGCCGCGCAGGTCGCCGCGACCGCGGTGATCGGCCCGCACGTGACGGTCGAGGCCGGCGCGGTGATCGAAGACGACGTGCAACTCGACGCGAACGTGTTCGTCGGCCGCGGCACGACGATCGGCGCCGGCTCGCACCTGTATCCGAACGCGTCGGTGTACCACGGCTGCAAGATCGGCCCGCGCGCGATCATCCACGCGGGTGCCGTGATCGGTTCCGACGGCTTCGGCTTCGCGCCGGATTTCGTCGGCGACGGCGACGCGCGCACCGGCAGCTGGGTCAAGATTCCGCAGGTCGGTGGCGTGTCGATCGGCCCGGACGTCGAGATCGGCGCGAACACGACGATCGACCGCGGCGCGATGGCGGACACCGTCATCGAAGAATGCGTGAAGATCGACAACCAGGTGCAGATCGCCCACAACTGCCGGATCGGCGCCTACACGGTGATCGCCGGCAAGGCGGGCATCGCGGGCAGCACGACGATCGGCCGCCACTGCATGATCGGTGGCGCGGCGGGGATCGCCGGCCACGTGACGCTTGGCGACTATGTCATCATCACGGCGAATTCGGGCGTGTCGAAGTCGCTGCCGAAGGCCGGCATCTACACGAGCGCGTTCCCGGCCGTCGACCACGGCGAATGGAACCGGAGCGCCGCGCTCGTGCGCAACCTCGACAAGCTGCGCGACCGCATCAAGGCGCTCGAAACCGCGCTGGCCGCCCAGGGCGGCACGCACGCCTGACCGACACCATGCGAGACCACGAACCGGGCACGGCCAGCGCATCCGGCCCGGTTTGCCAGACTGGGCCGCACGGCGGCCCGCTTCAGCCTTTGCATCACCACCGCGCAGCCTCTGCGTGAGACGAACCATCATGAGCACTGAAAAAATCAATCTCGACATCCACAAGATCCTCACGCTGCTGCCGCATCGCTATCCGATTCTGCTCGTCGATCGCGTGCTCGAACTCGAGCCGCACAAGGGGATCAAAGCGCTGAAGAACGTGTCGATCAACGAGCCGTTCTTCCAGGGGCACTTCCCGAAGCGGCCGGTGATGCCGGGGGTGCTGATCCTCGAGGCGCTCGCTCAGGCGGCCGCGCTGCTGACGTTCTCGGAAGAGCAGCCGAAGGATCCGGAAAACACGCTGTACTACTTCGTCGGGATCGACGGCGCGCGCTTCAAGCGCGTGGTCGAACCGGGCGACCAGCTGATTCTGAACGTGACGTTCGAACGTTACATCCGCGGCATCTGGAAGTTCAAGGCAGTGGCGGAAGTGGACGGCAAGGTGGCGGCGGAAGCCGAACTGATGTGCACGGTCAAGACGGCCGACGCGGCGCCCTGAGCGACGCGGCACGCATGGGTAACGTAACGCGGGCAACGCGACACATCACATCGAGAGGCAACGGCGCATGACCAGGATTCATCCTACCGCGATCGTCGAACCGGGCGCACAGATCGACGAGTCCGTCGAGATCGGGCCGTACGCGATCGTCGGGCCGCACGTCACGATCGGCGCGCGCACGACGATCGGCTCGCACAGCGTGATCGAAGGTCACACGACGCTCGGCGAGGACAACCGCATCGGCCATTACGCGTCGGTGGGCGGCCGTCCGCAGGACATGAAGTACAAGGACGAGCCGACGAAGCTCGTGATCGGCAACCGCAACACGATCCGCGAATTCACGACGATCCACACCGGCACCGTGCAGGACGTCGGCGTGACGACGCTCGGCGACGACAACTGGATCATGGCCTATGTGCACATCGGCCATGACTGCCGCGTCGGCAGCAACGTGATCCTGTCGAGCAACGCGCAGATGGCCGGTCACGTCGAGATCGGCGACTTCGCGATCGTCGGCGGGATGTCGGGTGTGCACCAGTTCGTGCGCATCGGCGCGCACTCGATGCTGGGCGGCGCCTCGGCGCTCGTGCAGGACGTGCCGCCGTTCGTGATCGCGGCCGGCAACAAGGCCGAGCCGCACGGCATCAACGTCGAAGGCCTGCGCCGGCGCGATTTCTCGCCCGACGCGATCTCGGCGCTGCGCAGCGCGTACCGCCTGCTGTACAAGAACGGCCTGTCGCTCGAGGAAGCGAAGGTACAGTTGCGCGAGCTGGCGGCCGCGGGCGGCGAAGGCGACGCAGCGGTCACCGCGCTCGTCGAGTTCATCGACGCGTCCCAACGCGGCATCATCCGCTAAGCGATGTCGCTCCCGACCAATCAGCTCCGGCTCGCGATGGTGGCCGGCGAGCCGTCGGGCGACCTGCTCGCGGCGTCGCTGCTCGGCGGGCTTCAGGCGCGGCTGCCCGCATCGACCCGCTACTACGGGATCGGCGGGCAGCGGATGCTCGCGCACGGCTTCGACTCGCACTGGCAGATGGACAAGCTGACGGTGCGCGGCTACGTCGAGGCGCTGGGCCAGATTCCCGAGATCCTGCGGATTCGCGGCGAGCTGAAGCGCCAGCTGCTCGCGGAGCGGCCCGACGCCTTCATCGGCGTCGACGCGCCCGATTTCAACTTCAGCGTGGAGCAGGCCGCGCGCGACGCGGGCATCCCGTCGATCCACTTCGTGTGCCCGTCGATCTGGGCGTGGCGCGGCGGCCGGATCAAGAAGATCGCGAAGTCCGTCGACCACATGCTGTGCCTGTTCCCGTTCGAACCGGCGATCCTCGACAAGGCGGGCGTCGCGTCGACGTATGTCGGCCACCCGCTGGCCGACGAGATTCCGCTCGAGCCCGACACGCACGGCGCGCGCATCGCGCTCGGCCTGCCGGCCGAGGGCCCCGTGATCGCGGTGCTGCCGGGCAGCCGGCGCTCGGAGATCGGGCTGATCGGCCCGACGTTCTTCGCCGCGATGGCGCTGATGCAGCAGCGCGAGCCCGGCGTGCGGTTCGTGATGCCGGCGGCGACGCCCGCGCTGCGCGAACTGCTGCAGCCGCTCGTCGACGCCCATCCGCAACTCGCGCTGACGATCACCGACGGCCGCTCGCAGGTCGCGATGACGGCCGCCGACGCGATCCTCGTGAAGAGCGGCACCGTCACGCTGGAAGCCGCGCTGCTGAAGAAGCCGATGGTGATCTCGTACAAGGTGCCCTGGCTGACCGGACAGATCATGCGCCGGCAGGGCTATCTGCCGTACGTCGGCTTGCCGAACATCCTGGCGGGGCGCTTCGTCGTGCCCGAGCTGCTGCAGCATTTCGCGACGCCCGAGGCGCTCGCCGATGCGACGCTCACGCAGCTGCGCGACGACGCGAACCGCCGCACGCTGACCGAAGTGTTTACCGAAATGCATCTCTCGCTGCGGCAGAACACGGCCGCGAAGGCGGCCGAAGCGGTCGTGCGCGTACTCGAGCAACGCAAGGGGCGCGCATGACGGCAGCCCGTGCACCACGCCGCCGCGCGTCGACCGACGTGCAGGGCGGCTTCGACTTCAGCCGGCCCGACGAGATCGTCTGCGGCGTCGACGAAGCGGGCCGTGGCCCGCTCGCGGGGCCGGTGGTCGCCGCCGCGGTGATCCTCGATCCCGCGCAGCCGATCGACGGGCTCGACGATTCGAAGGCGCTGTCCGCGAAAAAGCGCGACGCGCTGTACGACCTGATCGTCGCGCGCTCGCGCGCGTATTGCGTCGCGTCGGCCAGCGTCGACGAGATCGACACGCTCAACATCCTGCACGCGACGATGCTCGCGATGAAGCGGGCCGTCGAAGGCCTGTCGGTGCTGCCGACGCTCGCGCAGATCGACGGCAACCGCTGCCCGACGCTGATGGTGCGTGCCGAGGCGATCGTCAGCGGCGACGCGCTCGTGCCGAGCATCTCGGCCGCGTCGATCCTCGCGAAGGTCGCGCGTGACCGCATGCTCGTCGAGCTGCACGAACGCTTCCCGGTGTACGGGTTCAACGTGCATGCGGGCTACGGCACCGAGAAACATCTCGCCGCGCTGCGCGAGCACGGCCCGTGTGAAGCGCATCGGCGCTCGTTCGCACCCGTGCGCGCGGCACTCGACCTGATTCGATGAAAAGCATTACTTCCCGCGACAACCCGCTGTACAAGCGCCTGAAGGCGCTTGCGGGTTCGACGTCCCAGCAGCGCCGCGGTGGCCAGGCGCTGCTCGAAGGTTTTCACCTCGCCAGCGCGTATCTCGATACGGGCGCGATACCCGAGCTGTGCGTCGCCACCGAAGGCGCGCTCGCGCACGACGAAGCGCAGGCGATCATCGCGCGCGTCGACGTGCAGCGGGTCGTCACGCTGCCCGATGCGCTGTTCGGACAACTGTCGAACGTGGTGAGCGGCGTCGGTTTCCTGCTGCTCGTCGATCGTCCCGCGCAGCCGCTGCCGGAGCGTGTCACGCACACGTCGGTCGTGCTCGACGGCGTGCAGGACGCCGGCAACGTCGGCTCGATCCTGCGCAGCGCGGCCGCGGCCGGTGTGCGGCACGTGTTCTGCGCGCCGGGCACCGCCTATGCGTGGTCGTCGAAGGTGCTGCGCTCGGGAATGGGCGCGCACTTCCTGTTGTCGATCCACGAGGATGTCGAGGCCGGCGCGCTCGCCGAACGCCTCGACGTGCCGGTCGCGCTGACCGATTCGCACGGCGCGCAGGCGATCTACGACTGCGACCTGGCCGGTCCCGTCGCATGGGTGTTCGGCAACGAGGGCGCCGGCGTGTCGGCGTTCTGGCGCGACGTGGCCACGCATCGCGTGACGATCCCGCAGCCGGGCGGCATGGAGTCGCTGAATGTGGCGGCTGCGGCGGCGGTGTGCCTGTTCGAGCAGGTGCGGCAGCAGCGGCACGCATGACTTGATGACGTGACGCGCGGCGTTGGCCGGGCGGTATCCCGCACCACGAAACAAGGCCGCGATCGACGCGGCCTTGTTGCTTCTGGCGACGGCGGCCCGGCGGCCGCCCGTGCGCCGGTCGTCAGTACGACTGCCGGTCGAGGCGGATTTCCTGCAGGATCGTCGTCGCGATCTCCTCGATCGACTTGTGCGTCGACGACAGCCACTTGATCCCTTCGCGGCGCATCATCGCCTCGGCCTCGTTGATCTCGTAGCGGCAATTCTCGGGCGCCGCGTACTTGCTGCCGGGGCGGCGCTCGTTGCGGATCTCCGACAGGCGCTGCGGATCGATCGACAGCCCGAACAGCTTGTCGCGATGCGGCGACAGCGCCGACGGCAGCTTGCCGCGCTCGAAGTCTTCCGGAATCAGCGGATAGTTGGCGGCCTTCACGCCGTACTGCATCGCGAGATACAGGCTCGTCGGCGTCTTGCCGCTGCGCGACACGCCGACCAGGATCACGTCGGCTTCCGACAGGTTGCGGTTCGACTGGCCGTCGTCGTGCGCGAGCGAGAAGTTGATCGCCTCGATCCGCGTCTTGTATTCCTCGGTGTCGGCGTTCTGGTGGCCGCGGCCCATCGCGTGGCTCGACTTCAGCTCCAGTTCCTGCTCGAGCGGCTCGACGAAGCGCTGGAACATGTCCAGCACGAGCGCGTTCGAGCGCTTGACGATGTCGTTCGACTCGCTGTCGACGAGCGTCGTGAACACGATCGCGCGGCGGCCGTCGTGCACCGCGGCTTCGTTGATCTTCTCGACGGTCGAAAAGGCCTTGTCGAGCGAGTCGACGAACGGCACGCGCACGAGCCGGAATTTCTGGTCGAACTGGGAGAGGATCGAGTGCGCGAAGGTTTCGGCAGTGATCCCGGTGCCGTCGGAGACGATGAAAACGGTAGGCAGCATGAATCTGGGCGTCGAGCGTGAAGGGCGGTTGCGCGGGCGGCTGGAGGTCCGCCTCCAGGCACAGTGACAAGGTCGCGCCACATCCGGCAGCCGGCACGGTAGAATAGCGGCAACCTGTTGGATAAGCAATTGCGGGGGCGGGGTGCGAACGGCACGCCAGACTTGCCGCGAACGTTCCAGAACTCCCGGCAAGTTCGGCGATTCGTCTGAATATATCGCCCTTCTGCCGGGATTTTTGCAAATCGGGTCGGAAGATTTCCCGCCTGCGATTGTTTCTCCAACAGGTTGCGCAAGACGCGCCGCGCCTTTTTGCAAGCGCCCGCGTCCGAGCCCACTTGCGCAATCGAGCATTTTTTTCACACTTAGGGGCTTGTATGACTAACGCAGCAAACGTCGCAAAGGACCAGGCGTATGTAATCCCGTTCGAGCAGTTGCGGATGACCGATGTGGAGATCGTGGGCGGCAAGAATGCGTCGCTCGGCGAGATGATCAGCCAGCTTTCCGAAGCAGGCGTTCGCGTACCCACCGGTTTCGCCACGACCGCGCTCGCATTCCGCGATTTCCTCAAGCACAACGATCTGACCGATCGCATCGCCAAGCGTCTCGAGTCGCTCGACATCGACGACGTGAAGGCGCTCGCCGAAGCCGGTGCCGAAATCCGCAAGTGGATCGTCGACGCGCCGCTGCAGGCACGTCTCGAGGAGGAAATCCGCGCACAGTTCGAAATCCTGAAGAACGGCTCGCCGGGCGAGCTGTCGTTCGCCGTGCGTTCGTCCGCGACCGCGGAAGACCTGCCCGACGCGTCGTTCGCCGGCCAGCAGGAGTCGTACCTGAACGTCGTCGGCATCGACGACGTGCTCGACCGCATGAAGCACGTGTTCGCGTCGCTGTACAACGACCGCGCGATCTCGTATCGCGTGCACAAGGGTTTCACGCACGCTGAAGTCGCGCTGTCGGCCGGTGTGCAGCGCATGGTCCGCTCGGACGTCGGCGCGGCCGGCGTGATGTTCACGATCGACACCGAATCGGGCTTCAAGGACGCCGTGTTCATCACGTCGAGCTACGGCCTGGGCGAAACCGTCGTGCAGGGCGCCGTGAACCCGGACGAGTTCTACGTGTTCAAGACGACGCTCGCACAGGACAAGTACCCGATCATCCGCCGCTCGATCGGCTCGAAGCTGATCAAGATGGAATTCACGCAGCCGGGCGAGCCGGGCCGCGTGAAGACGGTCGACGTGCCGCACGAGCAGCGCAACCGCTACTCGATCACCGACGAAGACGTGATCGAACTCGCGAAGTACGCGGTCATCATCGAGAAGCACTACCAGCGTCCGATGGACATCGAGTGGGGCAAGGACGGCCGCGACGGCAAGATCTTCATCCTGCAGGCGCGTCCGGAAACGGTGAAGAGCCAGGCGAGCGGCAAGGCCGAGCAGCGCTTCAAGCTGAAGGGCCAGTCGCAGGTGCTGGCAACGGGCCGCGCGATCGGCCAGAAGATCGGCGCGGGCCCCGTGCGCGTGATCCAGGACCCGTCGGAAATGGAACGCGTGCAGCCGGGCGACGTGCTGGTGGCGGACATGACCGACCCGAACTGGGAGCCGGTGATGAAGCGTGCGGCGGCGATCGTCACGAACCGTGGCGGCCGCACCTGCCACGCGGCGATCATCGCGCGTGAGCTCGGCGTGCCGGCAGTCGTCGGCTGCGGCGACGCGACCGACGTGCTGAAGGACGGCGCGCTCGTCACGGTGTCGTGCGCGGAAGGCGACGAAGGCAAGATCTACGACGGGCTGCTCGAGACGGAAGTCACGGAAGTGCAGCGCGGCGAACTGCCGGAAATCCCGGTCAAGATCATGATGAACGTCGGCAACCCGCAGCTCGCGTTCGACTTCTCGCAACTGCCGAACGGTGGTGTTGGCCTCGCGCGTCTCGAGTTCATCATCAACAACAACATCGGCGTGCACCCGAAGGCGATCCTCGAGTACCCGAACATCGACCAGGACCTGAAGAAGGCGGTCGAGAGCGTCGCGCGCGGTCACGCGTCGCCGCGCCAGTTCTACGTCGACAAGCTGACGGAAGGCGTCGCGACGATCGCCGCGGCGTTCTATCCGAAGCCCGTGATCGTGCGTCTGTCCGACTTCAAGTCGAACGAGTACAAGAAGCTGATCGGCGGTTCGCGCTACGAGCCGGACGAGGAAAACCCGATGCTGGGCTTCCGCGGCGCATCGCGCTACATCGCCGAAGACTTCGCGCAGGCGTTCGAGATGGAATGCCGTGCACTGAAGCGCGTGCGCGACGAGATGGGCCTGACCAACGTCGAGATCATGGTGCCGTTCGTGCGTACCGTGAAGCAGGCGGAGCGTGTCGTCGGCCTGCTCGAGAAGTTCGGCCTGAAGCGCGGCGAGAACGGCCTGCGCCTCGTGATGATGTGCGAAGTCCCGACCAACGCGATCCTCGCAGAAGAGTTCCTCGAGCACTTCGACGGTTTCTCGATCGGTTCGAACGACCTTACGCAGCTCACGCTCGGCCTCGACCGTGACTCGGGCATGGAACTGCTGGCCGTCGACTTCGACGAACGCGACCCGGCCGTCAAGTTCCTGCTCAAGCGTGCGATCGATACCTGCCGCAAGATGGGCAAGTACGTCGGTATCTGCGGCCAGGGCCCGTCCGATCACCCGGACTTCGCGCAATGGCTGACCGACGAAGGCATCGTGTCGATCTCGCTGAACCCGGACACGATCATCGATACGTGGCAAGCGCTCGCCAACCGGAAGTAACGGTCGGTAACGCTTATTCGGCGCAAGCGCGGTACGCCGCGCTTGCGCTGAAGGCAAAATGCAAGGTTCGTGTTATAAACACCCCGGTAAGCACCGGGGTGTTTTTTTTCGTCGGTACGCACCGCGTTGCGTCATGCGTGTCGACCGCGGCCCACGGACGGGCGCGCAGCGAATATAGTGAGCAGCGGGGACGTTTTTCGGGAGACCACAATGATGTCGGGGCATCTGTTCTGGTGGGTCGGAGTCGGCGTGCTGGTCGTCGCCGAATTGCTGACCGGCACGTTCTATCTGCTGATGATCGCGCTCGGCTTTCTCGCGGGCGCGCTGCTGCAGCTCGCCGGTTTCGCGCCGCACGTGCAGTTCGGTGCGGCCGCCGTGGTCGCGATCGTCGCGATGATCGTGCTGCGCCGCTCGGGGCTCGGGCGCAAGCAGAAGCGCGACACGTCGACGAATCCGGACGTCAATCTCGATATCGGCGCGACCGTCACGGTCGACGCGTGGCACGACCGCCGCGCGCGTGTGCAGTATCGCGGCGCCGACTGGGACGTCGAACTCGCGGCCGGCGAGCGCGACGATGCACGCGTGTATCAGGTGCGTGCCGTGCGCGGCAACAGTCTCGTCGTCATCGCGAAACCCGCGGGCTGATCGTCCACTGATACAACAAGGAGGGAATATTTCATGGATTCGCTGATCATCTGGGTCGTCCTGCTCGTCATCGCCATCGTGATCGTGTCGAAGACGGTGAAGATCGTGCCGCAGCAGCATGCGTGGGTGCTCGAACGCTTCGGGCGCTATCACGCGACGCTGTCGCCCGGTCTCAATATCGTGCTGCCGTTCGTCGACCGGATCGCCTACCGGCACGTGCTGAAGGAAATTCCGCTCGACGTGCCGAGCCAGGTCTGCATCACGCGCGACAACACGCAGCTGCAGGTCGACGGCGTGCTGTACTTCCAGGTGACCGATCCGATGAAGGCGTCGTACGGGTCGAGCAACTTCGTGCTCGCGATCACGCAGCTCGCGCAGACGACGCTGCGCTCGGTGGTCGGCAAGCTCGAACTCGACAAGACCTTCGAGGAGCGCGACTTCATCAACCACAACATCGTGTCGGCGCTCGACCAGGCCGCCGCGAACTGGGGGGTGAAGGTGCTGCGCTACGAGATCAAGGACCTGACGCCGCCGAAGGAGATCCTCCATGCGATGCAGGCGCAGATCACCGCGGAGCGGGAAAAGCGCGCGCTGATCGCTGCTTCCGAAGGCCGCAAGCAGGAGCAGATCAACCTCGCGTCGGGCGCGCGCGAAGCGGCGATCCAGAAGTCGGAAGGCGAGCGGCAGGCCGCGATCAACCAGGCGCAGGGCGAGGCGGCCGCGATTCTCGCGGTGGCCGAGGCGAACGCGCAGGCGATCCAGAAGATCGCGAACGCGATCCAGTCGCAGGGCGGGATGGATGCCGTGAACCTGAAGGTCGCCGAGCAGTACGTCGGCGCGTTCTCGAACCTCGCGAAACAGGGCAATACGCTGATCGTGCCGGCGAACTTGTCGGATCTCGGCACCGCGATCGCGTCGGCGCTGACGATCGTCAAGAACGCGGCACCGGCGGCGAGCGGGCGGGGCTGAGCGGCACGCGCGGGTTACGCGTGCCGGCGATCGCCGCGAGCGTCGCCGGGTGTGCGCCGCTCGTGCGCCCGTCGTGTGCCCGGTATGTGCCGGTCATGTGCCGGTCATGTGCCCGGCATGCGGCGAATCGTCGCGCGACCTCGGGCGCGATCGCGCCCGCATGTCAGCAGTACAGGTTGCGCAGCGGTTCGTCCCGGAAGGCGAGCGGCGGTCCGGCAGCCGCTCATGCGCTTCGCACCGCACACAGCAACACGGCCCGCTTCGAGCGGGCCGTGTCGTTTGTGAGGCTGGCTTTCCCGAGCGTCAGGTGCCGGCGCGCATGATGCGCGCCTTTTCGCGTTCCCAGTCGCGCTTCTTCTCGGTTTCGCGCTTGTCGTGCAGCTTCTTGCCCTTCGCGAGCGCGATGTCGCATTTCACGCGACCGCCCTTGTAGTGGAAGTTCAGCGGCACGAGCGTGTAGCCACGCTGCTCGACCTTGCCGATCAGTTTCTTGATTTCGTCACGGTGCAGCAGCAGCTTGCGCGTGCGGACCGGATCGGGCTTGATGTGCGTCGAGGCTTCGGGCAGCGGGCTGATGTGGGTACCGATCAGGAAGATCTCGGCGTTCTTCACCACGACGTAGCCTTCCTTGATCTGGCCGCGCCCGGCGCGCAGCGCCTTGACTTCCCAGCCCTCGAGCACGAGCCCCGCCTCGTAGCGTTCCTCGATGTGATAATCGAAGTGCGCTTTCCTGTTGTCGATGATGCTCATGAAAGGATCGGGCCAACTCGTTTAAAATCACGATTTTAGCAAAGCAGGGCGGGAATCGCCCGGCTTGCGTTCTCACCTCGAGCGATGCCGCGCGATTTATGGCAGATGTCCAGAAAACCGTATTGATCCGTCATTCGGCGGAACAGATGTTCGACCTCGTCACCGACGTGGCCGATTACCCCAATTTCCTGCCCTGGTGCGGTGGCGTCGAGATTCGCCGTCAGGACGACAGCGGTATGGAAGCGCGCATCGACATCAACTTCAAGGGCATCAAGCAGCATTTCGCGACGCGCAACACGCAGCAGCGCCCGACGCGGATCGACATGGAGTTCGCGGACGGCCCGTTCCGGAAGTTCACGGGCTCGTGGCGCTTCATCCCGCTGCGCGCCGATGCATGCAAGATCGAATTCGCGCTGCACTACGAGTTCTCGAGCATCCTGCTCGAGAAGATCATCGGGCCGGTGTTCAGCCATATCGCGAACACGTTCGTCGATTCGTTCGTCAAGCGCGCCGACCAGCGCTACGGGAAGGGGTGACGCGATGCTGTCGATCGAAGTCTGCTACGCGCTGCCGGATCGCCAGACGCTGATTCCGGTGTCGCTGCCCGAAGGCGCGACCGTGCGCGCGGCGATCGACGCGAGCGGCGTGCTCGCGCTGCACCCGGAAATCGACCTCGCGCACACGAAAACCGGCATATTCGGCAAGCTCGCGCCGCTCGACGCGCCGCTCGCCGACCACGACCGCGTCGAGATCTACCGCCCGTTGATCGTCGATCCGAAGCTCGCGCGTCAGCGGCGCGTCGACAAGACCCGCCGCGAGGGCTCCGTCGAGGGCCGCAAGTGGATGCACAAGGACGCGCGCTGACGCGTCGCGTCGGCGTTGCTGCATCTTCTCCGTTCCGATTCGTCAGACCAGGCGCGGCGGCGCTCAGTGCGCCGTGACGTTCGCGTTCACGGCCGCGCTGCCGGGCGTGTTGCCGCCCGCATGCGTGTCGTTGTGCCGGCGCACCGACCCGTAGACGCCCGCCAGCAGCAGGGCGAGCGCCACGATCTCGAGTACGCGCGGCATCCGCTGATCGTAGACGAACGCATAGAGCATCGCTAACACGGTTTCGAACACGATCAGCTGGCCGGACAGCGTGAGCGGCAGCCGCTTCGACGCCGCGTTCCACAGTCCGTTGCCGAGCCACGACGCGCCGATCGCAAGCACGAGGTTCAGCAGCCAGAACAGGTGCCAGCGCGATGCCGGAACGGCGGCCTGCACCGTGCCGGCCGGCAGCGCGAGGATCGCGAGCCAGCAGAGGCCGCCGATCAGCCCCGTCACGACACCCCACAGCACCGACCACTCGTTGCCGCCGAAATGAGGGTGGCGCTGCAGGTAGCGCGTGTTCGCGACCGCGTACCAGGTCCAGCTCGCGAGTGCGCCGCTTGCGCACGCGATGCCCGCGAGCTTCTGGCCGAGCGTCGTCGCCTGCGCGGCTTCCGACGTGAAGAGGTCGATGTTGATGCAGACGATGCCGGCGATCACCAGCGCGAGCGGGGCGGCGAGGCGCCGCAGCGGCATCGCGCCGTGGTCGCCGAGGCCCGCGAGCGTGACGGTCACGGGCAGCACGCCGACGATCAGCGAGCTGGGTGCGATGCCGATCAGGTGCACGGCACCGGACAGCAGCATGTAGTACGCAACGTTGCCGATCAGCGCGAGCTTCGCGAGCGCGACGAGGTCCTCGCGGGTCAGCCGGGCGAGCAGCGAGCGGGCGGCCGGCAGGGCCGCCGCCAGCGACACGAGGCCGTACATCGCATAGCGGCCCGCGCTCAGCAGCAGCGGCGAGAAGTCGGTCATCAGCCGCGGCACGAGAAAGACCATGCCCCACAACGCGCCCGCGAGGACGCCATACACCACACCGCGCTGCATCGACTGCTCCGAACGAAAGACTGACGAGCGCGCATCTTAACGACGGCTACGCGACCGCGTCTTGTTCATTCCTGCACTCGGGAGCGGGGTGTGGCAGGGACCGGCTGCAAGCGCCGCCGCGCCCCGGTCCTGTTTAACCGGTGGCTGCGGCGGGTCGCGTTGCCCTTCGACGATCAACCGATCAGCGCTCGACCGGCTCGGCCGCCGCCGCACTGTTGCCCGCCGCGGCTGCCCCTGCGGGGCGGCGCACGGCGCGCAGCTTGCCGCTGTTGCCGCCGCCGCAGTAGAAGAGGTCGTGGCCGTCGGACTCCAGCCCCGACACGCCGACGCCGGGCGGCATGTCGACCTGTTCGAGCACTTGCCCGGTGCGCGGGTCGATCCGCCGCAACTCGCTCTCGTCCGCTTCCCAGGTGCCGTGCCACAGCTCGCCGTCGACCCACGTCACGCCGGTGACGAAGCGGTTCGATTCGATCGTGCGCAGCACGGCGCCCGATTGCGGATCCACCTGATGAATCTTGCGTTCGCGGTACTGGCCGACCCACAGCGTGCCTTCCGCCCAGGCCAGCCCCGAATCGGCGCCGCCGCCGGGCGCGGGGATCGTCGCGAGCACGCGGCCGGAGTCGGGATCGATCTTCTCGATACGGTCCTCGACGATCTGGAACAGGTGGCGCCCGTCGAACGCGGTGCCTGCGTGCGCGGCGACGTCGAGTGCGCGCACGGTCGTGCCGCGTTCCGGGTCGAGCGCGTTCAGCTTGTCGCCGGACGCGAACCACACGTGCCGCCCGTCGAACGTGACGCCGTGTACGCCGTCGACGCCCGGAAACGGGCCGTATTCGCGGAGGATGTCTGCGGTGGAGCGTTTCATGTTTGTCACCTCGTCGTTGGTATCCCCATCCTAGTCGCCCGGCAGCGGCGCGGGGAGTAACAAGGTCGTCGCGAATCCGGGCAGCGGCGGCGTCATCCAGCGGCGCGCGCGACCGCGGCCGACCGCCTGCACCTTGTCCGCTTCGGCGAGCGCATCGAGCGCGCGCTGCACGGTGCGCGGGTTCACGCCGAGTGCGAGCGCCAGCGCGGAGCTCGACCACGCCTCGCCGTCCGCGAGCAGCGCGAGCACGGCCGCGTGGCGGTCGTCGACCGGACGCGCGAGCACGACGGCCTCGTGCGGGCCGAGCGGTTCGAGCGCGAAGCCGCTCGGCGTCGCAGTGATGTTCGCGAGCGGCCGCAGCACCGCGCGCAAGCGGCCGATCTCGACGCGCAGGCGGGCGCGATGCGATTCGTCCGCATGTCTCGCGCGAAACGCCGCGGCGACGAGCGTGTTTCTCGACACGTCGCCGGGCCACGCCTCGCCCAGTGCGCGGGCGAGCACGAACAGCACCGGGCGGCGTGCGAGCGACACGGTCGTGCGCGCGTCGCGCACCGCGTGGCGGCATGCATCGACGACCAGCGCGTTCGATGCCAGCAGCGCCTCGACCTCGTCGAGCAGCACGAGCCGCGACGCACCGCGCGCGATGAGTCGCGCGGCCGGCGTATCGAGCATGCGGGCGGCCGTGTCGACTTCGGCCGTCAGCGCGGCGATGCCGGCGTCCCGTGCGGCCGCGCGCGCACGGGCGAGCGCCAGGCGCGCCGCGTGCGGGCGGATGCGGCGCATCGCGATGCCGGCCGCGATCAGTTCATGAGCTGCGCGCGATGCGGCGGGCAGCGGTGCGGGATCGAGGCTCGCGAGCCGCTGTTCGGCATCCCCGACGTGCCCGATCAGCAGCAGCCGGCGCACGCCGAGATAGCGCGCATGCGCGGCGTTCGTGCGGTCGCCGTGTGCGTCGAGCGTCGCGCAGGCGGCGTCGAGGGCGCGCGACGGCCAGCCGAGGTCGCGTGACGCCAGCGCGATCTCGGCCTCCGCGACGACGCAGCGCGCCCGCGCGACGGCTTCCTTCGCGCCGAACGCGCGAGCCGCGCTGCGCACGAGCGCGCGTGCGCGCTCGAAATCGCCGAGCTGGGCCATCGCGATGCCGCGCAACGCGAGCGCCGGTGCGTCGTCGCGCAACGCGACGCGGTTCAGCGCGCCGAGCGGGTCGCCCGCCGCGAGCGCCCGCGCGGCGGCCGTGATCAGCGAATCCATCCGAATCCCGACACAGTTGTCACTCCCTCCGGTTCGACGCCCGGTCCTAATCTAGCACCACGCACACGGCAGATGCGCCGTGCCCGGATATCCATCGAAAGGAGGAACCCGTAATGACGAACCATCTCACCGGAACGCGCGCCGAATGGCTGGCTGCGCGCCGCGCGCTGCTCGATGCGGAAAAGGCGCTGACCCGGCAGGGCGACGAACTCGCGCGGCGGCGCCAGGCGCTGCCGTGGGTGCGCGTCGACAAGGCCTACCGGTTCGACACCGAACGCGGCCCGGCGACGCTCGACGATCTGTTCGGCGGCCGCTCGCAACTGCTCGTCTATCACTTCATGTTCGGCCCCGACTACAAGGCCGGCTGCCCGTCGTGCTCGGCGCTCGCCGACGGCTTCGACGGTTTCGCGGTCCACCTCGCGAACCACGACGTGACGCTCGCGGCGGTGTCGCGCGCGCCGCTTGCGAAGCTGCTGGCATACCGGCAGCGGATGGGCTGGCACTTTCCGTGGGCGTCATCGGACGGCGGCGAGTTCAACTTCGACTTCAACGTGTCGTTCACCGAAGCGCAGCAGCGCGCCGGCGACGTCGAATACAACTATGCGCGGGCCGGCCACGCGATGGACATGGACCCGCCGCCCGCCGCGCTCGCCCAGTTCGCGGCGACGTGCGGCACCGACGCCGCGACGTACGCGCGCGACCGGCCGGGGATGAGCGCGTTCGTGCGCGAGGACGGCATCGTCTATCACACGTATTCGACGTACGCGCGCGGGCTCGACGGGCTGTGGGGGATGTACCAGTGGCTCGATCGCGCGCCGCTCGGGCGCAACGAGACGGGCGTGTGGTGGCGCCGTCATGACGAGTATGCACGCGGTTGAGCACGGCCCGGCGAGCCGCGGGAGCGGGCGATGAGCACGGCGACGAAACGGGCTGTTGCTGCTGACGCGGGCGGCGGCCGGCGGGTGTTCGGCGCCGCGCTCGTCGCGGTATGGGCCGCCGCGATCTGGGCGACGCTCGCGCAGCACGCATCGATGGACGCGATGGGCGGCATGCCGATGGCCGGCGGCTGGACGCTGTCGGCCGGGTGGCTCAGGCCGTGCGGATGGCAGGCTGGGCGCGCGTTCGCCGCATTCGCCGGGATGTGGGGCGCGATGACGGTGACGATGATGCTGCCGGTGCTGGCGCCGGTGCTCTGGCGATGTCGGCAACGTCTCGGCGCGGCGGACGACGCGCGTGCGGCATGGTTCGTCGCGGTCGCGGGCACCGCGTATTTCTCCGTGTGGATGGCGCTCGGCGCGCTGGTGTTTCCGGTCGGCACTGCATGGGCGGCGGCCGCCGCGCGGCTGCCCGCGCTCGCCGCCACGGTGCCGTTCGCGGCTGGCGCGATCGTGCTCGGCGCGGGCGTGCTGCAGTTTTCCGGCTGGAAGGCGCGCCGGCTCGCTTGCTGCCGGCATGCGCCGGACGACGCATGCGCGCCGCGGGCGGCAGCCCGGGCCGCGGTCGCGTGGCGGTACGGCGTGCGTACCGCGCTACGGTGCGGCGCCTGCTGCGGGAACTTGACGGCCGTCGCACTGGCGGCCGGCATGATGGACCTGCGCGTGATGGCCGTCGTGACCGTGGCGGTCGCCGCCGAGCGGCTGGCGCCGGCTGGCGTTCGCGTCGCGCGGCTTGTCGGCGGCGTGGCGATCGGCGCCGGCGCGGCGATGATCGCGTGGGCCGCGGCCGGACTGGCCTAGCGGCGCCCCGGGGGGCTGCCGGTGCGCGTCGAACGGGGCCGGCGCAGGCGCCGTCGGCAGGTCCGGCGTCGTGCGGCAACGGCGGGCGATCGGCCCGATTCCGGCCGGCTGCGCGAATGGGCCGATGCGGGGGTGAAACGAAAGGCGATCGAAAACGAACCGAACGGCGATCCGAACGATTCGGCCCCCGGGCGCCTGAAGGCGGCTAACCCGTTGTTCGTGTTGTGAAAATTCGCAGCGCTTCGCGTATAATTCGCTTTTGCGCCCATAGGATTTGCCATGCGTCTGATCCAAAAAGCACTCACTTTCGATGATGTGCTCCTCGTTCCCGCCTTTTCCGACGTTCTCCCGCGCGACACCAGCCTGAAGACCAAGCTGACCCGCAACATCTCCCTGAACATGCCGCTCGTGTCCGCCGCGATGGACACGGTCACCGAAGGTCGCCTCGCGATCGCGATGGCGCAGCAGGGTGGTGTGGGCATCGTCCACAAGAACCTCACGCCGGCCGAGCAGGCTCGCGAAGTCGCGAAGGTCAAGCGTTTCGAATCGGGCGTCGTGCGCGACCCGATCACGGTTCCGCCGCAGATGAAGGTGCGCGACGTGATCGCGCTGTCGCGTCAGCATGGCATCTCGGGCTTCCCGGTCGTCGAAGGCCCGCAGCTCGTCGGCATCGTCACGAACCGCGACCTGCGTTTCGAATCGCGCCTCGACGAACCGGTCAAGTCGATCATGACGCCGCGCGAGCGTCTCGTCACCGTCAAGGAAGGCACGCCGCTCGCCGAAGCGAAGGCGCTGATGCACAGCCACCGCCTCGAGCGCGTGCTGGTCGTCAACGACGCGTTCGAACTGCGCGGCCTGATGACCGTGAAGGACATCACGAAGCAGACCGAACACCCGGATGCGTGCAAGGACGAACACGGCAAGCTGCGCGCAGGCGCGGCGGTCGGCGTCGGCCCGGACAACGAAGAGCGCGTCGAGCTGCTGGTGCAGGCGGGCGTCGACGTGATCGTCGTCGATACCGCGCACGGCCACAGCAAGGGCGTGCTCGAGCGCGTGCGCTGGGTCAAGCAGAACTTCCCGCACGTCGAGGTGATCGGCGGCAACATCGCGACGGCTGCCGCCGCGAAGGCGCTCGTCGAATACGGCGCGGACGCGGTCAAGGTCGGTATCGGCCCGGGCTCGATCTGCACGACGCGGATCGTCGCGGGCGTCGGCGTGCCGCAGATCAGCGCGATCGCGAACGTCGCGGAAGCGCTGAAGGGCACCGGCGTGCCGTGCATCGCCGACGGCGGCGTGCGTTTCTCGGGCGACGTGTCGAAGGCCCTCGCGGCCGGCGCGAACGCGGTGATGATGGGCAGCATGTTCGCGGGTACCGAAGAGGCGCCGGGTGACGTGTTCCTGTACCAGGGCCGCCAGTACAAGTCGTACCGCGGCATGGGTTCGGTCGGCGCGATGAAGGACGGCGCGGCGGACCGCTACTTCCAGGACAACTCGGCGAACATCGACAAGCTCGTGCCGGAAGGCATCGAGGGCCGCGTCGCGTACAAGGGTTCGGTCAACGCGATCCTGTTCCAGCTGGTCGGCGGCGTGCGCGCGAGCATGGGCTACTGCGGTTGCCGCACGATCGACGAACTGCACGACAAGGCCGAATTCGTCCAGATCACCGCGGCGGGCATGCGCGAGTCGCACGTGCACGACGTGCAGATCACGAAGGAAGCACCGAACTACCACGTGGACTGATCGCCGATGAAACCGCTGCTGCGAGCCGTGCTGATCGTCGATGCCGTGCTGCTGCTGGCGTTCGGCGTGCTGTTCGTGCTGACGCCCTGGCAGGCGCTGTTCAACGCGCTGCAGCTGGCGAACATCCAGCCGGCGATGCTCGGCCAGGCGTTCGGCATCGCGCTGCTCGGCCTCGCGTGGCTCGCGTTTCATGCGGCGCTCAACGGTGATCTCACGGCGCCCGTCGCACGTGCGGTCGGCCATGTGAACTGGCTGATCGGCGTGCTGGCGGTCGTGTGGTCGTTCGGCACCGGCAACGGTCCCGCGCTCGCGGCCGCCGGCCGCGTGCTGTCGGCGATGGCCGGGGTCGCGCTGATCTTGCTGGGCCTCGGCGGCGTGCGGCTGGCATCGACCGTGCGGCGGCGCGAGAAGGCGGAAAGGGTGGAACGGGCGCAGGCGCCCGACGCTCGGGACGCGAAGCGCCCGGCCGAATCAGCGGTGGCCTCCGCGCCGCGGCAGCGGGTCGAACCGGTCGTCAGCCGTCCGGCGGCGCCCTCGGCGCCGGCCGCGGCCACCACGTCGGCCGCATCCGACCGCGCGTCAGGCAGCGTCGCATTCGACGCCCGCCCGCCGTTGCAGGATTGACCGGCGATGCGTCGCGCGAGCCGCCTGCCGCCCGACGCCGCTGTCCATGCTTTTGACGCAGCGCTTCGTGCGCTGCTTTTCTTATTCTCTTCATCCCGTCCGCAGCCATGCACGACAAAATCCTGATTCTCGACTTCGGTTCGCAAGTCACCCAACTGATCGCGCGCCGCGTGCGCGAAGCGCACGTCTACTGCGAAATCCACCCGAACGACGTGTCCGACGACTTCGTCCGCGAGTTCGCGCCGAAGGCGGTGATCCTGTCGGGCAGCCACGCGAGCACGTACGAAGACCACCAGCTGCGCGCGCCGCAGGCCGTGTGGGATCTCGGCGTGCCGGTGCTCGGCATTTGCTACGGCATGCAGACGATGGCCGTGCAGCTTGGCGGCAAGGTCGAGTGGAGCGACCATCGCGAATTCGGCTATGCGGAAATGCGCGCGCACGGCCATACGCGCCTGCTCGACGGCATCGAGGATTTCAAGACGGACGAAGGCCACGGGATGCTGAAGGTCTGGATGAGCCACGGCGACAAGGTTGCCGAGCTGCCGCCGGGCTTCGCGCTGATGGCGTCGACGCCGAGCTGCCCGATCGCCGGCATGGCCGACGAGGCGCGCGGCTACTACGCGGTGCAGTTCCACCCGGAAGTCACGCACACGGTGAAGGGCCGCCAGATCATCGAACGCTTCGTGCTGCAGATCGCCGGCGCGAAGCCCGACTGGATCATGAAGAACCACATCGAGGAAGCCGTCGCGAAGATTCGCGAGCAGGTCGGTGACGAGGAAGTGATTCTCGGCCTGTCGGGCGGCGTCGATTCGAGCGTCGCGGCCGCGCTGATCCACCGCGCGATCGGCGACCAGCTGACCTGCGTGTTCGTCGACCACGGTCTGCTGCGCCTGAACGAAGGCAAGATGGTGCTCGACATGTTCGAGGGCCGCCTGCATGCGAAGGTCGTGCACGTCGACGCATCCGAGCAGTTCCTCGGCCACCTGGCCGGCGTGACCGATCCGGAAGCGAAGCGCAAGATCATCGGCCGCGAGTTCGTCGAGGTGTTCCAGGCCGAGGCGAAGAAGCTGTCGAAGGCGAAGTGGCTCGCGCAGGGCACGATCTATCCGGACGTGGTCGAATCGGGCGGCACGAAGACGAAGAAGGCGACGACGATCAAGAGCCACCACAACGTCGGCGGCCTGCCGGAAACGCTCGGCCTGAAGCTGCTCGAGCCGCTGCGCGACCTGTTCAAGGACGAAGTGCGCGAACTCGGCGTCGCGCTCGGCCTGCCGCCGGAGATGGTGTACCGCCATCCGTTCCCGGGCCCGGGCCTCGGCGTGCGGATTCTCGGCGAAGTGAAGCGCGAATACGCGGACCTGCTGCGTCGCGCGGATGCGATCTTCATCGAGGAGTTGCGCGGCACGACCGCCACCGCGCAGGACGCGGCAGCGGGCCTGTGCGGCGAGGCCGACGTCGGCAAGACCTGGTACGACCTGACGAGCCAGGCGTTCGCGGTGTTCCTGCCGGTGAAGTCGGTCGGCGTGATGGGCGATGGCCGCACGTACGACTACGTGACGTCGCTGCGCGCGGTGCAGACCACCGACTTCATGACCGCGCACTGGGCGCACCTGCCGTACGCGCTGCTCGGCCGTGCGTCGAACCGGATCATCAACGAGGTGCGCGGGATCAACCGCGTGGTGTACGACATCTCGGGCAAGCCGCCGGCGACGATCGAGTGGGAGTGAGCGTCGGCGTCGAGGCGTGCCTCGATGACCGATAGCGGCATCGGATGATGCGCAACGCCCGGCAGGGGAACCTGCCGGGCGTTGTCGTTGGTGCGGTTGGCGGCCGTGATTCGATGGCCGCCGGCGCGCAGTGTTTTCCTTGCCTGCATGCCGGGTCCGGGCACCGAGGTGCGGGACAGCCCGGCCACTACAAGCGACGCGTCTGCATGTCGCGCACTAGGGCAGCCGACGACCGCCGGCATCGATCATCCTGATCGAGCCCGAAGTCTGCCCCTGTCCTTGTCGAATGCTGAATTCGATGATGTCCTCGTAGAGTTCCCGTTGTCCGGCGGGCAGGACCGGCAGCAACGTCTCGCGCCGCTTGTCCGCATCGAACATCGATTCCACGAGCCATCCCGTCAGATAGAGCGCCGCCACGCAGCCGCCCGCCGTCGCAACATTGCCGTGGCACACGAGCGGCTGGTCCGGCACATGCAGCCCGCGATCCGTCAGCCCGTGTCGCGCGTCGGGGTGCGTCGTTGCGCGACGGTCCGGCAAAAGCCCGAGCCGCTCCAGGACGAAGGCGCCCGCGCAGATCGATCCGATGTATTGGCGCGCCGGATCGAGATCGAACGACGGCAGGAAATCCGGGCTCGCGAGCGCGGCCGGGATGCCCAGCCTGCCGCTCGAGAACAGCACGGCGTCGGCGCGATTGGCTTCCTCGAGCGGGCCGTGCACGGGGATGGCCAGACCATGCGCGGAACGCAACAGCGGCTGCGCGCCGAGAATCCGGACACGCCAGTCCGTGGTATTGCGGCCGAGGATGTCCCACATCAGGAACAGGTCGATGTCGGTGAACTGGTCGAATGCGACGAGAGCGATG
Organism: Burkholderia sp. Bp9015; assembly: GCF_003853505.1. Lineage (NCBI taxonomy): Bacteria > Pseudomonadati > Pseudomonadota > Betaproteobacteria > Burkholderiales > Burkholderiaceae > Burkholderia > Burkholderia sp. Bp9015. The sequence goes on from NZ_QTPZ01000003.1 coordinate 76,159, forward strand.
TCTTTCAACGTGAACTCCGTGAGTCGTGGCGCGTTGCAGGAAGCGGTGGCGGCCGTGATAGAGTTCGCAGCCTATCTGCCCATGCCGCGCCATACACAGCCTGTATGGCGATACCGATGCGCACACTGACTCGAAACGACTGGATCGCCGCGGGCTTCGACGCCCTCGACGGGGAAGGGTATGCGGGGATTTCGGCCGAGCGTCTCGCACGACGGCTGAACGTGACCCGCGGCTCGTTCCATCACCACTTCCGGAATCGGGAGGACTTCGTCAGGACGTTGCTGACCGCGTGGGAGGACGATTACACCGCACGCATGCTCGCCTACGCGGCGGACGGCCGCGGCGCGGCCGACACGCTGACGCGCTACCTGCGCATCGCGGCGGAGAAGCGACCGGGGCGCGAAGCGGCGATCCGCGCCTGGGCAATGCAGGACGCGCTGGTCGCGGAATTCCAGCAGCGCGTCGATGCCACGCGTCTCGCATTCGCGCTCGAGACGTCCCGTCGGTGGGTTCGCATGCCGGGCGAAGCCGAGATCGTCGGGCAGATCGCGCACCTGTGTCTGATCGGCGGCCAGCAGGCCGGACTGCGGCGCGATGCCGAGCGGTTCAACCACTTCATGCAGCGTGCGTTCGCGGTCGCCGAGCGCATGCTGCCACGCCGACGCGCGTAGCGGTGCGATGCCCGCGATGCCCGCGATGCCCGCGATGCCCGTGCTGCACGGATGGCTCGCGTATCGCAGAGCAGAAGGCGGGCGGGTGCTCCGTTGTAGCGTCGGTGGAAAGCGCGGCTTTCGATGCAGCGCAAGGCGACGTCACGCGCTGTCCCGATCCTGCTCAGTCTTGCCCGCCACTACGATAACGAAGGTGAATCAGCGGATAAGGGCGCCCTTGTCCATCGCGCGCCGATCGTCCGCAGCGCTCGAATCCGAGCCGTTCGTAGAATCCCGCCGCCGCTTCGTTCTGCTCGTTGACGTCTGTCGACAGGTCGGGATGGCGTCGGAGGGCCGCTTCGACCAGCCGCCGCCCGACACTCCGCGCCGTGGTGCGCGGGATCGACGAACAGTGCTTCCATGTGACTGCCGTCGAGCAGCATGAAGCCGACCGGACGATCGTGCTCGTCGACGGCCAGATCGAGCTTCGCCGACGGTCAGTTCGCGGGATGGCCGGATGCGGGCACGTCGGGCGCTGCGACGCCCGCATCCGTCTCGTCTGCGCCGAGTTCCGCCAGAAACGGCCACGGATAGATGCCGCGCGCGTGACCGTCGCCGAACAGCAGGCGGATGCCGTAACCGGCCGCTTCCACGCCGTCCAGCGTCAGGTCGGGTGGCGCGTCGACCTGCCCGCCATCGAGTCGGATCTTCCGGCATGCGGCGCATGGGCAAGCGCTGCGCAAGTGCGCATAGCCGATGTGCTGCGTGTCGGCGTCCGGCCAGCACAGCGTCAATGCGCGGGCCGCATGATCGAGCAGGATCTCGGTCGGCGGCGTCATCGTGCATCTTCCCCGATCTGCGCGATCGCGATCCGCACGGCCTTGCGTACTTCGGGATCGCGATCGTCGAGCGCGTCGTGCAGCGCGGGCAGCGTCGCGGGATCGCGCAGTTCGCCGAGCGCGAGCGCGGCCTCCTTGCGCAGGTTGCTGATCGCGTGCGACAGCAGCGCGGCGACGGCCTGCGCCGCGGCGGCGTCGCGCAATTGCCCGAGTGCGCGCACCGCACGCAAGCGCACTTGCCAGTAATCGTCGTCGAGCGAGGCGACGAGCGGTGCGCGCGCGGCCGCGACACGCAGCTTGCCGAGCGTCGCGGCCGCTTCCTCGCGGACCTGCCATTCGGCGTCGCGCAGCGCCGCCAGCAAGGCGGTGACGACGGCCGTGTCGGCGGACGCCGCGAATCCGACCGCGCCGACCGCGATACGCCGTACGTCCGCATGCGTGTCGGTCGTGGCGATGCGTGCGAGCGGCGCCAGCGCGCGGGCGTCCTTGAGCCAGCCGAGCACGGCGACGGCCTCGGCGCGCACGGCCGACGCCGGCGCGTCGAGTGCGCGCAGCGCCGGCGCGAACGCGTCGGGGTCGCGCAGTTCACGCAGCGCGCGCAGCACGGCGCCGCGCACGAACGGTTCGGCGTGCTCGACCCAGCGGCACAGCGCGGCGCCGGATGCGACGTCCTTCAGTTCGGACAGGCTGTGTGCGGCGGTCGCGCGCACGTCGTCGTCCGGATCGAGCAGCGCGCGGCACAGCGCGTCGACGACGTCGGGCTGCTCCCAGGCGGCGAGCACACGCGCGGCTTCGCCGCGCACGTCGGCGGACGGATCGTCGCGCAGCGCGGCTACGAAGATCGGCACGAGATCGGGATCCTCGAGATCGGCGAGTTCGAGCAGCGCGATCCGGCGCACCGATGCATCGGGTGCGGCAACGCGCGCGACGAGCGCGGCATGGTCGGAAGCAGGTTTCATGTGTCGTGAGTCCGGTAGTGGGGAAGCGGCGCGCCAGGTCAGCGCAACAGGTACGGAATGTCGACCTTGACCGCGCCGGTCGGGCAGTCGCGTTCGCACGGCATGCAGTACCAGCATTCGTCGAACTGCATGTAGGCCTTGCCCTTGGTCACGTCGATTGCGAGCAGGTCGAGCGGGCACACGTCGACGCAGACGGTGCAGCCCTTGTCGGCGATGCAGCGGTCCTCGTCGATCGTCACGGGCGCGCTGCTGCGCAGGAAGATGTCGTGCGGGGTATGGGGCACGGTAAGGCTCCTCGGAGTCAGAGGGCGGCCGCGTGTGCGGCCGGTTCGCGGATGCGCAGGTGCGCGTAGGCGCTGCGTTCGTCGTCGGCGAGCGGCACGACGTAGGGTTCGACCGGTCGTTTCTCGCTGCGCATCGTGCCGTCGGCACCCTTGCGCAGCCACGTGTGGCAGAACCACTCGGCATCGTTGCGATGCGGAAAGTCGACGCGATGGTGGTACAGCCCCCAGCGGCTCTCGGTGCGGAACAGCGACGCGCGCGCGGCCATTTCGGCGCAGTCGCGGATCGCGCGCACTTCGGCCGCGCGCATCAGTTCATGCGGGTGGCTCGCCTTGATTTCTTCGATATCCTCAGTAATGCCGTCAAAACGTTGCAGCCCGATCTCCATCTTGCGCGTCACCTTCGGCGGTTGCAGGTAATCGTTCACCATGCGGCGCAGCTTGTATTCGACCTGCGCCGGCGCGAGGCCGCGCTCGCGCGTGAGCGGCGCAAGCACGCGGGCGCGTTCGGCGGCGACCTGTTCGTCGTCCACCGGCGCGTGAGCGCGGCCGGCCACGTAGTCGGCCGCGTTCTGTCCGGCGAACCAGCCGTAGGTGAATGCGCCGAGCATGTAGTTGTGCGGGACCGCCGCCATGTCGCCGGCCGCGTAGAGCCCCGGCACGGTCGTTTCCGCGCGGGCGTTCACGTAGACGCCGGATGCGCTGTGGCCGCTGCAGAAGCCGATCTCGGAGATGTGCATCTCGACCATCTGGCGCCGGTAGTCGGTGCCGCGCCCCGCGTGAAAGCGGCCGCGGCTCGGCCGCTCGTTGGTGTGCAGGATCTGCTCGATGGTCTGGATCGTTTCTTCCGCGAGATGGTCGAGCTTCAGGAACACCGGGCCGTTGCCGCTTTGCAGTTCCTGGTAGAACTCCCACATCATCTGGCCGCTCCAGTAGTCGCACTCGATGAAGCGCTCGCCCTTGCCGTTCGCGGTGAAGCCGCCGAGCGGGCCCGTCACGTATGCGCAGGCCGGGCCGTTGTAGTCCTTGATCAGCGGATTGATCTGGAAGCACTCGAGGTTCGCGAGCGCCGCGCCCGCGTGGTACGCCATCGCGTAGCCGTCGCCCGCATTGGTCGGGTTCTCGTAGGTGCCCATCAGGTAGCCGGACGCCGGCAGGCCGAGCCGGCCGGCCGCGCCGCAGCACAGGATCACGGCCTTCGCGCGGATCACGTGGAACTCGGCCGTGCGGCAGTCGAAGCCGAGCACGCCGCTCGCGCGGCCCTGCGCGTCGGTCAGCACGCGCGTCGCGACGGTCCGGTTCGTGATCGCGATGCGCGCGCGCTTCAGCTGCCGGTACAGCACCTTCTTGATGTCGTGGCCTTCCGGCATCGGCAGCACGTACGAACCCATGTGGTGGACCTTCTTCACCGCGTAGTCACCGGTGCCGTCCTTCTCGAACTTCACGCCCCAGCGGTCGAGCTGCTCGATCGTCGCAAAGCTGTGCGTCGCATACGCGTACACGGCTTCCTGATCGACGATCCCGTCGTTGGCGATCGTGATCTCGCGCGTGTACTGCTCGGGTGTCGCGTGGCCCGGGATCACCGCGTTGTTCAGCCCGTCCATCCCCATCGAGATCGCGCCGCTGCGCTTCACGTTGGCCTTCTCCAGCAGCAGCACGCGCAGCGACGGGTCGCGCTCCTTCGCCTTGATCGCCGCCATCGGGCCGGCCGTGCCGCCGCCGACCACGACGATGTCGTATTCGAGTACATGGGTATTCATTGAGGATTCCTTGCAGGTTGGCGGGTCTTCTGCCGGTCGATGCGCAGCCGGTACTGGAAGGCGTCGCCGCGGAAGTACAGGTGTTCGTAGTCGATCGGCGTGCCCGACGCGTCGTGCGTCAGGCGCTCGATCCGCAGCACGGGGCTGCTTTCCTCGACGCGCAGCGCGTCGACGATTTCATCGTCGGCGAGGATCGCGTCGATCGACACGTCGGCGTGGCCGAGCGGCACGCCGCAGTCGTTCTCGAGGATCAGGAAGATGTCGCGGGTCGCGAGATCGGCGTCGGCGAGCCGCTTGCCGAGCGCCTCGGGCACCCACGTCTGCTCGAGCGACACCGGCTCGCGGTTCAGCAGCCGCACGCGGTGGATCTCGATGAGCGGCGCGCCTTCCGGCACGTTCAGCTTCGTCGCGAGGTGCCGATCGGCCTTCACGGTGCGAAAGCTGCGCAGCTGGTTGACGATCTCGTAGCCCATCGACGACATCGCCTCGGCGAAGCCCTGAAGCGACGTCACGTTCTGGAACGCCTTCGGCTTCGACACGAACGTGCCCTTGCCGTGCAGCTTGAACAGCAGGCCTTCCTTCTGCAGGTCGCCGAGTGCCTGGCGCACCGTGATGCGACTCACGTCGAACATCGCGCAGAGTTCGTGCTCGGACGGCATCCGGCTGTGTGGTGCATAGGTGCCGTCGAGGATGCGCGTGCGCAGCGTGTCCTTGATCTGCACGTAGAGCGGCGCCGCCGACAGCGGCACGACGTTGGGTGGGGTCATCGGTCAACTTGTTATGACAAGATGGCTCGAGTGTAGTGAGCGCGCTCGCGCGCCCCAACCAACTATTTCTGATTTCGACTTTCCGATTCCGGAAAAGCGGGGCGGCGGCGACCCGCGCGAAAATAAAAAAACAGGGCGCGACACGGCCCGCGCAAACGGCGCCGAATCCGCGCGGAGCCTGCTGCGGCGCAGCACAGCGGCAAGTCGCGGCGATCGGCACGCATGCGCGCCGATTCGGCCCCTAAAAAACACAATATCGAGCATGCGTTCGAAGGGCCTGTCATACGCACGTCACCCTGCTAGAATTCGGCTGCCGCATTTGTTCCGATTGACTGATGAGATTGCTTGACGCACTGGTCGAACAACGCATTGCCGCCGCCGCCGCGCGGGGCGAGTTCGACGATTTGCCGGGTACCGGCGCGCCGCAGGCGCTGGATGACGACCTGCTCGTACCCGAGGAGGTGCGGGTGGCCAACCGTATCCTGAAGAATGCGGGCTTCGTGCCGCCGGCCGTCGAGCAACTGCGCGCGCTGCGCAACCTGCAGGACGAACTGCAGGCGGTCAGCGACCGCGCCGCGCGCTGCCGGCTGCAGGCGAAGATCCTCGCCCTCGACATGGCGCTCGAATCGCTGCGCGGCGGCCCGATGGTGATGCCGCGCGACTATTGCCGGCGCATCGCGGAACGTCTGTGCGAGCGCGGGCTCGACGACGCGCCCGCCGAAGCGGGGCCGATGTGAGCGCCAACGCGCTGCCCGACGCGGCAGCCGGACCGGCTGTCGTTCCCGATGCTCCCGTTCCCGAAGCCGCGCCGGTGTCGGCGCGCGACCTGCATTTCATGCGGCTCGCGCAGGCTGCCGCCGAAGAGGCGCGCGCGGCCGGCGAAGTGCCGGTCGGCGCGGTGCTCGTGCGCGGCGACGAAGTGATCGCACGCGGCTTCAACCATCCGATCGGCGGGCACGACCCGTCGGCCCACGCGGAAATGGCCGCGCTGCGCATGGCCGCGCAGCATCTGCAGAATTACCGAATGCCCGGCTGCGAGCTGTACGTGACGCTCGAGCCGTGCCTGATGTGCGCGGGCGCGATCATGCACGCGCGCATCGCGCGGGTCGTCTACGGCGCCGCCGACCCGAAGACGGGCGCGTGCGGCAGCGTGATCGACGCGTTCGCGAATCCGCAGCTCAATCACCATACCGACGTGACCGGCGGCGTGCTCGCCGACGAGTGCGGCGCCGCGCTGAAATCGTTCTTCGCGGAGCGCCGTCGCGCGCTGCGGGAAGCACGGCTCGCCCGCGACGCCGCATCCGGCGCGTCATAGCGCGCCCGCCGTGCCAGTGCCCGTCGCCCGGAGCGGGCGGGCCGCGCAGTTCCGTGAACCGGAGACGGTTCGGACCCTCTAAGCAGGTTTGACGATCCCGATATCTTTCGCCATGTCCTTCCAGCCCGCCGCGTCCTACACCATCCGCCTGCTGGCGCCGTCCGGTTATCCGCACGACCCCGATGCGATCAACCGCGCGCTCGAGCGCTTGAGCGGCGCGCAGCAGCGCATCGAGAACATCGAGGCGACGCAGCGTCGCTTTCAGCGCTTCGGCGGCACCGACGGCGAGCGGGCCGGCGACCTGAACCGTCTCGCGGATCCGGAGCGCGCGCTGCCGGATATCGCGCTCGCGGTGCGCGGCGGCTACGGCGCCGCGCGCATCCTGCACGGGCTCGACTATCGCGGGCTCGAGCGTCGGCTGCGCGACCAGCCGATCGCGCTCGTGGGCCACAGCGACTTCACCGCGATCCAGCTCGCGCTGTACGCGAAGGCGCGCATCAAGACCTTCGGCGGCCCGATGCTGTCGGCCGACTTCGGCGCGGAAACGCCGAGCGATTTCACGATGCAGCACTTCTGGCGGACGCTGTCGCAGCCGACCACGACGATCGTCACCGAGGCGCCGCAAGTGCAGACCGTGAACGTGACGGGGACGCTGTGGGGCGGCAACCTCGCGATCCTCACGTCGCTCGTCGGCACGCCGTACATGCCCGACATCGAGGGCGGCATCCTGTTCATCGAGGACGTGAACGAGCAGCCGTTCCGGATCGAACGGATGATCTACCAGCTGCACCTGTCGGGGCTGCTCGCGCGCCAGCAGGCGCTCGTGCTCGGCCAGTTCACGGGCGCGCGGCCGTTCGAGTACGACAACGGCTACGACATGCAGGCGATGATCGACCAGATGCGCGCGGTGATCGGCATTCCGGTCGTCACTGGGCTGCAGTTCGGTCACGTGCCCGACCTGCTGACGCTGCCGTTCGGCGCGCAGGCGCAGCTCGTCGCGAATGCGCACGGTTTCCGGCTCACGCTGTCGGACTATCCGCATCTCGGCTGAGGCCGGCAGGGGCCATCGAAAGGCGGGGTTTCCCGCCTTTTTCTTTAAAGTAAATGTGCAACTAACGGTCGGAAATTTTCATCGTCGCCGATCGGGTTGGTGTCGTGGCACGCACCATTTTTGTCAACAAAATGGCGGAGAGGGTATACACCGTGAGCCGCCATGGGCAAACGCGAGAGGCTTGTCGTGCCTGGATATCGGGCACAGCGCACCGCTCTGGCACAGGCCGATGCACACCGGTTGTGCGCATTCTCCGAAAAGAATTGTTGACAATCTTTATGTCCGTCCTAGGATGAGGACCATCACACGATGCAGAACATGAACGACTCCGCTACCCATCCGTCCGGCGCCGCCGGTCCCGAAGCGATCGCCGAGCGGATCCGCACCGCGATCCTCGAGCATCGGCTCGCGCCCGGCGCGAAGCTGACGGAGGCGCAGCTCTGCGACGTGTTCGGCGTGAAGCGCGGGACGATCCGCCAGGCACTTTCGCAGCTCGCCGCCGACAAGCTGGTCGATCTCGAGCCGAACCGCGGTGCGTTCGTCGCGAGCCCGACGCTGCAGGATGTGCACGAGGTGTTCGAGATGCGCCGGATCATCGAGCTGGCCGTCGTCGAGCGGCTCGCGACGGGGCCGGGCGCGAAGCGGTTGAAGGGCGTCGCCGCGCTGATCGACAAGGAACGCAAGGCGTTCGAGCGGCACGACTTCGCGGCGTGGATCCGCCTGTCGGGCGAATTCCATACGGCGCTCGCGGCGCTGACGGGCAACGCGACGCTCTGCGAGTGCCTCGACGGGCTCGTCGCACGCTCGACGCTGATGTCGGCGCTGTACGAATCGCACGGGCGCAGCCCGTGCTCGTGCGACGACCATGACGAGATCCTGACCGCGCTGGAAGCGGGCGATTCGAAGCGGGCGGTGACGCTGATGGCGCACCACCTGCAGCATGTCGAACTGAAGATGCTGGACCGGCCCGCGCAAGGGCAGGTCGATTTGCGCGAAGTGTTCGGCGGCGCCTGAGCGGCGACGCGAACCCGGCCGCGCGCCACACGACGAGAGCAATGCAGGCCGGCGGTTCGCGCCGCCGGCCGCCAGTCCGACTCCGGACGACGATCCGGAGCGATATCGATGACGGTGGAGCGGCTGCCAGGCCGCGTCAAGGAGAAGTCATGGCTCAGTTCAGTGTGGCGCACGACAGTGCGTATCCGGCGGAAGAAGGCGGCGAGGGCGGCGGCCCCGTGTTGCCGGACGGTTACAGCGAACGTTTGTACAACGAAGATTTGGCACCACTAAAGAATCAGACGTGGGGCTCATATAACATCTTCGCGTTCTGGATGTCGGACGTGCACAGCGTCGGCGGCTACGTGTTCGCGGGCAGCCTGTTCGCGCTCGGGCTGACGAGCTGGCAGGTGCTGATCGCGCTGATCGTCGGCATCACGATCGTGAATCGGCTGTGCAACCTCATCGCGCGGCCGAGCCAGCAGATCGGCGTGCCGTATCCGGTCGCGTGCCGCGCGACCTTCGGGGTGCTCGGCGCGAACGTACCGGCCGTGATCCGCGGGCTGATCGCGATCGCGTGGTACGGCATCCAGACCTATCTCGCGTCCAGCGCACTCGTGATCGTCGTGCTGAAGTTCTTTCCGCAATGGCTGCCGTACGCGGACGTCCACCGCTACGGCTTCCTCGGGCTGTCGGCGGTCGGCTGGGCCGGCTTCATGCTGCTGTGGGTGCTGCAGGCGCTCGTGTTCTGGAACGGGATGGAGACGATCAAGAAGTTCATCGACTTCGCGGGCCCGGCCGTCTACGTCGTGATGTTCATCCTGGCCGGCTACATGGTGTGGCGCGCGGGCTGGCGCAACATCGGCCTCAACCTCGGCGGCGTCAAGTATCACGGCGCGGAAGTGATTCCGGTGATGATCACGGCCGTGTCGCTCGTCGTGTCGTACTTCTCCGGGCCGATGCTCAATTTCGGCGACTTCTCGCGCTATTGCCGCTCGTTCGGCGACGTGAAGCGCGGCAACTTCTGGGGGCTGCCGGTCAACTTCCTCGCGTTCTCGCTCGTCACGGTGATCACCACCGCCGCGACGCTGCCGGTGTTCGGCGAACTGATCACCGACCCCGTCGAGACGGTCGGCCGCATCGACCATCCGACCGCGGTGATCCTCGGCGCGCTGACCTTCACGATCGCGACGATCGGCATCAACATCGTCGCGAACTTCGTGTCGCCCGCGTTCGACTTCTCGAACGTCGCGCCGCGGCTGATCAGCTGGCGCGCGGGCGGGATGCTCGCGGCCGTCGCGTCGATCTTCATCACGCCGTGGAACCTGTTCAACAACCCGGCCGTGATCCACTACACGCTCGACGTGCTCGGCGCGTTCATCGGCCCGTTGTACGGCGTGCTGATCGCCGACTTCTACCTCGTCAAGCGCGGCCGGCTCGTGCGCGACGACTTGTACACGATGTCGGAGCGCGGCACCTACTGGTACACCGGCGGCGTGAACCGCCGCGCGCTCGCCGCGCTGCTGCCGGCCGCGGTGATCGCCGTCGTCTGCGTGATGGTGCCGGGCTGGCAGGCCGCCGCGAACTTCTCGTGGTTCATCGGCGCGGGGCTCGGCTTCGTGTTCTACCGGCTGCTCGCGAGCACGAAGGCCTGAGGAGCGCGCGATGAAGATCAAGCTGATCAATCCGAACACGACGCAGCGGATGACCGACGCGATGGGCCGCTGCGCGCGCGAAGTCGCGGCGGCAGGCACCGAGATCGTCGCGGTGAGCCCGCCGATGGGGCCGCCGTCGATCGAAGGCTATTACGACGAAGCGCTCGCGACGCCCGGGCTGCTCGCCGAGATCGCGCAGGGCGAGCGTGACGGCTGCGATGCGTACGTGATCGCGTGTTTCGGCGATCCGGGGCTGTATGCGGCGCGCGAACTCGCGCGCGGGCCGGTGATCGGGATCGCCGAGGCGGCGATGCACGCGGCGAGCGTGCTCGCGCCGGGCTTCTCGGTCGTCACGACGCTCGCGCGCACTTGCGGGATGGCATGGCATCTCGCCGAGCGCTACGGGATGAAGCGGTTCTGCCGCAACGTGCGGGCGACCGACGTCGCGGTGCTCGAGCTCGACCGGCCCGGTTCGGCCGCGCGGCGGATCATCGTCGACGAATGCCGGCGCGCGCTCGACGAGGACGGTGCCGACGCGATCGTCCTCGGCTGTGCCGGGATGGCCGAATTCGCGCACGAGATCGAGCAGCAGATCGGCGCGCCGGTCGTGGAAGGTGTCACAGCAGCCGTCAAGTGGGCCGAGGCGCTCGTCGCGCTGCGCCTCGCGACCGCGAAGCGCGGCGACTATGCGCGGCCGCTGCCGAAGCGCTACGACGGCGAATTCGCGCATTTCAGCCCGCCGGAGGGCGCCTCGTCGGCCACGCCGGCCGCCGCCGGGGCGCGCAGCGGAAGCGCCGCACCGGAACCGGTCCCGACTTTGCCGCAACCGCACATACACGCCGTCTGACCTGCACTATCTGCGCCGCTGTATGGGCGCGTATGAACCTTTTCGCTACACTGGGCCGTCATCGCATCGGCCCGTGCGGCCGGCCTCCGGCACCCGCGCGGGTCGATGCGAACCCATTATTTCAGCACGCTTTCGCGGCACTTCGAACCCATGTCACTCGATCCCAACTATCCTCGCGACCTGATCGGCTACGGCCGCCATCCCGTGCAGGCGAACTGGCCCGGGCGCGCCCGCGTCGCCGTGCAATTCGTCCTGAACTACGAGGAGGGCGGCGAGAATTGCGTGCTGCACGGCGATCCGGGCTCCGAGCAGTTCCTGTCCGAAATCGTCGGCGCGGCCGCCTATCCGGACCGCCACATGAGCATGGAGTCGATCTACGAGTACGGTTCGCGTGCGGGCGTGTGGCGCATTCTGCGCGAATTCGAGAAGCGCGGGCTGCCGCTGACGGTGTTCGGCGTCGGCATGGCGATCGAGCGTCATCCGGAACTCGCGCGTGCCTTCGTCGAGCTCGGCCATGAGATCGCGTGCCACGGCTGGCGCTGGATCCACTACCAGAGCATGACGCCCGAGCTCGAGGCCGAGCACATGCGCCTCGGGATGGAAGCGATCGAGCGCGTGACGGGCGAGCGTCCGCTCGGCTGGTACACCGGCCGCGACAGCCCGAACACGCACCGCCTCGTCGCGGAATACGGTGGCTTCCTGTACGACTCCGACAACTACGGCGACGACCTGCCGTTCTGGATGGATGTCGAGGTGTCGGGCGGCAGCACGTCGCCGCAGCTGATCGTTCCGTACACGCTCGATACGAACGACATGCGCTTCGCGACGCCGCAGGGCTTCAACACCGGCGACCACTTCTTCGAGTACCTGCGTGACGCGTTCGACGTGCTGTACGCGGAGGGCGACGACGCGCCGAAGATGCTGTCGATCGGCATGCACTGCCGGCTGCTCGGCCGGCCGGGGCGTTTCCGCGGGCTGCAGCGTTTCCTCGATCACATCGAGAAGCACGATCGCGTATGGGTGACGCGGCGTGTCGATATCGCGCGTCATTGGCGCGAACATCATCCGTACCAGCCCAGTCATCGAAACGAAGGGAAAGCATGAAGGCGATGCGTTACACGTTGGAGCAACTGAACACGATGGCGCCGAGCGCATTCGTCGCGGCGCTGTCGGGGATCTTCGAACATTCGCCGTGGGTGGCCGAGGTCGCGGCGGGCAAGCGGCCGTTCGCGAGCATCGACGCGCTGCACGAGACGATGTCGAACGCGGTGGAGACGGGCGGCGAAGTCCGCCAGCTCGCACTGATCAATGCCCACCCGGAGCTGGCCGGCAAGGCCGCCGTGCGCGGTGAGCTGACGGCCGAGTCGACGCGCGAGCAGAGCGGCGCGGGTCTCGACCAGTGCACGCAGGAAGAGTTCGACAAGCTGCTGACGCTGAACCGCACGTATCGCGAGAAGTTCGGTTTCCCGTTCATCCTCGCGGTGCGCGGCTATGACCGGCACGGCATCATCGCGAACTTCGAGTCGCGCGTGAATCATTCGCGCACCGAGGAACTGCGCGCGAGCCTCGACCAGATCTACCGGATCGCGCGTTTCCGCCTCGACGACCTGATCGACGCCTGACACCTCACGACGGCCTGCTGCGTCGCAGCGGCCTGATCGCATCACTGAAACAAGGAAACATCATGGCTGTTCCGCTTCTCGATCCCGACGCACCCGACTTCACGCGGCGCTACGTGAACCTCGCCGACCCGCGTCTCGGTGCGCAGGCGCTCGAGGCCAGCGACGACTTCTTCGCGCCGAAGGAGCGGATGCTGAACCCCGAGCCGGCCGTTTTCATTCCCGGCAAGTACGACGACCACGGCAAGTGGATGGACGGCTGGGAGACGCGCCGCAAGCGCACGACGGGCTACGACTGGTGCATCGTCAAGCTCGCGCGTCCGGGCGTGATCAAGGGCTTCGACATCGACACGAGCCACTTCACCGGCAACTTCCCGCCGGCCGCGTCGATCGAGGCCGCGTACGTGGCCGACGGCGCGCCGACGCACGCGACCGAATGGGTCGAGATCGTGCCGTCGACGACGCTGCAAGGCAACAGCCACCACTACGTCGCGGCGAGCGACGCGCGCGCGTTCACGCACCTGCGCGTGAACATCTATCCGGACGGCGGCATCGCGCGCCTGCGCGTGTACGGCCAGCCGCAGCTCGACTGGGCCGGCGCCAGCGCGACCGAGCAGTTCGACCTCGCGGCGATGGAGAACGGCGGCTACGTGGTGGCGGCGAACAACCAGCACTTCGGCGTCGCGTCGAACCTGCTGCTGCCGGGCCGCGGCGTGAACATGGGCGACGGCTGGGAAACCCGCCGTCGCCGCGAGCCGGGCAACGACTGGGCGATCATCGCGCTCGCGCAGCCGGGCGTGATCCGCAAGATCGAAGTCGACACCGCGTTCTTCAAGGGCAACTATCCGGACCGCTGCTCGATCCAGGCCGCGTACGTGTCGGGCGGCACCGACAGCTCGCTGATCACGCAGTCGATGTTCTGGCCGGTGCTGCTCGGCGAACAGAAGCTGCAGATGGACAAGCAGCACTATTTCGAACACGAGATCGCATCGCTGGGCCCGGTGACCCACGTGCGCCTGAACATCATTCCGGACGGCGGCGTATCGCGCCTGCGTCTGTGGGGGACGCTCGACAAATGAAGACGCTCGCAATCGAACCGCTGACCAAGGAAGCTTTCGCGGCGTTCGGCGACGTGATCGAAACCGAAGGCGCGAAGCAGATTCCGATCAATCTCGGCACGACGATCCGCTTTCACGATCTTGCGAAGGTCGACGTGAGCGACGAAGACGGCCGCACGCTCGTTAACCTGTTCCGCGGCCAGCCGCGCACGCTGCCGTTCGAGGTGAAGATGCTCGAGCGCCATCCGCTCGGCAGCCAGGCGTTCGTGCCGCTGAACGACCAGCCGTATCTCGTCGTCGTCGCGCCGGCCGGCGATCTCGATCCGTCGAAGATCCGCGCGTTCGTGACGAGCGGCTGGCAGGGCGTCAATTATGCGAAGGGCGTGTGGCATCACCCGCTGATCGCGCTGGGCGGCGTCAGCGACTTCATCGTCGTCGATCGCGGCGGTGACGGGCTGAACCTGAACGAGCAGGACCTGCCGGAATCGCTGTGGCTCACCGAGGACGCGCTGGACGCTGTGACGGCCTGAGCGGCAGTTCGGCCCCGCCTGTCGAAGCAACCCGCGCGACCTGCGCGGGTTTTTTTATGCGCGCCGCGCGCGTCATGGCGCGACGAGCCGTGCGTGCTCGTACGCACGATGCGGCAGCGCGACGAACGGCGTCGCATCGGGGCGTGTCGCCGAGCCGAGCCGTGCCGTGCATCGTCGCGTCGCGCGGACCGGCTCGCGGACGACGTTGCGCTGACGCGGATGTGACGTTGCGGGGGCGTCGAGGCGGCCGGTCGCGTGCTATCGTGCCCGCATCGCCACCGCCCGACGTCCGGTTCCGGACGCGTTCCCCCGATGAGCCAACCTGAAAACGACCTCACGATACTGCTGCGCACGCTGCAGCCCGAACTGCATCGCGGTGCGTTCGCATTCGTCGCACTGCCGGCCGCTACGGAAATATCGTTATCCGAAACGATCGCGATCTTTCGCGAAGCGGAAGGCGTGACGGTCGTGGTCGACGAGGCGACGGCCGCGCGTCGCGGCTGGCCCGTGCTGTTCCGCGCCGCATGGATCACGCTGACCGTGCATTCGGATCTTGCCGCGGTCGGCCTGACGGCCGCGTTCGCGCGGGCATTGGGTGAGGCCGGCATCAGCTGCAACGTGATGGCCGCCGCGTATCACGATCACATCTTCGTGCCGTTCGACGACGGCCCGCGCGCGCTCGATGCGCTCGTCGCGCTGCAGCGCGACGCGATGCGCGGCTAGCGTACGACGCGCATTCCGCGCACGCAAAAAAACGGGCCCGTTGCCGGGCCCGCGAACGGAGAGGATCGCGCCGGCAATTGATAGCCGGCGCACCGTGGCTTACTTGACCGCGCCACCCTCGAACCAGGCGGCGAGCTTCACGCGCTCGTCGTCGGTCATGTGCGTGACGTTGCCGATCGGCATCGCCTTCAGGCGCACGGCCTGTTCGTAGATGCGTTGCGCGTTCTTCGACACTTCGTCCGGCGTGTCGAACATCACGCCGGCGGGCGCGCTGCCCATCAGCGTCGGCTTGGCCGAGTGGCACTCGACGCAGCGCTGCTGCAGGATCGGCATGATGTCGTTGATCACGATCTTCGGTGCGTTCGCCGCTTGTGCTTCCGGTGCGACCGGCTTTGGCATCGTCCACACCAGCGCGCCCGACAGCAGCGCGACGCCGCCGATCGGCAGGTACCACAGCTGCTTGCCGCGGTGACGCATCACGAAGAACTGACGGATCAGCGCGCCGGCCAGCATGATGAGCACGAGCACGACCCAGTTGAACTTGTTCGTGTACGTCATCGCATAGTGGTTCGACAGCATCGCGAACACGACCGGCAGCGTGAAGTACGTGTTGTGCACCGAGCGCTGCTTGCCGCGCTTGCCGTAGATCGGGTTCGGCTCCTCGCCCTTGAGCATCTTGTCGACCATCTTGCGCTGGCCGGGGATGATCACGAAGAACACGTTCGCCGACATGATCGTCGCGAGCATCGCGCCGACGATCAGGTACGCCGCACGGCCCGAGAAGATGTGGCACGCGAGGTACGCGGCGACGACGACGTAGAGGCCGACACAGATGCCCAGCACGCGATCGTTGGTGCCGAGGATGCGGCACAGCGTGTCGTAGACGATCCAGCCGGCCGCGAGGAAGCCGAGCGCGGACGCGACGGCGACCACCGGGCCCATGTCGAGCACGCTCTTGTCGATCAGGTAGGTGTTCGGCGCGAGCAGGTACAGCACGAAGAACAGCGAGAAGCCCGACAGCCAGGTCGTGTACGACGGCCACTTCGACCAGTGCAGGTCATCCGGCATTTCCGGCGGGGCGACCGTGTACTTCTGCATGTTGTAGAAACCGCCGCCGTGGACGTGCCACAGTTCGCCGAACACGCCGCGCTTGCGCTGGTTCGCGTCGGTCGGCGGTTTCAGGCTGTTGTCGAGCGCGACGAAATAGAAGGACTCGCCGATCCACGCAATGGCGACGATGACGTGCAGCCATCGCAGCGCGAGGTTCAGCCAGTCGGTGATGAAGCCTTCCATGAAACTCCTCCAGACTCAGATCGTTGTCTTTGATGCGGGCGCCGATGCGTGTGTCAGCTGCCGCGATAGGTGCTGTACGACCACGGCGACACGAGCAGCGGCACGTGGTAGTGCGATGCGGTGTCGGCGATGCCGAAGCGCAGCACGACGCGGTCGACGAAGCGCGGTTCGGGCACCTTCACGCCGAGCGACGCGAAGTAGTCGCCGGCATGGAACACGAGTTCGTATTCGCCGGCGGCGAGCGCGGCACCTTCGAGCAGGGGTTCGTCGCAGCGGCCGTCGCTATTGGTCAGCACGGTCTTGATCGCGCGGCGCGATTCGCCGTCCAGCGCGTAGAGGTCCACCTTGATGGCGGCGCCGGGACGGCCGTGCGCCGTATCGAGTACGTGGGTAGTGAGCTTTCCCATTCGCAATTGTCCTTGTGTGAATGCGAGGTTCGGCGGCGACTCGATCCATGACTGTGCGGCGGATCGAGGCTCCACGTCACGTGGCTACATACCCGTCGGCGAGATTGAAGCGAGCGCCGTGCAGGCATTGTAAAAAGGTTCCCCGCGCAAATACGGGCGCGATATCAAAGATAATGCGCCGCGCATGAACCGCTGTCGACGGCGGGAAAAAACCCGCCGCGCCGCGCCCGGCGGGCCGCTGCACGGCCCACGCGCGTACCATATCGAAACCGTGAAGCGCAGTATTCGGCGTCGCGCATTGTGCGGCGCGCGCGCATCGGCGATCCTCCCGCCGTGCGCGTCGGCCCGGCGGCCGGGGCGCACCCCGAAGACGGCGAGCACGCCGGGTAACCGGGCCAGGGCGTTCGAACGGACGCAGGCACCGGGGCGTGCCGCGAATCAGCGTTCGAACGGCTTTGCGACCGCCCGAAAGGGCTGACCGACGCGGAGAACGCATGAATCCCGAGCAACACCCCGGCGCGCACGCACGCGCGCCGCACCCATCCTCATCCCGCCCGACGACCCTGCTGGTCAAGCACGCCGACGTGCTCGTGACCATGGACGACACGCGCCGCGAACTGCGCGACGCGGGGCTCTATATCGAAGACAACCGGATCGTCGCGGTCGGCCCGAGCGCCGAGTTGCCCGATACTGCGGACGAAGTGCTCGACCTGCGCGGCCACCTCGTGATCCCGGGGCTCGTGAACACGCACCATCACATGTACCAGAGCCTCACGCGCGCGGTGCCGGCCGCGCAGAACGCGGAGCTGTTCGGCTGGCTCACGAACCTGTACCGGATCTGGGCGCACCTGACGCCCGAGATGATCGAGGTGTCGACGCTGACCGCGATGGCCGAGCTGTTGCAGTCGGGCTGCACGACGTCGAGCGACCATCTGTACATCTATCCGAACGGCAGCCGGCTCGACGACAGCATCGGCGCCGCGCAGCGGATCGGCATGCGCTTTCACGCGAGCCGCGGCGCGATGAGCGTCGGCCAGCGCGACGGCGGGCTGCCGCCCGATTCGGTCGTCGAGCGCGAGCCCGACATCCTGCGCGATGCGCAGCGCCTGATCGAGACCTATCACGACGAAGGCCGCTACGCGATGCTGCGGGTGGTCGTCGCGCCGTGCTCGCCGTTCTCGGTGAGCCGCGGCCTGATGCGCGACGCGGCCGTGCTGGCGCGCGACTACGGCGTGTCGCTCCACACGCACCTGGCCGAGAACGTCAACGACATCGCGTACAGCCGCGAGAAGTTCGGGATGACGCCTGCCGAATACGCGGAAGATCTCGGCTGGGTCGGCCACGACGTGTGGCACGCGCACTGCGTGCAGCTCGACGATGCGGGGATCGGCCTGTTCGCGCGCACCGGCACCGGCGTCGCGCACTGTCCGTGTTCGAACATGCGGCTCGCGTCGGGCATCGCGCCGGTGCGGAAGATGCGTCTGGCGGGCGTGCCGGTCGGCCTCGGTGTCGACGGTTCCGCGTCGAACGACGGCGCGCAGATGGTCGCGGAAGTGCGGCAGGCGCTGCTGCTGCAGCGGGTCGGTTTCGGGCCCGATGCGATGACCGCGCGCGAAGCGCTCGAGATCGCGACGCTGGGCGGCGCGAAGGTGCTGAACCGCGACGACATCGGCGCGCTGAAGCCCGGCATGGCCGCGGACTTCGCCGCGTTCGACCTGCGCCAGCCGCTGTTCGCGGGCGCGCTGCACGATCCGGTCGCGGCGCTCGTGTTCTGCGCGCCATCGCAGACGGCGTACACGGTGGTGAACGGGAAGGTGGTGGTGCGGGAAGGGCGGCTCGCGACGATCGACCTGCCGCCCGTCATCGAGCGCCACAACGCGCTGGCGCAGGCACTCGTGGAGGCGTCGCGCTGACCTCGTCGACGTGAGGTGAAGGCCGCGCGCCCGCACGCCGCGGATCGGGCGCGCGGCCGTGGCTACGGCTGAGGCTGAAGCTGGGGCTGAGGCTGAGGCTGAGGCTGAGGCTGAGAAGCCGCCAAGGGCCGCGCCGCGCGTCACCCCGGCCCACCCCGCAACGGCGTGGCCGGCGCGCGCGTCGCATGCGCTTACGCCTCGATCAGCGTGCGGGTCGCTTCGGCGACGAGGCTGCGCAGCCAGCGCACTTCGTCGGAGTAGTGGCAGCGTTCGTGCCACAGCTGGTAATACTGCATCGGCGGGAAGTCGAGCGGTGCCGGCACGACCGACAGCGGCAGGAACTTCGCGTAGTGATCGGCGAACAGGCGCGTCGTCGTGAAGATCAGGTCGGACTTCACCAGCACGTACGGTGCGAGGTTGAAGTACGGCAGCGTGACGACCACGTGACGCTTGAGCCGTTCGCGTGCGAGATGCACGTCGATCGCGCCGCGCTGGCCGACCGAGTACGGCGTCGGCGCGAGATGCGGCGCGTTCAGGTACTGGTCGAGCGTGAGCCCGCCGCGCTTCGCGAACGGGTGCGTGTTGCTCATCAGGCAGACGATTTCGTCGACGAACAGGTTCGACAGGTGCAGCTGCTCGGGCGGCTCGGGCCAGTTGCCGACGACGATGTCGAGCTTGCCGTCTTCCAGCGCGAGCTCGTAATCGAACGCGGGGCCGAGCGAATGGAACTCGAGCGTCGCGTTCGGCGCCGCCTGGCGGAAGCGTTCGACGACGGTCGGCACGAACAGCACGTTCAGGTAGTCGGGGCAGCCGATCCGGTAGCAGCGGATCGACGTGGCCGGGTCGAAATTGTGCTGCTGGAACTTGATGCGCTCGATTTCACGCAGTGCGTTCTGCACCGGCTCGAGCAGGCGCAGCCCGTATTCGGTCGGGACCATGCCGGACTTGCCGCGCACCAGCAGCGGGTCGCCGGTGATGTCGCGCAGGCGCCGCAGCGCGGCGCTGATCGCCGGTTGCGACTGGTTCAGTTTGACGGCCGCGCGCGTGACGCTGCGCTCCATCAACAAGGTGTGCAAGACGCGCAAGAGGTACGTGTCGATCGCCTCGCGTTGCTGACTCATGATTTCTCCGGTTTATATGGCTGGGCTGATCGATGGGGGAGGTGGGTATATGGTTTTTAATATGAACTAAAGTCAGCGTCAAGAGATGGATACCCGCAGACACCCGTCGCCGGGCCTCGCCAAGCGGACTGAAGAGGGCCGAACGGGGAGCGGGTGAAGGGGGCGGAATGCGGGCGTGCGCGGTACCGCGCGGATGCGCATTGCACGCATCCGGTGGTCAGGGCACCGCGCGTGACACGCGTGCGTCAGTCGTCGATGCGCATGCCGACTTTCAGCGTGACCTGCCAGTGGATGACTTGGTCGCCTTCGATGTGGCCGCGCGTTTCGGTCACCTGGAACCAGTGCAGGTTGTGCAGCGTCTTGCCGGCTTTCGAGATCGCGTTGCGGATGGCGTCGTCGCACGATTGCCGCGACGAACCGGTCAGTTCGATCAGCTTGTAGACGTGGTCGCTCATGATGCGCTCCCTGGGATGTCGGTGTGTGTGCGGCCGGCGCAAGCGGCGGGCCCGAAGCGGCGCCGCGCGTGTCCGGCTTCTTGAGTGATAGGTATGATGGGCGGCAAGTGCAACCTCAATTGGAGACGAGGAAGATCGTGGAAGTCGGATTTTGCGGACCGGGATTGATGGGCGCGCCGATGATTCGGCATTTGCTGGCGGCGGGCCACCGGGTCAGCGTATGGAACCGCACGCGCGGCAAGGCCGAGGCGCTTGAAAAGGACGGTGCGCAGGTGGTCGACACGCCGCGCGAACTGGCCGAGCGCGTCGACACGGTGTTCGTGTGCGTGCTCGACGGCCGTGCGGTCGGCGACGTCGCGTTCGGCGAGCACGGGCTGTTTGCCGGCGATGCGCATGCACGCCGGCTGAAGCGCATCGTCGATCACTCGAGCATTCCGCCTGCCGCGACGCGCGACTACGCGGCGCGTGCCGCCGCGCTCGGCGTCGGCTGGATCGATGCGCCGGTGTCGGGCGGCGTGCCCGGCGCGCAGGCCGGCACGCTTGCGGTGATGGCGGGCGGCGGCGCCGCCGACCTCGCTGCGGTGCGACCGCTGATCGATACCTACGCGTCGCGCGTCACGCACATGGGCGACGCTGGCGCGGGCCAGACCGCGAAGCTGTGCAACCAGGCGATCGTCACCGCGACGGTGACCGCGATCGCGGAAGCCGTCGGCCTGGCCCAGGCGAGCGGCATCGACGCCGCGCGTCTGGCCGACGCGCTGGCGGGCGGCTGGGCCGATTCGGTGCTGCTGCAGACCTTCGTGCCGCGCATGACGTCAGGCGGTCACGCGCCGATCGGCGCGCTCAGCACGTTCCAGAAGGATGTCGATGCGATCGCCGACGCCGCGCGCGACACGGGCGCGGTGATGCCCGTATCGGCCACGGTGCAGCAGGTGCTGCGCCTGGGCGCCGCGCAGGGGCTTGCCGGCGCCGATTTCGCCGCGTTCATCGACATCGTCCGGCCCGGCAACGGGCGCGGGACGGCGCAGTGAGCGCGCCGCGACGCTGAAGCGGGAGGCCTGAATGGCCGATGGGCCGCCCGGAGGCGGCCCATCGTGTCGGTGTCGGTTCAGCCGAGGGAGCGCGGTGTCGTGTCGCCGGCGTTCTGGCGTCCGAGCCCGCCACGCAGGCTCGCTTTCGTGCCTGCACCAAATTCGGGCAGGATACGCGCGCGGGCGCGGCTCGCGAACACGAGGAAGCCGAAGCCGTTCGCCTCGTACCAGTACCCGCCGTTCTCGAGGCCGTCGAGCGGCTGTTCGAGTGCGTTGGCGATCGATTCGAGGCAGCGCTTGCGCAGTTCGGCGATGGCCGGATAGGGCGGCTGTGCGCCGCGCACGCTGCACAGAAGCACGTCGAGGCCGGGTAGCACGTGCGCATAGAGGACGGGTTCGTCCTGCGCACGGGCGCGGGCAATCTTGGTGTCGAGCTGCGCGAACGGTTTCGAATGGCGCAATACCGCGAGGAAGGACTCCTGGCCATCCTGTTGCGCACGTCGACGTTTTTTCGGGAAGGACATAAACACTCGCCTGAAAAACAATTGCAAGAAATGCGGCACTTTCATGCGACCCACTCCCGGCTATGTACGCCGCATGTCGATCCTTTATAGCACACGAAAATGCTGCACTCCGCACTCGTGCGGTACGACGATCAATGTCTCCCGTCGACCCGCATGCCACGATGATCGACACAGCCAGCGTCTTGGCGCCCGTACTGTCGTTTAGTCTCCATCATAGACCTGCTTTTCCCGCGCGTGCATTCGCGCGTCACAAAAAAGTGAGATAGGCGCTCGCACGACGGTGCACGATGCGTGCCCATGAAAAAGGCCCGCACATGGCGGGCCCGGCAGTCGCAGCGTGGCGCGGTGCTCAGCGTTGCTTGAGCGAATCGCGGATCTCGCGCAGCAGCACGATGTCTTCCGGCGTCGCGGCCGGCGCCGCTTCTTCCGGCTTGCGCAGCTTGTTGATGAATTTCACCATCAGGAAGATGATGAACGCGAGGATCACGAAGTTGATCGCCACGGTGATGAACGAGCCGTAGCCGAATGCGGCGACGCCCGCGGCCTGCAGGTCCTTGAACGAATCGGGATTACCCTTGAACGTCGGGGGGATGGTGCCGAGCAGAACGAACTTGTTCGAGAAATCCAGACCGCCCGTCAGCACGCCGATGACCGGCATGATGAGGTCTTTCACGACCGAGTCGACGATCTTCGAGAACGCGCCGCCGATGATCACGCCGACGGCGAGATCCATCACGTTGCCTTTGACGGCGAACTCCTTGAATTCCTTGATTATGCTCATGAGCGGCTTTCTCCTGGTTGGGCGAGAGGAGGCGTGCCGCGACGCGCAGGGCTGCGAAGCGTCTGATGGGTCGGATCGGGGGCACGCCGATGGCCGCATGATAGCGAACGTGCCCCATTGCCGGTAGCCCATCTTGAAATGATTAACAAATCACCGGGCCGGCGCGAGTGGAAATGAAAGAAAGCGCGGGGGCGGGCGCGGCGCGATGCGTCGACGCCCGCGCGAGCCATGCTCAGGTGTTGTCGTCGGTCCAGCCGTCGTCGTTGCTGCCGAGATCGACGCCGCCGCCGCCATTGCCGTCGCTCCAGTTCGAATCGTCGCCGCGGCCGAGGTCGAAGCCCGGATCGTTGTTCTCCTGGCGCCGGCGCTGGTCGTCGACGATCACGTCGCGTTCGACTACGCGTTCGCGGCCGCCGGACATCGCTTCGCCGAGCAGCACGCCGGTCAGCAGCCCGCCCATTCCGCTGCCGAAACCGCCGCCTTGCTGAACCACGACGGGCGGCTGCTGTTGCGGATACGGTTGCGGCGGATACGGCTGTTGCGGGTACGGTTGCTGCTGATACGGCTGCCCTTGCATGCCGGTCACGCGATCGGCTTCCTGCGCATACACGGAGCCGCTGCCGTTCGCGGGCGCAGCGGGCGGCGCGCTCGGATCGGGGCGGCCTTCGACGCGCGCCTTCACGCTCGCATGCCGCTGTTCGAGTTCGTCGATGCGATACGGCGGCACCGGGTTCTTGCCGTTCGACAGCGCTTCGACGAGCGCGCGTGCATCGGTCTCGATGCCTTCGAGTTCGCTGGTGAGCGCGGCGGCACCGGGCGCCGTCGACAGTTTCGCGTCGAGTTTCAGCGGACGGATGTCGTTCAGCACGTCGGTCGCGCGTTTCAACTGCGCGCGGCGTTCGTCGCCGGCACGGCTGTCGTCGGCCGAGCGTGCGCGCCGCAACGTCCAGCGCAGCACCAGCGCGATGACCGCGACGAGCAGCCCGAGGCCGATCCACATGCCGGTCGACGGACCGTGTTTCGCAACCGGCGCGGCAGGTGCGAGCGACGACTGCAACGAACCGGCCTGCGTGGCCGACGGTGCGTTGCCGCTCGCGCCGCTCACGCGCGCGGCGTCGGCGCGAATGCGCGATTCGGTCTGCGCGAAATGCGACGCGTCGGTGAAGCGCAGTTGCGGATCGAGCGACTTCGCCCGCTGCAGTTGCGCGAGCGCGTCGGACGCGCGGCCTTCGCGGTCCAGCACCTGTGCGTACAGATAGCGCGCATGCGCATTGTTCGGATGGGCGTCGATGACTTGCGACAGCTGCGTGTCGGCGCGCTGCCAGTCACGTTGCGCGATCGACTGCTCGACTTGCTGCAGCGACGGAACCGCAAAGGCGGCGGACGACAGCAGCATCAGCGAGAAGCCGAGTGCGGCGAGAGATTTCTTCATGGTCGAACCGGGCGCGGGCGCCCGTCTCCTGACGATCGGTGCGCGCCGCGCGCCCGGCGGGCCGCGGCGCGGTTGCCTGCCGTTACTGCGCGGGCGTGTCGAGCTGCTTCTTCAGCGCGGCGAGGCGGTCCTCGACCGACGGGCCCTTGTTCAGCGCGGCGAGCTTGTCGTCGAGCGCCTTGCCGCTCGACGTGTCGGCCGAATTCAGGCGGGCGTCCGAACGCGCATTCTGCAGCGCGACCTTGTCCTCGAGCTTCTGGAAGTCCTCGGACAGGTTCTTGCCGCCGATGCCGCCCAACGCGCTTGCCGCGACATCCTTCGCCTGCGCGATTTCCTGCTTGGCCTGCAGGATGTTCGAGCGTGCGTTCAGGTCGTTGCGGCGCTGACGCATGTCGGCGATCTGCCCCTTCAGCTTGTCGACCGACGGCTCGAGCGTCGTCAGCTCGGCCGCGAGCGCATCGCGCTCGGCTTCGGCGTTCGACTGCGCGGCGAGCGCCTCGCGTGCGAGCGCTTCGTCGCCCGCCTGCAGCGCGCGCTTCGCGCCGTCCTCGTACTTCTTCACCTTGTCGTCGGCCGCATCGCGCTTGCTGCGCTGGGTCGCGACTTGTGCCTCGATCTCGATCAGCGAATTCTCGGCACGGCCGATGCTGTCGTCGAGCTCCCGCACGATCTGCCGTGCGTCGCGCGACGGATCCTGTACCGAGTCGGCCGCATCGTTCAGCAGGCCTTTGATCGTGCGCGAAACAGAGTCGAAAAGCGACATGAAATCCTCCGTGGTTGAAAGGTGCCGCGTCGGCGGCAATGCCCGTCGCGAATCGGTTCCGACCCGCGTGAGCCGGCGGATATTACACCGCCGGCCCCTTAAATACGGCTTAAGCGCTGGAGTTCAAGCGCCGTGCGTGTGCAGGTTTCCACCTTTCGCATCTGAAAGAAACGCCGCGGCGCGCACCGGGTCGCGAGTCCATGATAGGCGGAGCATGGCGCCAATACGTTCCGCAATTCATGCTTGTGCGGGAATTTTTACAAAAAATCGCGAAGCCGATCGGTCGATTTCATTAAAATGCGCTGTCACGTCGCGGGAACGGATCGCCGCGCGGCGGGGTCTGTCGACGTGACAGTTGCCACGATGCACCCACTCTGATTCATCCGCTTGCATTTTCCGCATGCGTCCGAGGGCGCCACGCCGCCCGCCATTCCGACATGCCAATCATCAAACGACCGTCTTCTCCTTCCGACCGGAACGAACCTCACTACACGTTGCGCCGTTCGCCGTCGGGGGCCTATTACCCCGATGACGACGAGCGCGGCGACGACCGGCGCGCGCAGCGCCGCGGCGGCGGGGACGGCGCGCGCCGCTCGTTCGGCTCGCGCGTCGCGCTGTGGTTCGTCGGCCTGATCGCGACGCTCGCGATCGTCGGTGCGCTGATCGTCGGCTACGCGCTCGTCGTGATGGCGCCGCAACTGCCGTCGCTCGATGCGCTGACCAACTACCAGCCGAAGGTGCCGCTGCGCGTGTTCAGCGCCGATCACGTGCTGATCGGCGAGTTCGGCGAGGAGCGCCGCAGCCTCGTGCGCTTCCAGGACATTCCCGACGTGATGAAGAAGGCGGTGCTCGCGATCGAGGACTACCGCTTCTACGAACACGGCGGCGTAGACTTCCTCGGCATCCTGCGCGCCGGCGTGGCCGACCTGATGCACGGTGGCGCGCGCCAGGGCGCGAGCACGATCACGATGCAGGTCGCGCGCAACTTCTTCCTGTCGAGCGAGAAGACGTATACGCGCAAGATCTACGAGATGCTGCTCGCGTACAAGATCGAGAAGGCGCTGACGAAGGACCAGATCCTCGAGCTGTACATGAACCAGATCTACCTGGGCCAGCGCTCGTACGGTTTCGCGGCCGCCGCGCGCGTGTATTTCGGCAAGGACCTGAAGGACATCACGCTCGCCGAGGCGGCGATGCTCGCGGGGCTGCCGAAGGCGCCGTCCGCGTACAACCCGGTCGTCAATCCGAAGCGCGCGAAGGTGCGCCAGGAGTACATCCTGAAGCGCATGCTCGAGATCGGCTACATCACGCAGCCGCAGTACGACCAGGCGGTGAAGGAAGAGATCCGCGTGCGCACGCCGGGCAACCAGTACGCGGTGCACGGCGAATACGTCGCCGAGATGGTGCGGCAGATGATGTACCAGCAGTACAAGGACGAAACCTATACGCGCGGGCTGACCGTCACGACGACGATCAACTCGGCCGACCAGGAAGCCGCGTACCAGGCCGTGCGCCGCGGCATTCTCGATTACGAGCGCCGCCACGGCTATCGCGGGCCGGAAGGCTCGATCAACTTGCCGGCGGCCGGCGACGATCGCGACGAGGCGATCGACGACGCGCTCGCCGATCACCCGGACAACGGCGACCTGCAGTCGGCGGTGGTGCTGTCGGCGTCGCCGAACGCGGTCGAGGTGCAGTTCGTCGGCGGCGCCACGACGACGATCGGCCCGGCCGGCCTGCGCTTCGTGTCGGCCGCGCTGAGCCCGCGCGCGAACGCGACGCTGCACATCAAGCCGGGCTCGATCGTGCGCGTGCTGAAGGACGGCAAGACGGGCTGGCAGATCGTGCAGCTGCCGCAGGTCGAAGGCGCGCTCGTCGCGATCGCGCCGCAGGACGGTGCGATCCGTTCGCTCGTCGGCGGCTTCGACTTCAACAAGAGCAAGTTCAACCACGTGACGCAGGCGTGGCGTCAGCCGGGTTCGTCGTTCAAGCCGTTCATTTATTCGGCGTCGCTCGACAAGGGCCTCGGGCCGGCGACGATCATCAACGATGCGCCGCTGTACTTCCCGCCGAGCGTGCCGGGCGGCACCGCGTGGGAACCGAAGGACGACGACCAGCCCGACGGCCCGATGTCGATGCGCACCGGCCTGCAGCGTTCGAAGAACCTCGTGTCGATCCGGATCCTCGCGTCGATCGGCACGCAGTACGCGCAGGAGTACGTGACGCAGCGCTTCGGCTTCGATCCGGCGAAGACGCCGCCGTACCTGCCGATGGCGCTCGGCGCCGGCCTCGTGACGCCGCTGCAGCTCGCGACCGGCTATGCGGTCTTCGCGAACGGCGGCTACAAGGTCGATCCGTACCTGATCGCCGAAGTCGACGACGCGCGCGGCCAGCCGCTGCAGAAATCGCAGCCGGTGATCGCCGGCGGCACCGCGCCGCGCACGATCGAAGGCCGCAACGCATACGTGATGAACAGCCTGCTGCACACGGTCGCGACGGCCGGTACGGGCGCGGGCACCAACGCGCTCGGCCGCAGCGACCTGCAGGGCAAGACGGGCACGACGAACGATGCGAAGGACGGCTGGTTCGCCGGCTACCAGCAGTCGCTCGTCGCGGTCGCGTGGATGGGCTTCGACCAGCCGAAGAGCCTCGGTAGCCGCGAATTCGGCGCGCAGCTCGCGTTGCCGATCTGGGTGAACTACATGCGCACCGCGCTGAACGGCGTGCCCGAGCAGCAGATGCCGATGCCGGACGGCCTGACCTCGATCGACGGCGAGCTGTACTACGCCGATCGCACGCCGGGCAACGGCTTCGTCGGCAGCGTGGACATCAACCCGGCCGCGAATGCGATCAGCGCGAACGACGCGCTCGGCTCGGCCGGCTCGGAGGGGCTCGCGCCGCCGCCCGTCACGCAGCAGGAGAAGCAGCAGATCATGGACATGTTCGAGAACAAGTAAGCGATACGCGGATGTGTCGCATGCGGCGGGCGCCTTCGGGCGCCCGTTTTTTTTATGTGTCTTCGCGCATCAGCCAGCGGGAGGACGAATCAGAACGACGCGCAGGCCGGTACGAGCGTGATGCCGACCGAGTCCTGCCGGAAGCGCTCGCGGTACGCGTGCCGGATCGCCACGAGCCGCGCGTGCGTATCGGCGGTGTCGTCGGCGACGATACGGACCACGAAACTCGCTTCGCCGATGATCCGGCCGGTGGCGCGGTCGCGCCATTGGCCGCGGGTGTCCCAGACCGTGAAACCGTCCGGAAAGCGCGGCGTGACGACCTCGGCGAGGAAGGCCGCGCGTTCCGTTTCGGTGACGGGGCCGCGTCCCGCGATATCGCGCCCGAACAGCAGGTCGGCCTGCAGCATCCGGTGCATGTCCGGCCGCAGACAGCCAACGGAAGCGTCGACGACGGGCGAGGGCGGGGCCGCGCAACCGGCAAGTAGCGCGACGGCTGCCGCGCCGATCATCTGCCGCGTACGACGTTGCCACGCCGCGGGCCATGCGTTCGGCGGCGCTATCTGCCTATTTCGCGTCCGGCGCGCTTCGCGCGCGTAAAACGCTGCGCGCTCAACCACTTGCGTGCTTGTCCGGCGGGTTATCAACAGGGCTGTCAACATAAACTGGGGATAACCCTGAGTATCGTGCGCGGGTTCAGTGCTGCAGTTTTGCGTGCGCGAGATGCATGCCGAGCGTCGCGGGATCGGTGTTCGTGCCCGACAGCAGCACGCCGACCCGCTTGCCCTGCAGCGTTTCGCGCAGCGGGCCGAGCAGCGCCGCGAGCGCAGCCGCGCACGCCGGTTCGACCGACAGCTTCAGTTGCGAGAACAGGAACAACATCGCCGCGCGCAGCGCGTCGTCGGACACCGTGACGATGCGGTCGACGTGGCGCCGGCACAGCTGGTAGCTGTACTCCTCGGTGTGCGGCGCCATCAGCGAGTCGGCGATGGTCTGCATCGCGCTCATCTGGATCGTGTGATTCGCCGCGAAGCTGCGGCTCATCGCGTCGGCGCCTTCCGGCTCGACGCCGTACACGTGCACGCGCGGATTCGCGAGCCGCAGCGCGGTCGCCATGCCGGCCGCGAGCCCGCCGCCGCCGATCGGCACGATCACCGCGTCGAGATCGGGCGTCTGCGTCGCCCATTCGTAGCCGAGCGTCGCGGTGCCGAGAATCGTGTGATAGCCATTGAACGGATGGATGAAGAAGCGACCTTCCTCGGCCTCGATCCGCCGCACGACGTCGAATGCCTGCGACGCGCTGCCGGCGAGCACGACTTCCGCGCGGTACTGCTTGCACTGCGCGATGCGCGCCGGGCTCGCGGTATGGAACATCACGACCTTCGCGCTGCTGCCGAGCCGCATCGCCGCATACGCGACGGCCGCCGCGTGATTGCCGGCCGACACGCACGTGACGCCGGCGTTCTTGCGCGCTTCGTCGAGGGCCAGCAGGTTCGTGAACGCACCGCGCGCCTTGAAGCTGCCGCTCACCTGCAGCAGCTCGAACTTGAAGTTGACGTGCGTGCCCTCGAGGGACGGCAGGTCGGCACGCTCGAACACGGGCGTGCGCGCGACCCACGGCGACAACGCGAAATGCTGCGCGGCGATTTCGTCGAGCGTCGGAATCGGTTCGCCGTCGATCGTCGTATGGGCAGTGCGCTGTTGGTCAGTCGACATGACGTGGCGGGTGGCGGGTGGCGGGAGGGGGCCGGCCCGCACACGCAGGCCGGCGTGGCGGGGGCAGTCAGTGTGCGTCGACCGACATGCTGCGGATGAACTTGCGCAGGAACTGCTCGCAGGCGGCGAGCTGCGCGAGCTCGACATACTCGTTCGGCTTGTGCGCCTGTTCGATGTTGCCGGGCCCGCAGACGATGCTCGGGATGCCCGCGCGCTCGAACAGGCCGGCTTCCGTGCCGTAGGCGACCTTGCGCTTGTCCTGGTCGGCCGTCAGCGCGCGCACCAGCTGCGTGATCGCTGCCTGTTCGGTCGCGTCGAGCCCGGGCGCCGCGGCGATCTTCGAGAACTCGATCGCCGCGTTCGGATGCTCGCGAAGCATCTGCGGCAGCAGCGTTTCCCGCGCATACGCTTCGATGCGCGCGAAGATCTGTTCGGGATCGAGCGTCGGCAGGTTGCGGAACTCGAAGTCGAACCGGCATTCGGCCGGGACCGTGTTGATCGCGTTGCCGCCCTGGATCGTGCTCGTCTGCGCGGTCGTGAACGGCACGTCGTACAGCGCGTCGAACGGGCCTTCGGCGCGAAAGCGCTCGGCGATGTCGCGGATGTGGCAGATGAGGCGCGCCGCATATTCGATCGCGTTCAGGCCCTTCGGCGTCAGCGACGAGTGCGCCGCGTGGCCGCGCACGCAGCAGCGGTACGCGTTGATGCCCTTGTGCGCGATGATCGGCCGCATGCTGGTCGGCTCGCCGACGATGCAGCCGGACGGCTTCACGCCGCGTTTGACCAGATCGGCGATCAGCAGCGGGGCGCCCGCGCAGCCGATTTCCTCGTCGTAGGACAGCGCGAAATGGATCGGCTTCGCGAGCTTCGTCGCCTGCATCTCCGGCAGCAGCGCGAGCGCCGCGCCGATGAAGCCCTTCATGTCGCACGTGCCGCGGCCGTACAGGCGGCCGTCGCGCAACTCCGGCTCGAACGGGTTGCTGTCCCACTGCTGGCCGTCGACCGGCACGACGTCGGTGTGCCCCGACAGCACGATGCCGCCGTCGGTCGAGCCGTCGTGCGCGGGCACGGTCGCGAACAGGTTGGCCCAGCCTTCGCGCGGATCGTGCGTGAGCGTCGACTGGATGCCCTTCGCGGCGAGCGCGTCGCGCACCGTTTCGATCAGGCCGAGGTTCGGCACGCGGCTCGTCGTGTCCATCGACACCAGCTGCTTGATCCAGGGCAGGCTGACGAGCGAGGCGTCGCCTTGGGTTGCGGCGGACGGCGCCGGCGCGTCGAGAGTGGACATGGCAAAACTCCGTCTGAGGAATGGGAAAATCATACTCAAAAACGCGCCGGCCCGCCTTCGCCGGCCGCGATGCGGTGCAGCATCGCGGCCGTGCCGTCAGCGTGCCGCGCTCGCCGCGTCGGCGCGCGGGGCGAGCGCGCGCAGCGTTTCCTTGATCGTCGACACGCGGATCGCGAGATCGGGCGAGCGCGTCTCGATGCGCAGCTTGTCCTGGCCCGCGAGCTTGATGTGCCGGTGCTTCTGCACCATCTCGATGATCCGCATCGGATCGATCGGCGGGTTCGGCTCGAACTGCAGCCCGATCGCGGCCTCGCTCGCGTCGATCTTGACGATGCCGAGCGGCTTCGCGGCGAGCCGCAGCCGGTGCGTCTCGACGAGCGCGTGCGCCTGCGGCGGCAGCTTGCCGAAGCGGTCGATCAGCTCTTCCTGGATGCCGTCGATCGCGTCGCCGTGCTCGCAGTTCGCGAGCCGCTTGTACAGCGACAGCCGCTCCTGCACGTCCACGCAGTAGTCGGCCGGCAGGATCGCGGGCGCATGCAGGTTGATTTCCGTCGTCGCGGCGAGCGGGGCCGTGAGGTCGGGCTCCTTGCCGTTCTTCAGCGCCTTCACGGCGTCGTTCAGCATGTCGGTATACAGCTGGAAGCCGATCTCGTGGATCTCGCCCGACTGCTTGTCGCCGAGCACCTCGCCGGTGCCGCGGATCTCGAGGTCGTGCATCGCGAGATAGAAGCCCGAACCGAGTTCCTCCATCTGCTGGATCGCCTCGAGGCGGCGTTGCGCCTGCTTGGTCAGCGACTGCGGGTCGTGGACCAGCAGGTATGCGTACGCCTGGTGGTGCGAACGGCCGACGCGGCCGCGCAACTGGTGAAGCTGCGCGAGGCCGAACTTGTCGGCGCGATGCATGATGATCGTGTTCGCGCTCGGCACGTCGATGCCGGTCTCGATGATCGTCGTGCACAGCAGCACGTTCGCGCGCTGCGCGACGAAATCGCGCATCACGCGTTCGAGCTCGCGCTCGTGCATCTGGCCGTGCGCGATCACGATCCGCGCTTCAGGCACGAGCTCCTCGAGCATCGCCTTGCGGTTCTCGATCGTCTCGACTTCGTTGTGCAGGAAATACACCTGGCCGCCGCGCTTCAGCTCGCGCAGCATCGCCTCGCGGATCACGCTTTCCTCCTCGCGGCGCACGAAGGTCTTGATCGCGAGCCGCTTCTGCGGCGCGGTCGCGATCACCGAGAAATCGCGCAAGCCCTCGAGCGCCATCCCGAGCGTGCGCGGGATCGGCGTCGCGGTCAGCGTCAGCACGTCGACTTCCGCGCGCAACGCCTTCAGCGCTTCCTTCTGGCGCACGCCGAAGCGGTGTTCCTCGTCGATGATCACGAGGCCGAGGCGCTTGAACTGCACGTCCGACGACAGCAGCTTGTGCGTGCCGATCACGATGTCGACGCTGCCTTCGTTGATCTGCGCGATCGCCGCGTTCACTTCCTTCGCGGTCTTGAAGCGCGACAGCTCGACGATGCGCACCGGCCAGTCGGCGAAGCGATCGGCGAAGGTCTGCGTGTGCTGCTCGGCGAGCAGCGTGGTCGGCGACAGCAGCGCGACCTGCTTGCCGCCCATCACCGCGATGAATGCGGCGCGCAGCGCGACCTCGGTCTTGCCGAAGCCGACGTCGCCGCACACGAGGCGGTCCATCGGCTTGCCGCTCGTCATGTCGCCGATCACGGCCGCGATCGCCGCGGCCTGGTCGGGCGTTTCCTCGAACCCGAAGCTTTCCGCGAACTTCACGTAGTCGCGCGGCTCGAGCGCGAACGCGTGACCTTCGCGGGCCGCGCGGCGCGCGTACAGGTTCAGCAGCTCGGCCGCCGTATCGCGGATCTGCTGCGCGGCCTTGCGCTTCGCGCGCTCCCACTGGCCCGAACCGAGCGCGTGCAGCGGCGCGCTGTCGGGATCGGCGCCGCTGTAGCGCGAGATCACGTGCAGCTGCGCGACCGGCACGTAGAGCTTGCTGTCGCCCGCGTATTCGAGATGCAGGAATTCGGTCTCGCCTTCGCCGAGATCCATCGACACGAGGCCCATGTAGCGGCCGATGCCGTGCTGCGCATGCACGACCGGATCGCCGACCTTCAGCTCCGACAGGTCGCGCACCATCGCGTCGACGTTGCTCGCCTGTTCCTGGCGGCGGCGCCCGGCGCGGCGGCCGAGCGCGCCGTACAGCTCGGTTTCGGTGACGATCGCGTAGCCTTCGCCCGGCACCGCGAAGCCGCTCGCGAGCGGCGCGACGCCGAGCGCGAAGGGCGCGTCGCTTTCGAGCCAGCCCGCGAAGTGGTCGTTCGACGCCGGACGCAGGCGATGCTCGGCGAGCAGTTGCAGGATCGTCTCGCGGCGGCCGGCCGATTCGACCGTCAGCAGCACGCGCTTGCCCGACGCTTCGACGAAGGTGCGCAGCGCGGCGAGCGGATCGTCCGCGTGGCGATCGACGGTGAGCTCGGGCAAGGCCGTCGCCCAGCCGCCGGCCGGCTGCGCGGGCAGCACGACGCGCGCGAACGGCTTCGCGAACGCGAAGAAATCCTCGTCGGACAGGAACAGCCGCTGCGGCTCCAGGATCGGCCGCTCGCGGTCGTGCGCGAGGAACGCATGACGCTGCTTCGTATCGGCCGTGAAGCGGCGGATCGACGCTTCGAGGTCGCCGGCGAACACGAGGTGCGCATCCTGCGGCAGGTAGTGAAACAGCGTGGCCGTCTCGTCGAAGAACAGCGGCAGGTAGTACTCGATGCCGGCCGACGGCACGCCGTTGCCGATGTCCTTGTAGATCGGCGCGCGGCTCGGGTCGCCTTCGAAGGTCTCGCGCCAGCGGCTGCGGAAGGCCGTGCGCGCCGCTTCGTCGAACGGAAACTCGCGGCCGGGCAGGAGGCGCACGTCGCGCACCGGATAGAGGCTGCGCTGCGTATCGGGATCGAACGCGCGGATCGAGTCGACCTGGTCGTCGAACAGGTCGATCCGGTACGGCAGCGGCGAGCCCATCGGGTACAGGTCGATCAGCGAGCCGCGCACGCAGTATTCGCCGGGCCGCACGACCTGGCTCACGTGCTCGTAGCCGGCCAGCGTGAGCTGCGCCTTCAGCTTCGCCTCGTCGAGCCGCTCGCCCTGCGCGAACGCGAACGTGTACGCGGCCATGAACGACGCGGGCGGCATCCGGTACAGCGCGGTGGTCGCGGGCACCAGCAGGATGTCGCAGCGGCCCTCGCCGAGGTCGTGCAGCGTCGCGAGCCGCTCGGAGACGAGATCCTGGTGCGGCGAGAACGTGTCGTACGGCAGCGTTTCCCAGTCCGGCAGCAGGCGCACGCGCGCCTCCGGCGAGAAGTAGCGGAGTTCCTGCGACAGCCGCTGCGCGTCGACCGCGTTCGCGCAGATCACCGCAAGGAGCGGGACCGCGTCGCGGTTGTCGGCGAGATAGCGGGCGATGGCGAGTGCGTCGGCGGAGCCGTGCGCGCCGTCGAAGGCGAACCGCTGGCCCGGCTTGACGCGGGCGACGGGCGAGGCGAACGGGGTGGAAGCGTTGTCTGGCATAGGGACGGCAGGGGTGGCGGGCACGGGCGCGACGCGGCGCGCCGGTCGAGACGAAAGACCTATTATAAAATCCGCTTCTCGATTTCATCTTTCCGGCGTTTCCCCTTCGTGACTCCCCGACTTTTCGCCCTGATTCCTTGCGCCGGCACGGGCAGCCGTTCCGGCTCGGCCGTGCCGAAGCAATACCGCACGCTGGCCGGCCGCGCGCTCCTGCATTACACGCTCGCCGCGTTCGACGCGTGCAGCGAATTCGCGCAGACGCTCGTCGTCCTCGCGCCCGACGACACGCACTTCGATGCGCGCCGCTTCGCGGGCCTGCGCTTCGCGGTGCGCCGCTGCGGCGGCGGCTCGCGGCAGGCGTCGGTGCTCAACGGGCTGCTCGAGCTGGCCGAATTCGGCGCGACCGAGCAGGACTGGGTGCTCGTGCACGACGCCGCGCGCCCTGGCATCACGCCGGCGCTGATCCGCACGCTGGTCGCGACGCTGAAGGACGACCCGGTCGGCGGCATCGTCGCGCTGCCGGTGGCCGATACGCTCAAGCGCGTGCCGGCCGGCGGCGACGCGATCGCGCGCACCGAGTCGCGCGACGCGCTGTGGCAGGCGCAGACGCCGCAGATGTTCCGCATCGGCATGCTGCGCGACGCGATCCTGCGCGCGCAGCGCGAAGGGCACGACCTGACCGACGAGGCCAGCGCGATCGAATGGGCCGGCCATACGCCGCGCGTCGTGCAGGGCAGCCTGCGCAACTTCAAGGTCACGTACCCGGAAGATTTCGCGCTCGCGGAAGCGATCCTCGCGCGCCCCGCGAACGCTTCCTGACTTTCACCTCATCTCAAACCGGATTACGCATGGACTTCAGAATCGGACAAGGCTACGACGTGCACCAGCTCGTCCCGGGGCGCCCCCTCATCATCGGCGGCGTGACGATTCCGTACGAGCGCGGCCTGCTCGGCCATTCGGACGCGGACGTGCTGCTGCACGCGATCACCGACGCGCTGTTCGGCGCGGCGGCGCTCGGCGACATCGGCCGCCATTTCTCCGACACCGACGCGGCGTTCAAGGGCGCGGACAGCCGCGTGCTGCTGCGCGAATGCGTCGCCCGCGTGAAGGCGGCCGGCTTCACGATCCAGAACGTCGACAGCACGGTGATCGCGCAGGCGCCGAAGCTCGCGCCGCACATCGACGGGATGCGCGCGAACCTCGCGGCCGATCTCGGCCTGCCGCTCGAGCGCGTGAACGTGAAGGCGAAGACCAACGAGAAGCTCGGCTACCTCGGCCGCGGCGAGGGCATCGAGGCGCAGGCCGCCGCGCTGCTGGTGAAGCAGGGCGCGTGAGCGCCCGACGCCGGTCCGAAGCGGCGCGCAGGTTGCGCCGCCGGAATGAAAAATGCCACGCGCTTGCGTGGCATTTTCGTTTTGCGGCGCGATCCGGCGCGCTTGACCGCCGTATCGCGCTGCCGTTCGCGTGGCTGCTTATTCGCCTTCGGCGGCGATCACCTGCGCGGCGGCGTTGATCACCGACGCGATGCGGCCGACGTCGCGCAGCTGCGTCGTCGACATCCCTTGCTCGTTCTTCAGCAGCGCGTAGTGCGACTTCACGCAGAAGTGGCACTTGCCGACGATCGACGCGGCGAGCGCGTACATCTCGAAGCGGCGCTTGTCGACGCCGCCGTGCGACGCATACGCGCCCATCCGCAGCTCGGCGCGCTGCGTCTTCAGGTCGGCATCGTCGGCCATCTCGACATACGGATACCAGGTGTTGTTCATCCCCATCAGCGCGGCCGCCGTCAGCACGGCGTTCGTCTCTTCGGGCGACAGCACGCCGGCTTCGCGGATCGTCTTCACGAGCACGGTACTCTTCGCCGCGACCGCCGCCGCCAGCGCGACGCCGACTGCATCGGTGCCTTCGAGCGACGAGCGCGAGATCGTGCCGTCGAGGTTCAGGCGAATGTCCTTCGCGTAGTCGGGGATACGTGCCTTAATCGAATCGATGAATTCCATTGATATCTCCTATGGGTTGGCCGTTAAAAAAGCCCGCAGGCAGGACGTGCGCCGCGGGCTTCGTGCATCGATGCGCTTACAGCGTTGCGCCGCCGACTGCACGGTTGCACGGGCACAGTTCGTCCGTTTGCAGGCCGTCCAGAATGCGCAGGACTTCTTCCGGGCTACGGCCGACGTTCAGGTTGTTCACCGAAACGTGCTGGATCGTGTTGTCCGGATCGACGATGAACGTTGCACGCAGGGCCACGCCGGCTTCCTTGTCGCGCACGCCGAGCTGGTCGATCAGCTCGCCCTTGACGTCGCCGAACGAGTAGTGGTTCAGCTTGTCGAGGTCCTTGTGCTCACGGCGCCATGCGAGCTTCACGAATTCGTTGTCCGAGCTGCCGCCGAGCAGGACGGCATCGCGCTCTTCGAACTGCTTCGTCAGCTTCGCGAACTCGACGATTTCCGTCGGGCACACGAACGTGAAATCCTTCGGATAGAAGTAGATGATCTTCCACTTGCCCGGGAACGACGCTTCGGTGACGGTCTCGAACGCCGACTGGCCGTTTTCCTCGTGATTGTTGAAGCCCGGCTTCGCGGCTACGACGGTGAATGCTTCGAGTTTATCGCCCACGGTTTTCATGCGGATACTCCTGTGTGAGTTGGGAAGAAGACTGAGTCAAGCTACCTCGGTGCTGCAACGTTGATGTGACAGCATGGGCACGACTATAACACTATTAATAAATCGCTTCAATAGTTTTTGGCTAACGATTCCCATAGTTTTTTTCAACCGCGCCGATAGTGTGACGCGCAAGAAGCGTGCGCGAACGCGTCACGCCGTCGCACGCGCCTTGCCGGCGCCGGGGAATTCGAGCGTGACTTCGAGGCCCGCTTCGGGGCTGCGGTTGCGCAGGCGCAGCGCGCCGCGATAGCGGCCGACGAGGCGCAGCACGATCGCCATGCCGAGCCCCGTGCCGTCCGCCTTGGTGCGCGCCGTGTCGACGCGGTAGAACGGCCGCATCACGAGCGGCAACTGGTCCTCGGGGATGCCCGGGCCCTCGTCGCTCACCGACAGCTCGACGCGCGCGTGCGTCACGCGCGTCTCGAGCGTGATGCGCGACACACCGTCGTCGCGGCTCTGGCCGTATTTGCGCGCGTTCTCGACGAGGTTGCCGATCACGCGGCGCATGTCGGTCTCGTCGGCTTCGATCACGGCGGTCGGCGCGAGCCGCGTGCGGATCTCGACGCCGTCCTCGCCCGACACGCGCGCGGCGACTTCGTGCGCGATCGACGACAGGTCGACCGGCTCCGGCTTGCGCTGGGTCGGACGCGCGTAGTCGATGAAGGCCGCGATGATGCGGTCCATCTGCTCGATGTCGTCGACCATCGCGTCCTTGGTCGCCTGGTCGGACGGGCTCATCTCGGTCTCGAGCCGCAGCCGCGCGAGCGGCGTGCGCAGGTCGTGCGAGATGCCCGCGAGCATCAGCGCGCGGTCGGCCTCGAGCTGTTCGAGGTCGCGCACCATCTGGTTGAAGCTGCGGTTGGTGTCGGCCGCGACGCCCATCCCGCGCTCGGGCAGCAGCTCGGGCGTCTGGCCCGAGCCGATCTGCCGCGCGGCGAGCGCGAGCCGCGAGAACGGCCGGTTCACGAGGCTCGTGATGAACGCCGAGCCGAACAGCGACAGCGCGAGCGCGAACAGGCCCCAGCCGGCCCACTGCAGGCCCGTGACGCTGTCGAGCTGGTCGCGGTCGAGCGCGACCCAGTAATCGTCGTCGTCGATCTTGAAGCTGATCCACACGCCCGGGATGTCGTTGACCGACTGCGCGATCACGGTATCGTCGCCGAGCCGGCTGCGGATGTCGTGTTCGATCAGGCGGTTCAGCGATTCGTCGGGCTGCAGCTTGAACTTGTCGGTCTTTTCGCGCGGGTACACGCGCACGCCCTCGTTGCTCTCGAGATCCTGCAGCAGCGCGCGCCGCAGATCGGGATCGGAATAGAGCAGGGCGGTGCGCGTGAGCTTCACGATCGCGACGAGCTGGAGCGCGACGCGCTGCGCGCGCGGCTCGCGCTCGATCACGCGAAAGCTCTGGAACCACGCGGCGAGACTGACCGAGATCAGCAGCGCGATCAGCAGGAAGGTGCGCCAGAACAGCCCGCCGAACGCGAGCTGCAGGAGGCGCCGGTCGATACGCATGGGACGGGCCGTGGACGGGCGAAACCGGAAAGAGAAAAGATCAGGCGGCGCCGTCCGGAATGAACACGTAGCCGAGGCCCCAGACGGTCTGGATGAAACGCGGGCTGCCCGGATCCGGTTCGATCAGCTTGCGCAGGCGCGAGATCTGCACGTCGAGGCTGCGGTCGAACACTTCGTATTCACGGCCGCGCGCGAGCTCCATCAGCTTTTCGCGCGACAGCGGCTGGCGCGGATGGCGCGCGAACACCTTCAGCACCGAGAATTCGCCGGTCGTCAGCGGAATTTCCTGGCCCGACTTCGTCAGCGTGCGCGTCGCGAGGTTCAGCGAGAACTCGCCGAACTCGAACACCTCGGTGGTTTCCGACGGTGCGCCAGGCAGTTCGGCCGGCGCCTGGCGGCGCAGCACCGCGTGAATGCGCGCGACGAGTTCGCGCGGGTTGAACGGTTTCGGCAGGTAGTCGTCGGCGCCCATCTCGAGGCCGACGATGCGGTCGACGTCCTCGCCCTTCGCGGTGAGCATGATGATCGGCGTGCGGTCGTTGCTGCCGCGCAGGCGGCGGCAGATCGACAGGCCGTCTTCACCCGGCAGCATCAGGTCGAGCACCAGCAGGTCGAAGCGCTCGCGCACCCAGAGCTTGTTCATCGCGGTCGCGTTCTCCGCGACGTACACGTTGAAACCCTGCTCGCCGAGATAGCGGCGCAGCAGATCGCGCAGGCGCGGGTCGTCGTCGACGACGAGAATCTTGGAGGGGTTTTTCGTTTCCATGAGCGGCATCTTATCGCGAATGGGAAATCACGCACGGTCGCGTATTTTCGCGCGTTACAGTCCGTTACAAAATTTACCCGTAGTGTCGCGCGGAGTAAAGGCAGGCTATAGAGATTCCTTTACTCGAAGCTGAAATTCGGTAGATACTCCCCTGCA
Source organism: Burkholderia sp. Bp9015 (assembly GCF_003853505.1). Lineage (NCBI taxonomy): Bacteria > Pseudomonadati > Pseudomonadota > Betaproteobacteria > Burkholderiales > Burkholderiaceae > Burkholderia > Burkholderia sp. Bp9015. The sequence continues at coordinate 115,549 of NZ_QTPZ01000003.1, forward strand.
CTCCATCTTTCATCTTTGTACACCCGAATTCCGCAGGGTTTTTCAAGTACCAGAGGTAACCGGTTGCCGCGTGACGAAGGGAACAAATCGACCAAAGAAGCGAGGACGGTCATGCGATCTGCCCGGATTGCACTGATGCTGACGATCGCACTTGCCGGTCCATATGCGTCGAACTTCGCGTATGCGCAGCGCCCCGAGCAGGGCGCCTCGTCGCGCAAGCTGCCGCGCGGCAAAGCGCCGCAGCCCGACCGCGCCGCCGACACGGCGGTCCGTTCCGCCGTGCCTCCCGATCTCGATCAGCACCGTCGCGACGGGCACATGACGCCCGAGGAGCGCCACCTGCTGCGCCAGCACATCGAGGACGCCGTTCGCGAGCTGTACAAGCGCTGACACGCACGCGCGTTCGCACGGCGCGGAAAGATTCCGTAGCAATTTTTCGGTCAACTTTCGGATGCGTGCCGCCGTTGAACCGGCATCCGCACCGCTGGTGCGCTCCGGGAGTCCACGACGATGAAAGCGAACGCTGCCGCCCCGGCGCCGTCGCCTGCCATGCAGTCGCCGCTCGATGCCGACGACGCACTGTTTTTCCTCAGCCGCACCGGGTTCTCTCCCGCGCCCGCCGACGTCGCGCGCGTCGTCGGCATGACGCGCGCGCAGGTCGTGGCCGACACGCTCGACAGCGTGCGGCGCGAGCCCGTGACGACGTGGCCCGACTGGATCGCCGAGCTGCCGCCGACGCGCGCGCAGCGTCAGGCGCTGACGCCCGACATGCGCCGCGACGAGCAGCGCGAGCGCAATGTCCGCTACGATGCGCTGCGCGCCGCCTGGGTCAACGAGATGATCGTCACGCCGTCGCCGCTCACCGAGCGCATGACGCTGTTCTGGCACGGGCACTTCACGTCCGGGCAGGACAAGGTCCCGTATCCGCAGACGATGGCCGCGCAGAATGCATTGTTTCGGCGCGAGGCGCTCGGCAACTTCGGCACGCTGCTGCATGCGGTCGCGAAGGATCCGGCGATGCTCCAGTATCTCGACGGCGCGAGCAACCGCAAGGGCCGCCCGAACGAGAATTTCGCGCGCGAGGTGATGGAGCTGTTCACGCTCGGCGAAGGGCATTACTCGCAGCGGGACGTGACCGAAGCCGCGCGCGCGATGACCGGCTGGAGCGTCGATCCCGATACGCTGCGCTTCGAGGTGCGGCCCGACTGGCACGACGCGGGCGACAAGACGATCCTCGGCGAGACCGGCGCGTTCGACGGCGACGGGTTTCTCGACATCCTGTTGAAGCGGCCCGAGACGGCAAGCTTCATCGCCGGCAAGCTGTGGCACGAATTCGTGTCCGATACGCCCGACGCCGGCGCGCTCGATGCCGTGGCCGAGCGGTTTCGCGCCAGCGGCTACGACATACGCGCGGCGCTCGCCGCGCTCTGGTCGACCGACGCGTTCTGGGATCCGCGCAATCGCGGCGTGCTCGTGAAGTCGCCGGCCGAGTTCGTCGTCGGGTCGGTGCGGCTGTTCGACGTCGCGTACGGCGATCCGCAGACGCTCGCGAACACCGTGCGCACGCTCGGGCAGAACCTGTTCTATCCGCCGAACGTGAAGGGCTGGCCGGGCGGCGCGATGTGGATCAACAGCACCACGCTGCTGGCGCGCAAGCAGTTCGTCGAGCAGTTGTTCCGCGCGACCGAGACGGCCGGCATGCGCTCGCCCGCGCATGCGATGGCGCCGCCGTCGCCGAATGCGCGGGCGCAGGCGATACCGGTTGCGGACGCCGCGTCGGTTGCCGGCATGCGCGGCGCGCTGGTCAAACTCGCGCGCGGCGGCCTGCGATTCGACCTCGAACGCTGGCTCGCGCAGTATCGTGCGCGGCCGCAGGCGATTGCGGGATTGTCGACCGAGCTCCAGCTGCAGCATGCGGTGCTGCCGGTGTCGCCGGTCGCGGCGATCGATACGGACTCGACCGGCAGCGCGTATCTCGAGGCGCTACTGATGGATCCGGCCTATCAACTGAAATGACTGAAACGACCGAAACGACGACGAACAGGCACGCTGCCGCGGTGGCCATGCCGCACGGCGAGCCGAAGGATGCACGATGAACCGACGTGATTTTCTGACGCTGACGGGCGCCGCGGCCGCGGCGGGCGTGTCGTTGTGGCAGCCGCCCGCGCAGGCGGCATCGATGGTCGCGGTCAGGCGCCAGCCGGCGACCGGTTATGCGAACGTGCTGATCCTCGTCGAACTGAAGGGCGGCAACGACGGCCTCAACACGGTGGTGCCCTATGCGGATCCGCTCTACTACCAGTTCCGCCGCAGCATCGGCATCAAGCGCGACCAGGTGCTGCAGCTCGACGCGCAGACGGGGCTGCACCCGTCGCTCGCGCCGTTGATGCCGCTGTGGCGCGACGGACAGGTCGCGATCGTGCAGGGCGTCGGTTATCCGCAGCCGAACCTGTCGCATTTCCGCTCGATCGAGATCTGGGACACCGCGTCGCGCTCGGACCAGTACCTGCACGAAGGCTGGCTCACGCGCACGTTCGCGCAGGCGCCGGTGCCGCCCGGCTTCGCGGCGGACGGCGTCGTGCTCGGCAGTGCGGAGATGGGACCGCTCGCGAACGGCGCGCGCGCGATCGCGCTCGTCAATCCCGCGCAGTTCATCCGCGCGGCGCGGTTGGCCGAACCGTCGTCGCTGCGCGAACGGAACCCGGCGCTCGCGCACATCATCGAGGTCGAGAACGACATCGTGAAGGCGGCCGACCGGCTGCGCCCGCGCGGCGGGATGCGCGAGTTCAGGACGGCCTTTCCGGCCGGTACGTTCGGGACCTCGGTGAAGACCGCGATGCAGGTGCTCGCGGCATGCGAGGCGTCCGGGCCCGGCGCGCAGGACGGCGTCGCGGTGCTGCGGCTCACGCTCAACGGTTTCGATACGCACCAGAACCAGCCGGGGCAGCAGGCGGCGCTGCTCAGGCAGTTCGCGGAAGGGATGAGTGCGATGCGCGGCGCGCTGGTCGAGCTCGGGCGCTGGAACCAGACGCTCGTGATGACGTATGCGGAATTCGGGCGGCGCGTGCGCGAGAACCAGAGCAACGGCACCGATCACGGTACCGCCGCGCCGCATTTCGTGATGGGCGGCCGCGTGGCCGGCGGGCTGTACGGCGCGACGCCGGCACTCGGGCATCTCGACGGCAACGGCAACCTGCCGGTCGCCGTCGATTTCCGCCAGCTCTATGCGACCGTGCTCGGGCCGTGGTGGGGGCTCGATGCGACGCACGTGCTGCAGCAGCGCTTCGAGACGCTGCCGCTGCTGAAGGTGTGAGGCGGTCGTGCGTGACGGGGCGGATCAGCGGCCGCGTGCGGCGCGCCACGCGATCCACAGCTTGCGGATCGGCGTCAGCGCGATACGCTGGTGCAGCACCTGGTAGCCGTCGCGCTCGATTTCGTCGAGCAGCGCGCCGGCCAGTGCGATCTGCGCACGCAGCGTGCGTTGCGCGCGGCGTTCGGACGCGGGGATCGCCGCGTCGGCGGCGGCGAGCGCTTCGCGCGCGCGGGCCGTCTGAAACTGCAGCAGCTCGCTGAAGGCCGGGCTGTAGCGGCGATTCAGCAGGTCGGCGGCGGTCACGTTGTAGCGTTGCAGTTCGTCGATCGGCAGATAGATGCGGCCGTGGCGCGCATCGTTGCCGAGTTCCTGCACGAATTGCGCGAGCATCAGCGCGTGGCCGGCCTGCGCGGCCCACGGTTGCGGTTCGGCCGGATTCGCGGCGCTTGCGCGCGCGACCAGCGACGCAAAGGTGCCGCCGACCTGCGCGATGTAGCGCTGCAGGTTCGCGAAATCCAGGTAACGCGCCTGTTCCAGATCCATCCCGTAACCGTTGACGAGCGTGCGCAGCGCGTTGGTTTCTGCGCCGATCGCCGGGTGGTGCTGCGCGAGCGCCTTCGTGACCGGGTGCGACGGTTCGCCGGCGGCGAGCGCCGCGAGTTCCTTGTGCCACCACGCGAGTTTCGTGTGTCCGACGGTCGGATCGCTGGTTTCCTTGACGGTTTCCTCGAGTTCGCGGCGCAGCGCGAACAGGGCCGTCAGGCGCGGTGCGGCGGCGAGCGGCGCCTGGCGCAGCGCGTAGTAGACGCTGGAGCCCGCGGGGGCGGCCTTTTGCTGACAGTAGTCGTCGAAGTTCACGGGTGGGGTCGTGGCGGAGGCGGGTTCGGGGGGGCGCGTGCCGGCGCGTGGCCGGCACGTCGAGCGCGGCATTCTAGCACCGCTGTCCGACGGGCGCCGGCGGGGCGAGACAATGCTGCGCGGATCGGGTAGAATCTCGCGCTCGCCTGATCGGGCGTGCCGGTTTTCGGGTTTTCGGGCCGGCATGACGCCCGGGCGCGTGGAGCACGCTTCTTGCGTGCCGCGCGGTCAGGCGACAGGAATGCGCGTGAGTGGCGAAATTGGTAGACGCACCAGGTTTAGGTCCTGACGCCCGCAAGGGTGTGCCGGTTCGAGTCCGGCCTCACGCACCATGAAGTCGAACGGGCTCCGCCCAGGACCGTTCAAAAAAAGCGCTGCCGGTCGGCTGACCGGCAGCGCTTTTTTGTTGATGACGATTTTCGCCGATACACGGCTCCTGTCCAGCGCACGGAAATTCGGGTCGCGTAGCGCGTATCATCTCTTCATTACAGTTCCCGTACGCAGTGCTCCCTGCCGAGGACCGTCCATGAAGAAGAACATCGCACACACATCGATTGCCGTACTCACGCTCGCGCTGGCCGTACCGGCATCTGCCACGACGGCCGCCGACAACGTCGCGTGGAGCGCCAGGTCCGTGCAGACCGGCGCAGCCTCCCCGGAGTGTTCGGCCTATTCGGGCCGGCTGATTTCGAGCGGGGTGTCGCTGTCGGGCGAAACCGTCCTGAAATCGATCGGCACGGCGCTGCTCGGTTCCGCACTGGGTTTCGCCAGCGGGTATCAGGGCGCGGTTCCCAACCCGTGTCGGCACGCGGGCTTGTGAGCGGCCGGGAGCGGACCGCCAATATTGCTACCGCATTTGATGAAAGGCGCCGCGCGTCGACCGACCGCGGCGCTTTGTCGTTCGGCGCGCGCCTAGTCCCAGAAACTCCGCACCGCGACCGCCACGATCACCGGCACCGAAAACACCAGCGGAATCGCGAAATACTGCGCTTCGCGATCGACGATCCAGCTATAGATCAACCACGCGACGCCGATCGCGAACGTGACGAGGCCGACCAGCACCGCGGCGATATTCAGGGCGAGCTTCGAAGGCTGGCGGCGCGCTTTGTCGTTGGTGTCGGGTTCGCGCGGAGACGATTTCATCTGAAGAGGGGCCCGGGCCTGGCAGGTATAAAAGCACAGGAAACCCCATCCGCACCGATCGCGCAAGGGCCGGCCCCATCTCGTTGGTGAGCGCGCGTTACAACCCGAACGACGCGGCCAGTTCGTCGAGCAGCTCGCGCTGGAACGTGACGAACCGCTCGCCCGGCTGCTGCGCGATCGCGAGGTCGAGCATCGGATCGGCGACCTCGGTGCGGATGCCGGCCAGTTCCTCGACGATCGCGAGTCCGCAGAACGGCACGTAAGCCTCCGAATAGCCGCCTTCGTGCACGATCACGAGCCGTCCGCCGCAGTGGCGCCGTGCCGCCTCCTTCACCGCCCGCGTCATGTACCGGTAACTGTCGGTATGCAACTGCATGCGCGCGAGCGGGTCGACCGCGCTGGCATCGAGACCGCTCGCGACGACGATCAGCTCCGGCCGGAACCGTTCCAGCGCCGGCAGCACGATCCGCTCGAACGCATGGCGATACGCGTCGTCGCCGCTGCCCGCGAGCAGCGGCACGTTCAGGTTCGCGCCGACGCCCGCGCCTTCGCCGCGCTCGTCGCCGCCGCTGTAGCCGGGCGGAAAGCAGCGGTCCTGGTGCAGCGAGATCGTCAGCGTGTCCGGATCGTCGTAGTAGATCGACTGCGTGCCGTTGCCGTGATGCACGTCCCAGTCGATCACCGCGACGCGCTCGATCGCATGCTTCGCGCGCGCGGCCTCGATCGCGATCGGGATGTTCGCGAGCAGGCAGAAGCCCATCGGGCGATCGCGCAGGCAGTGATGGCCGGGCGGGCGCGACAGCGAGAACGCGTTGGCCGCATGCCCGCCGACGACCGTGTCGACTGCCGCGATCGCGAGGCCGGCGGACAGCGCGGCGATCTCGTAGCTCCCTTTGCCGAACGGCGCGAGATCGCCGAGGTCGCCGCCGTTCGCATCGCTGAGCGCGCGGAACGCGTCGAGATAGCTCGCCGGATGAATCCGCAGCAGATCGCCGGTGGTGGCCGGCGCGGCACCGCGCAGGTCGAGGTGAGCGGCAAGGCCCGACGCCTGCACGAGCGACAGGAAGCGGCGCTTCGAATCGGGCGATTCCGCGTAGCCGGTGCTCGATGGCGGCTGGACCCAGCCGCCGACCGGGAAGAACAGCGCGTGCGTGCCGCCGGTGTGCCAGAACGTGCGTTCGTCGGTGAAGAAGGCAGTGCGATTCATGGATGTGCTTGACCTGTCACGGTTGGGAGGAAATGGCAGCCGCGGCAATCCGCGCGCGGCGATCGATATGGCGCAGCGCGGCGAACGACGCGATCGCGACGGCAGTGGCGGCCGCGAACAGCGCGTGCATCGTGCCGCCGGCATCGAGCAACAGCCCGGCGAGCAGCGGGCCGGCCGCGAGGCCCGTACCGATCACGAAATTGAGCGTCGCGACGAGGCGCCCGGACGTATCGATCTGTGCGACGGTCGCGAGAATGAACGGCAGTACGAACGTCCACGCGAACTTGAACGCGAAGATCGCGGCGCTGTAGCCGCGCGCATGCGGCAGCGCGGCGAGTGCGACGAGCGACGCCGCGAGCAGCGCGTAACCGGTGGCCAGCATCGTGCGCCGCGCAAGCCGGCCGCCCGCGCAGGATGCGAGCGCCGCGCCGGCAATCCCCATCACGCTCGCGATCGCGAGCACGTTGCCGGTCGCTTGCGGATCGAGTCCGGCTTCCGCTGCCGCGCGGCTCGCGAAGGTCCACACGCTGCCGATCGCGAGATAGAAGGTCAGCACCGCACCGATCGCGAGCGCGACGAAGCGCTGCGGCGTATTCGTCGCAGCGCCGCGCGCGGCCCGCGCCGACGCGCTCCGCGCACCGAGCGTCGCCGGAAAGCCGCGCGACAGCGGCGCGGCAAGCAGCGCGAGCACGGCCAGCGCGACGTACAGCGCGCGCAGCCCGAACCCGGCGAACACGTGTGGCAGCACGAACAGGCCGATCGCGCCGGCGATCAACTGGCCGACAACCCAGAGGCCGTACACGCGATCGCTGTTCTCGCTCGTGGCCGCACTGGTCATGCAGAGCACCATCAGCGAGCCGCCGCCGAGCGCGGTGACGGCACGCAACGCGAGCAGCGTGACGAAGCCGGGCATCCAAAGCGCGGTCAGGAGATTGCCCGCGCCGAACAGCGCGATCGCGCAGGCGGCAACGCGGCGCGCATCGACACGGCCGAGCCACAGGTACGACGGCACGGTCGCGAGGCTGAACGCACCGAGTTCGACGAAGAAGTAGGTGCCGATCTGCGACGCGGACAGCCCGAGCTGTGTCGCCAACTGACCGGCGACGGCCGGCGCGACGAGCAGCAGCAGCGGCGTGATGGCCGCGAACACGACGAGGGCGACGAGCGTCGAGCGCGCGAACCGCGACGCGCGGCCGTCGGACGGCAGTGCTGCATCGGTGGAGCAAAGGGTTTTCATGGCGGAATCTCGCTGGACGGAATCAGAACAGGTGGTACATGCCGACCATCGCGCCGAACTGCGATGCGCCGGCGAGCGGTGTCGGGTCGTATTCGTAGACGGTCTGCGAACTCTGGCCGCTGTTGCGCGCATAACCGAGGTTCAGGTAGGCGACGGTGCGTTTCGACAGCGCGTAGGTGGTGCTCGCGATGAACAGCGTCGGGCGGCCGATCGTCGGCGTGTGCGAATCGGTGTGGTAGACGCCCGCGTTCAGCCCGATTCCGCCCGACGTCAGGTAGCGCGCGCCGCCCCAGACGATCGTGCGCGCCGCATCGAGGTCGCCGGTCAGGCGTTCGACGCCCGCGTAGACGGTGAGCGGCAGCGTCGCGAACGCATAACGCGCGGCGAGCGTGCCGAGCTCGCGGCGGCGCGCGGACGCGTCGCCCGCCGCCGACGCGTCGCCGTGCGCCTGATGCAGCACCGCGCTGACCGACAGCCCGTTGCTCGTGTACTGGCCGCCGAGTTCGAGCACGCGCCCCGCGCGCGTATTGCCCGCGACGCCGGCCGTCGCGGCGAGGGCCTCGACATCGAAGCCGGCGAACGCCGGCGACTGGTACTTGATCGAGTGGTCGATGAAGTTCGCGTTCATCGGCACGACCACACCCTGGCCGCTGTACGACGCGTACCACAGCGGGTCGTAGAACAGCGTCTTGTCGAACAGCACGCTGAACTGCCGGCCGAGCGTGACGGTGCCGACGGGCCCCGCGATGCCGACGTACGCGCCGCGGAAGAACGCGTAGCCGGGGACGGTCGCGGTGCCGTCGTTGATGTTGAGACCCTGTTCGAGCTTGAACAGCGCGCGCCAGCCGCCGCCGAGATCCTCGGTGCCCTTGAGCCCGACCTGCGACGGCAGGATGCCGTAGTTCTGCAACTGCACGGCCGCGTGCCGTCCGTCGGCATGCGTCAGGTACTGCACGCCGGCGTCGAGCGCGCCGTACAGCGTGAGGGTCGATTGCGCGTGTGCGGCGAAGCTGCACGCAGCGAGCGCAGCGGCGGCCGTCGCCGTGCGGATGAAGCGGGGTGTCATCACGTGGGGTTCTCCATACCGTCCTGCATCGTTTGTCGTTGGTGTTGTCGCGACGCAGTGTCCGCAGCGGGAAAACCGGCGAACAGTCGTGCAGATGAACGGTATGGAAAACCCGCGGTGCACGGCATGGACGCGCCGCGACGCCGCGGCGCGGCGTGCTGCGCGGCAGCAACGGGCGGCGTCCCGTTCAAATGGATGGGGCTGTCGTGTACTCCGGCGGCGGCGCCCGCCAAAAATGCCGGTCGCTATAATCGGCCGGTCTGCGTTGCGCGCATCAGCGGCCCGATCGGGCAGGGGAGCGGAAGGTGAGGATCACGACGGATATCGGGCAGGATCTCGACGCGTTGCGCGACGTGCCGGCCGCGATCGTGCTCGAGGAATCCGCCTGGCCGCCGCTGCCGCCGCGCCGCGCCGATTTCGACGGCGTGACCCGCGGCGACGCGGCGCGGCGCGAACTCGGCCTGATGCTGCTCGATCTGTACGCGCTCGCCGCGCAGTCGGGCATCGGCGAATTCGAGTGCCGCTTCTTTTCGCTGCTGCAGGGGCTCATCCCGTTCGACGCCGCGTGGACCGGCGTCGCGACGCACGTGCCGACCGGCCCCGTGATGCACAACAGTTTCCTCTACCGTCTGCCGCATGCGTTCTTCAGCGACTGGAAACGCGTGCGCGACTGCGATCCGCTCGCGCAGCGCACGCTGCTCGGCGCGCACGGTCGCGCGGTGCGATTGTCGGTCGTCGAGCCCGGGTTCGACGCGCGGTTTCGCGACTGGTGCGTGAAGTACGGGCTGGCGCAACTGATGTGCGTGTGTACGCTCGACCGCCGCTTCGGGCTGACGACGTTCATGTCGATCTACCGCCAGGGCCTGAACCGTCCGTTCAGCGACGACGACGCGAGCCGCTTCGAGGAAGTGATCCCGCATCTGGCGGCCGCGCTGACGATCAATCGCGCGGCGCAGCTCACGCGCGAGCGCGGCGACGCGGTGGCGCCGGCGGCGCGCGCGCTGTGCGACAACTTCGGCGTGCTGCATCACGCCGATCACGGCTTCGACGACGTGCTGCGCACCGAATGGCCGGCGTGGACGGGCCCGCGCGTACCGGAGCCGCTGGTCGCGCACGTGCGGCGCCAGTCGGGCCAGCCGTTCATCGGCGATGCGTTGCGCATCCAGTGCGTGCCCGTCGCGGGACTGTTCCAGATCGAGGCGCGGCCGCGCTCGCTGCTCGACCGGCTGAGTCCGCGAGAGCTGGCGGCGATCCGCTATTACGGTGCCGGCCGTTCGCACAAGGAGGTCGCGCAGCAGATGGCGATTTCGCCGACGACCGTGCGTCACTACCTGCGCTGCGCGTACCGCAAGCTCGGCATGCACGACAAGAGCCAGATCGCCGGCGTGCTCGGCGCGACGGGCGGCCCGACCGACGACGAGCCGGTGGAGGCAGGTGGCGCGGCGCGCTGAATCGTTCGTGCCGGCACAGGCATGCGGGTGCTGGCACGAATGGTTGTATCCGCAACCATTGAGCGTTATGCTCGTCAGCTCCCGGTAGACGGATTTCCATCATGAACGACACGAATTCAGGGTCGGTGCGCGTGGCGGTGGTCGGTGTCGGCGCGATCGGCGGGTTGCTCGCGGCCGCGCTGTCGCGGGCCGGCATGACGGTGAGCGCATTCGCGCGCGGTGCGACGCTCGATGCACTGGACACGCACGGCGTGCGCGTGATCGACGAGGCGGGCGTCATGTCGTCGGTCCCGGTGCGCGCGAGCGACGACGCGGTTGCGCTCGGCGTGCAGGACTACGTGGTGATCGCGCTGAAGGCGCAGGCGCTGCCGGCGCTGGCCGCGCGCATCGCGCCGCTGGTCGGGCCCGGCACGGTGATCGTCGCCGCGATGAACGGGCTGCCGTGGTGGTTCACGCACGGGCTCGCGGGCCCGCTCGACGGCGTGCCGCTCGACGCGGTCGACCCGGCGGGTGCAGTCTCGGCGGCGTTGCCGCCCGCACAGGCGATCGGCTGCGTCGTGCACCTGTCGTCGAGCACCGATGCACCGGGTGTCGTGCGCCGCGGCCGCGGCAACCGCCTGATCGTCGGCTCGCCCGACCATCGGCTCGCCGCGCCGACCGCGCGGTTCGCGGCGGCGCTTGCCGCGGGCGGCTTCGACGTCGAGTCGACGCCGGCGATCCGCACCGAGATCTGGGCGAAGCTGTGGGGCAACATGAACATGAATCCGTTGAGCGCGCTGACGGGGTCGACCGCCGAGCAGCTGCTCGACGATCCGTTCACGCGGGATCTCGCGTTGCGGATGATGGAGGAGGCGGCCGCGATCGGCGCGAAGCTCGGCCTCGATGCGGGGATGAGCGGGCCGGAGCGGATTGCCGTGACGCGCAAGCTCGGCGCGTTCAAGACATCGATGCTGCAGGATTTCGAGGCCGGGCGGCCGCTGGAAATCGGGCCGATCCTCGGCGTGTTTCCTGAACTGGGGCGCAAGCTCGGCGTGCCGACGCCGTATTGCGACGCGGTGCTGGGGTTGCTGCGTCAGCGTGCGGCGAACAGCGGGCTGTAGCGGAGGGAGAGCGCGGCGGCGATGGCCGGCATGCAGGGAAGAATGACGAAACGGCGAGCGGTCGCCCGGGCCGCCGCCCACGCTTGCGCGACTCGGGCGGCCCGCGGGATTCATCCGAATAAATCCGGGTAAAGCGGCAGGCGCCTGAAACATGTGCGCGGCCGCAGCGATTGCAGCCCATGCCGCACCTTCGCGATAGGGGCGGCGCCGACTACGCCCGCCAAGCGGTTCAGTCGTCGCGTTCGATCGCGCTCGCGACCACCTTGTCGAGCAGCCGCTCGAACGTCTGGCGCTCGCTGTCGGACAGGCACGCGAGCAAGCCTTCATTCCACTTGCGCACGATCGGCATGATCTTGCGATGCAGCGCGCGGCCGTCGGTGGTCAGCGCGATCAGCACGATCCGGCCATCCTCCTCGCTCGCGCTTCGCTCGAGCAGCCCCTGGCGCAGCAGCGCTTCCGCCGCGCGGCTCGCCTGGCTCTTGTCGAGATTGGTGTGGCGCGCGAGATCCATGATCGAAAACGGACCGAAGGCGCCGACGGCGGCGATCACGCGCGCCTCGGGCAGCGAGATGTCCAGCTTGTGCCGGTACACGTCGGCGATCCCGCGGTCGGATCGCTTCGCGAGCGCATGGAGGCGATAGGTCAGAAACTGGTCGAGCCCGGCTTGTCGGCCTTTCATGTCGAATCCTGAAGAAAAAGGGCGGGCCCGATTGTTCCTGTATCGCGCGCTCGGGTCAACGGTCAGTGTGCGCCGTACTTCAGCCGTGTCAACTGTTCCGCTTCGTTCGCGAGCAGGTTCGCCGCGTCGCGGATCGCGACGTCGAGCGTGATCGGGCCGGGCGCCGGCGAGAAGCAGCCGGAAAAGTGTTCGGACAGGCGCGGCAGTGCGGCCGGGTCGACCGCGCCCGACAGCAGCGACGCGGGCACGCCCGCGACCCGCGCGTGGCGGCACGCGATGAACGGCGCCTTGCCGTGCAGCGTCTGCACGTCGGAGCGGCCTTCGCCGGTGATCAGCCAGTCGGCGCCGGCCAGTGCCGCATCGAGCCCGACCTGCCGCGCGACGACTTCCGCGCCGGCTTCGAACTGCGCGCCGAGCATGTGCAGCGCGAAGCCGAGGCCGCCCGCGGCGCCGGCACCGGCCAGGTCGCGGCAGCGCCGGTCGAGCGCGGTCTCGAGCAGGTCGGCGAAATGGCCGAGCGCGGCGTCGAGGGTCGCGACCTGCGCGGGCGTCACGCCCTTTTGCGGACCGAACACCGCGGTTGCGCCATGCGCGCCCGTCAGCGGGTTGTCGACGTCGGACATGCCGATGAATTCCGCGTCCTGCAGGCGCGGATCGAGCCCCGCCGCGTCGATCCGCGCGATGTCGGCGAGTCGTGCCGGCACGGGTTCGACCGGCTGGCCGGCCGCGTCGAAGCATTGCAGGCCGAGGCCCGCGAGCAACCCTGCGCCCGCGTCGTTGGTGCTGCTGCCGCCGAGCGCGACGAAGAAGCGGCGCACGCCCTCGTCGAGCAGCGTGCGGATCGCTTCGCCCATGCCGCGCGTGCTGCGCGCGTCGACCGGCACGCTCATGCCGACCGCATCGGTAATGCCGACGATCTCGGCAGTCTCGACGATCGCGGTGCGCGCGTCGATCACGCCGACCGCCGCATCGCGTGCGGCGAGCGACGCGCCGGCCACCTGCAGCGTGCGCCGCGTGCCGCCGCCCGCCAGCATCGCGTCGAGCGTGCCTTCGCCGCCGTCGGCCATCGGGCAGCGGCGCACGACCGCATCGGGCCGGGCGCGGCGGATGCCGGTGGCGATCGCGTCCGCGACCTGCTCGGCGGAAAGCGAGCCTTTGAACGAATCGGGCGCGATGACGACGACAGGCGCGGACGGGTGTTGCGGCATGGTGTCTCCGGAAGGCGTGATTGGTGTGAAGAATGGCGGCCGCGGCCGCGGCGTACCTTCAATCGGAGCTTACAGGATGGTGGGCCCGCGGTGGATACGGCGTTCGGCATAGCGGCGATCCGCGCGCGGGAGCGGGCGGCACCGCGGGTGCGCACGGTTGTCGTGCCGATCTGGCGGTATGAGGAAGATTGTTTGCTAGAATAGTCGATTCTTCCGGCCAAAGCCGTGCTCCGAGCCGCTTGCGCTAGCCATCCGGCGCGTGCAGGGATGGCGTGGCGCTCCGGCGCGGCGTGTGCGTGAGACGCACCTCACGCCGCAGGCAGGCACGGCAAGGAAAACCCGATTCGCTCGAATAATTTTAGGACGATTGAAGCCATGGCTAACGTTGTTGAGAACCTCGGCAAGCTTGAACGCCGCGTGACGATTTCCCTGCCGAAGGACACCGTGCAGAAGGAAATCGACGCCCGTATCCAGAAACTCGCGAAGAACGTTCGCATGCCGGGTTTCCGCCCGGGCAAGGTGCCGCTGAAGATGGTCGCCCAGCAATACTCGGGTCAGGTCGAGGCGGAAGTGCTGAGCGACAAGATCGGCCAGGAATTCTTCACGATCAGCCGCGCGGAAAACCTGCGCGTCGCCGGCCAGCCGAGCTTCGAGCCGAAGCAGGAACAGGCTGAAGATGCGTACGCGTTCGACGCGACGTTCGAGGTCTACCCGGAAGTGAAGATCGGCGATCTGGCGACGGCTGAAGTCGAGCGCTCGACGACGTCGATCGGCGACGCCGAAATCGACCGCACGCTGGACATCCTGCGCAAGCAGCGCGTGCACTACCACGCTCGTGGCGAAGCCGGCGAGCACGGCGACGGCGGTGAGGACACCGCAGCGAAGAACGGCGACCGCGTGACGGTCGACTTCGTCGGCAAGATCGACGACGTCGCGTTCCAGGGCGGCACGGCCGAAGACTTCCCGTTCGTGCTCGGCGAAGGCCGCATGCTGCCGGAATTCGAAACGGCGGCGCTCGGCCTGAAGGCCGGCGAACAGCGCACGTTCGAGCTGAAGTTCCCGGACGACTACCACGGCAAGGACGTGGCGGGCAAGACGGCGCAATTCACGGTCACGATGAAGAAGATCGAATGGCCGCACCTGCCGGAAATCGACGCCGAATTCGCGAAGTCGCTCGGCATCGAAGACGGCGACCTGACGAAGATGCGCGCCGAAATCAAGGAAAACCTCGAGCGCGAAGCGAAGCGTCGCACGCAAGCCATCGTCAAGAACCAGGTGATGGACGCGCTGCTGAAGATTTCCGAACTCGACGTGCCGAAGGCCCTGATCGAACAAGACCAGCAACGTCTCGTCGAAATGGCTCGCCAGGATCTGGCGCAGCGCGGCGTGCCGAACGCGAAGGACGCACCGATCCCGGCCGAGATGTTCGCCGAGCAGGCGGAGCGTCGCGTGAAGCTGGGCCTCGTGCTGGCCGAGCTCGTGAAGTCGAACGGCCTCGAAGCGAAGCCGGAACAGATCCGCGCGGAAGTCGACGAGTTCGCGAAGAGCTACGAAGACCCGAAGGAAGTGGTCCGCTGGTATTATTCGAACCAGCAGCGCCTCGCCGAGATGGAAGCGTTCGTCGTTGAAAGCAACGTCGTCGACTTCGTGCTGGGCAAGGCAAAGGTGACGGACAAGGAAGTGAGCTTCGAGGCACTCGCGAGCGCATCGGCGCAAGCGTAAGTGTTGCTCTAGCGGCGTGCCGGCTGTCGGAGCGACGGCCCGCACGCCGTTTTTACGTCAAGCGCACGGTTGCCATTAATATGGCGATTGAGCGGGCGGCTTCCCTCCGTTCAATTTTCCATTCGAACAAGGTTCATTGAATGATCACTCGCGCTGAATTGCTGGACATGCTTGCTTCGAACGCGCCGCAGGGTTTCGAGGCGCAAGCGCTGGGGCTGGTGCCGATCGTCGTCGAAACGAGCGGCCGCGGCGAGCGTTCGTACGATATCTATTCGCGTCTCCTGAAGGAGCGCCTGGTGTTCATGGTCGGCGAAGTGAACGACCAGACCGCCAACCTCGTGGTCGCGCAATTGCTGTTCCTCGAGAGCGAGAATCCCGACAAGGACATCAGCCTCTACATCAACAGCCCGGGCGGCTCGGTGTCGGCCGGCATGGCGATCTACGACACGATGCAGTTCATCAAGCCGGACGTGTCGACGCTGTGCATGGGTCTCGCGGCCAGCATGGGCGCATTCCTGCTCGCGTCGGGCGCGAAGGGCAAGCGCTTCGCGCTGCCGAACTCGCGCGTGATGATTCACCAGCCGCTCGGCGGCGCACGCGGCCAGGCGTCCGACATCGAGATCCAGGCACGCGAGATCCTCTACCTGAAGGAACGGCTGAACAACCTGCTCGCGCAGCATACGGGCCAGGACGTGGAGCGCATCGCGCGCGACACCGACCGTGATAACTTCATGTCGAGCGAGGACGCGAAGGCTTACGGGCTGATCGATCAGGTGCTGCTGAAGCGCCCGTGAGCTTAAGTGGGGTGCCGCCCCGATTTGCGCGGCGCCCCTGCAACGTCCCGAGTGCCCTGAGCATCTGCGGCAAGCGCATCCAGCCGACTCCGGTCGCGCCCTAGGCGCGGCGTTCGGAGCATTCGGCGTATCATGTCATCTACCTGTCCGGAGGCTCTACATTCATGGCGGACAAAAAAGGTTCGAACAGCGAGAAGCTGTTGTATTGCTCGTTTTGCGGGAAGAGCCAGCATGAGGTGAAGAAACTCATCGCGGGCCCGTCGGTATTCATCTGCGATGAGTGCATCGACCTCTGCAACGAGATCATTCGCGACGAGGCGGCTGCCGCCGGCGTCGAGGCCAGCCTGTCCCGGTCGGATCTGCCGAGCCCGCAGGAAATTCGCGACATCCTCGATCAGTACGTGATCGGCCAGGAGCGTGCGAAGAAGATCCTCGCGGTGGCCGTGTACAACCACTACAAGCGCCTGAAGCATCTCGACAAGAAGGACGACGTCGAGCTGTCGAAGAGCAACATCCTGCTGATCGGCCCGACGGGCTCCGGCAAGACGCTGCTCGCGCAGACGCTCGCGCGGTTGCTGAACGTGCCGTTCGTGATCGCCGATGCGACGACGCTGACCGAAGCCGGCTACGTCGGCGAGGACGTCGAGAACATCATCCAGAAGCTGTTGCAGAACTGCAACTACGAGGTCGACAAGGCCCAGCGCGGGATCGTCTACATCGACGAAATCGACAAGATCAGCCGCAAGTCGGACAACCCGTCGATCACGCGCGACGTGTCGGGCGAGGGCGTCCAGCAGGCGCTGCTGAAGCTCGTCGAGGGCACGATGGCGTCGGTGCCGCCGCAGGGTGGCCGCAAGCATCCGAACCAGGATTTCATCCAGGTCGACACGACCAACATCCTGTTCATCTGCGGCGGCGCGTTCGACGGCCTCGAGAAGGTGATCACCGATCGCACCGAAAAGACGGGCATCGGCTTCGGCGCGACGGTCAAGAGCAAGCAGGAACGCGACGCGGGCGAAGTGCTGCGCGAAACGGAACCGGAAGACCTGATCAAATTCGGTCTGATCCCCGAATTGATCGGCCGTCTGCCGGTGGTCGCGACGCTCGGCAAGCTCGATGAAGCCGCGCTGATGAAGATCCTGGTCGAGCCGAAGAACGCGCTCGTCAAGCAGTATCACAAGCTGTTCGCGATGGAGCGCGTCGAGCTGGAAATCCGGCCGGGCGCGTTGCAGGCAGTCGCCCGCAAGGCGATCCGCCGCAAGACCGGCGCGCGCGGCTTGCGTTCGATCATCGAACAGGCGCTGCTCGACGTGATGTACGAGCTGCCGGCGATGAAAGGGGTCAGCAAGGTCATCATCGACGAGAACGTGATCGATGGCGACGGCAAACCCCTGCTGATCTATGAGGACACGCCGAAGGTGGCGGGTTCGAACTGACCGGCTTGCCGACGATGTTCTGCGAAAAAGGCCGTTCATGAGATCGTGGGCGGCTTTTTTTCGTTTATCTTGTGGGTAACTCTGACTCGACACGCGGTGGTTACTTTCTTACCGAATATTTCCCGCACTTGAAGGCTTGCAATTCGTTGTGGCGGCCTCAATTACCGAACAATTGATTCCACTCATGGGGAAATGAAATGTCAGGCACCCAACTTCTCCCGCCGGAACGCATCACGCTCCCGCTGCTGCCGCTGCGGGACGTCGTCGTTTTCCCGCACATGGTCATTCCGCTCTTCGTGGGCCGGCCGAAATCGATCAAGGCCCTCGAAGCAGCGATGGAAGGCGGCAAGCACATCATGCTCGTCGCCCAGAAAACCGCGGCCAAGGACGAACCGACCGAAAAGGACATGTACGAGGTCGGCTGTATCGCCAACATCCTGCAGATGCTGAAGCTGCCGGACGGCACCGTGAAGGTGCTCGTCGAGGGCCTGCAGCGCGCGAAGGCGTTGTCGATCGAAGAACAGGAGACGCAGTTCTCCTGCGAAGTGATGCCGCTCGAGCCCGATCACGCCGACAGCGCTGAAACGGAAGCGCTGCGCCGCGCGATCGTGTCGCAGTTCGACCAGTACGTGAAGCTGAACAAGAAGATCCCGCCGGAGATTCTCACGTCGCTGTCCGGCATCGACGAAGCCGGCCGTCTCGCGGACATGATCGCCGAGCGTCTGCCGCTGAAGCTCGACCAGAAGCAGCACATCCTCGAGATGTTCCCGGTCATCGAGCGCCTCGAGCACCTGCTCGCGCAGCTCGAAGCCGAGATCGACATCCTGCAGGTCGAGAAGCGCATCCGCGGGCGCGTGAAGCGCCAGATGGAAAAGAGCCAGCGCGAGTACTACCTGAACGAACAGGTCAAGGCGATCCAGAAGGAACTGGGCGAAGGCGAAGAGGGCGCGGATCTCGAGGAACTCGAGAAGCGCATCAACGCCGCGCGCATGCCGAAGGAAGCGAAGAAGAAGGCCGACGCCGAGCTCAAGAAGCTGAAGCTGATGTCGCCGATGTCGGCGGAAGCGACCGTCGTGCGCAACTACATCGACACGCTGATCGGCCTGCCGTGGCGCAAGAAGAGCAAGGTCAACAACGATCTGTCGAACGCCGAGCAGGTGCTCGACGAGGATCACTTCGGCCTCGAGAAGGTGAAGGAACGCATTCTCGAGTACCTCGCGGTGCAACAGCGCGTGGACAAGGTCAAGGCGCCGATCCTGTGCCTCGTCGGGCCTCCGGGCGTCGGCAAGACCTCGCTCGGCCAGTCGATCGCTCGCGCGACGAACCGCAAGTTCGTCCGGATGGCGCTCGGCGGCGTGCGTGACGAAGCCGAGATCCGCGGTCACCGCCGCACGTACATCGGCTCGATGCCGGGCAAGATCCTGCAGAGCCTCGCGAAGGTCGGCGTGCGCAATCCGCTCTTCCTGCTCGACGAAGTCGACAAGATGGGCATGGATTTCCGCGGCGATCCGTCGTCGGCGCTGCTCGAAGTGCTCGATCCGGAACAGAACCACACGTTCGCCGACCACTACATCGAGGTCGACTTCGACCTGTCGGACGTGATGTTCGTCGCGACGTCGAACTCGCTGAACATCCCGCCGCCGCTGCTCGACCGGATGGAAGTGATTCGTCTGTCGGGCTACACGGAAGACGAGAAGGTCAGCATCGCGCAGCGTTACCTGCTGCCGAAGCAGAAGAAGAACAACGGTCTGAAGGACGGCGAGATCGAGGTCACCGAGCAGGCGATCCGCGACATCATCCGCTACTACACGCGCGAAGCCGGTGTGCGTTCGCTCGAGCGGGAAGTGTCGAAGATCTGCCGCAAGGTCGTGAAGATGCTGCTGCTGAAGAAGGCATCGGGCGCGATCAAGGTCGACGGCGAGAACCTCGATACGTTCCTCGGCGTGCGCAAGTACGACTTCGGCCTCGCGGCGAAGGAAAACCAGGTCGGTCAGGTGACGGGCCTCGCGTGGACGGAAGTCGGCGGCGACCTGCTGACGATCGAAGCCGCGGTGATGCCGGGCAAGGGCAACGTGATTCGCACGGGTTCGCTCGGCGACGTGATGAAGGAGTCGGTCGAGGCCGCACGTTCGGTCGTGCGCTCGCGTTCGCGGCGTCTGGGCATCAAGGACGAAGCGTTCGAGAAGCAGGACATCCACATCCACGTGCCGGAAGGCGCGACGCCGAAGGACGGTCCGTCCGCCGGCGGTGCGATGACGACCGCGCTGGTGTCGGTGCTGACGGGCATTCCCGTGCGTGCCGATGTCGCGATGACGGGCGAGATCACGCTGCGTGGCGAAGTGCTGCCGATCGGCGGGCTGAAGGAAAAGCTGCTGGCTGCGCATCGCGGCGGCATCAAGCTCGTGCTGATCCCGGAAGAGAACGTGAAGGATCTCGCGGACATTCCGGACAACGTGAAGAACGCGATCGAGATCGTGCCGGTCCGCTGGATCGACAAGGTGCTCGAGCTCGCGCTCGAACGTACGCCGACCCCGCTGCCGCCGGAAGAAGAGGCGAAGGCTGCGGCACCGGTCGGCGAGGCGGCCAAGGATGCCGGTTCGACGGAAGTCGTGAAGCACTGAGAACCTGAACGCCGTCGCTGACGGTGGTTCGCGAAACCCGCGGCGAGTCCGCGGGTTTTTTTATGCGCGTCGGGATCGTGTGTAGCGTCGCGCGTTAAAAATTTTTGCGCATGGGCTTGGCAAAATGATCGGGGATGAATTAAACTTGCGGGCTCGCTGGTTGTTGATGCCGAAACGCAGATCGCAGCCAGAACGAATCGGAAACGGGTGCTTAGCTCAGCTGGTAGAGCGGCGCCCTTACAAGGCGTAGGTCGGGGGTTCGAACCCCTCAGCACCCACCAGTTTCACGATTCAGCCAGACCAAGGAGCGGTAGTTCAGTCGGTTAGAATACCGGCCTGTCACGCCGGGGGTCGCGGGTTCGAGTCCCGTCCGCTCCGCCAGAAAATGAAGAAGCCCGCCTCGTGCGGGCTTTTTCATTTGCGTCGTTGATCGCGCCCGCTCGCGGGCGCGTGACTGCGGAGTGGAGGAAGCCGCCTGCGCGGCTTCCGGCGGGACGCGAAGGGCTGCGCGTGCACGCGCAGCCGCGGCCTGCAGGATGTAGGCGAGTCCCGTCCGCTCCGCCAGAAAATGAAGAAGCCCGCCTCGTGCGGGCTTTTTCATTTGCGTCGTTGATCGCGCCCGCGCGTTGCGCACCTGCTTTTCTCCCGTGCCACCCCGTATGTTGTAATATCGGACGTTTTGTCCAATTTTCCCGTCACGCATGCTCGATTTCTTCCGTAATCACCAGCGCCTGATGATGGCGCTCCTGCTCCTGATCGTGTTGCCGGGGCTGGGTTTCGTCGGGATCCAAGGTTTCCGCGGCTTCTTCGACGACAGCGCGAACGTCGCGGCGATCAACGGGCACAAGATCACGCGGGTCGAATTCGACGGCGCGTTCCGTCAGCAGGTCGACCAGGCGCGCCAGGCGCTCGGCGGGCAGTTCGACATCAAGGCGTTCGACACGCCCGAACATCGCAAGCAAGTACTCGACGGCCTGATCCAGCAACGCGTGCTGGCCGACGAGACGCAACGCCTGCACCTGACCGCATCCGACAACGCCGTGCGCGATGCGCTGATGAGCGACCCGATGATCGCGTCGCTGAAGAAGCCCGACGGTTCGATCGACGTCGAACGCTACGCGCAGCTGCTGTCGTTCCAGGGGATGACGCCCGAGCAGTATCAGGAGCGCGTGCGCTACAGCCTCGCGCTGCAGCAGATTCCGGCGAGCATCATCGCGAGCGCGTTCACGCCGAAGGGCCCGGCGCAACGCCTGTCGGAGCTGGCCGCGCAGCAGCGCGAAGTGCAGGCGCTGCTGCTGAAGACGAGCGACTACGCGGCGAAGGTACAGCCGACCGACGCACAGCTCGCCGCGTACTATGACGCGCGCAAGCAAAGCTTCGCGACGCCGGAAACCGCGACGATCCAGTATCTCGTCTATTCGCCGGCCGCCGCTGCCGCGAGCGCGCAGCCGACCGAGGCGGACATCAAGAAGTTCTATGACGACAACCCGACGCACTTCCGCTCGGAAGCGCAGGTGCGCGTGAGCCACATCTTCATCGCCGCGGCGAGCAGCGCGAGCGCGGCCGACAAGGCAGCCGCGAAGGCGAAGGCCGAGCAGTTGCTGGCGGACGTGAAGGCGCATCCGGACCAGTTCGCGCAGATCGCGCAGAAGAGCTCGCAGGATGCGCCGTCGGCTGCGAAGGGCGGCGATCTCGGCTTCATCACGCGCGGCTCGACGGCGGGCGGCAAGGCGTTCGACGATGCGGCGTTCGCGCTGAAGCAGGGCGACGTGAGCGGTGTCGTGCAGTCGGATCTCGGCTTCCACATCCTGAAGGCGACGGAAGTGAAGCCGTCGGTGGTCAAGCCGTTCGCGGACGTGAAGGACCAGATCGCAATCGACCTGAAGCAGCAGTACGCAGCGAAGGCATTCACGGACAACGCGGAAGGCTTCACGTCGACCGTGTATGAAAAGGCGAAGACGCTGCAGCCGGCCGCCGACAAGTACAAGCTGACGATCCAGACGGCCACCGTCACGCCGACGCCGAATCCGCAACTGCCGCCGACGAGCCCGCTGAACAATCCGAAGTTCCTCGCTGCCGTGTTCGCGAACGATTCGGTGAAGAGCCAGAACAACACGCAGGCGATCGACGTGGGCAACAACACGCTGATCTCGGCGCGCGTGACCGACTACAAGCCGGCTGCCGTGCCCGCGCTCGACGCGATCAAGGACGTCGTGCGTCAGAAGGTCGTTGCCGAGCAGGCTGCGGAACTCGCGAAGAAGGACGGTGCGGCGAAGCTGGCCGAGCTGCAGAAGTCGAAGTCGGCCGACGGCTTCGCGGCTGCGCAGAAGGTGTCGCGCACGCAGTCGCAGGGTCTGACGCCGGCCGCGCTGAGCGCCGTCTACAAGGTCGATGCTAAGACGCTGCCGGCGTACGTCGGTGTCGACCTCGGTGCGGACGGCTATGCGATCTATCGCGTGAACACGGTGATCGCGGGTACGGCCGTCGATCCGCAACAGCTCGCGGCCGCGCAGCAGCAGATGGCGCAGGTCGAAGCGCAAAGCGAAGGTGAAGCATATCTCGCCGCGCTGCGCGACCGCTCGAAGGTGAAGGTGTACGGCACCACGCAGAGCCAGTCGCAGGACGGCGGCAACTAAGCCACGACCCAGCGCCAACCAAGCGAAGCGCCGTTCACGGTTTCGCATGCAGCAACAAGAAGCCCCGCTCGAAGCGGGGCTTTTTGCATTGCGGCGGTGGCGAGTCGCGAGGTCAGCCGCGCGGCTTGCCGAGCAGCGGTTTCAACGCCGGCCAGACGTTGTCGAGCAGGATGCCCTGCGCCTGCTGCGCGGGATGCATCTGGTCCGGCTGGAACATCTCGGGCTTGTTCTCGATGCCGGCGAGCAGGAACGGCACGAGCGGTACGCCGAGTTCCTTCGACAGGCGCGTATAGACCGCATGGAACTTCTGCGTGTAGTCGGGCCCGTAGTTGGGCGGCACGTACATGCCGACCAGCACGACCTTCGCGCGCGCCTGCCGCGCATCGGCGATGATGTCGCGCAGGTTCTGCTCGGTCGTCGCGAGCGGCACGCCGCGCAGCGCATCGTTCGAGCCGAGCTCGACGACCACGATCGACGGCTTGAGCCGTTGCAGCACCGCGGGCAGCCGTGCGCGGCCGCCGCTCGTGGTGTCGCCGCTGACGCTTGCATTCGCGACGCTATAATCGATTCGCTCGGTCGCGAGCCGTTGCCGCAGCAGCGCAACCCAGCCGGTGTCGCGCGGCAGCCCGTATTCGGCCGACAGGCTGTCGCCGAGCACGACGAGCGCGGGCTGGCCCGAGGTCGGGGCCGCCGCCGTCGCGGCGCGTGCGGGCATGCTTGTTGCGGCCAGGGTTCCCAGCAGTGCGGCGAGTGCCGCGCGCCTTTTCCAGCGGAATGTCGTGTCCATGTTCAAGATTACCGATCCGATCATCGAAGTCCATGACGTGTGCAAGCGGGTTGCCGATGCAACGGGCGAGCTGACGATCCTCGACGGCATCACGCTCGCCGTGCGGCCCGGCAGCAGCCTCGCGATCGTCGGCGCATCG
Source organism: Burkholderia sp. Bp9015 (assembly GCF_003853505.1). NCBI lineage: Bacteria > Pseudomonadati > Pseudomonadota > Betaproteobacteria > Burkholderiales > Burkholderiaceae > Burkholderia > Burkholderia sp. Bp9015. Next base: position 138,946 of record NZ_QTPZ01000003.1, read on the forward strand.
GGGTCGGGAAAATCGACGCTGCTCGGCCTGCTTGCCGGGTTGGACAGCGCGACGAGCGGCACGGTTCGCCTGCTTGGCCGCGCGCTCGACCAGCTCGACGAGGACGAGCGTGCCGCGCTGCGCAACGGCGCGGTCGGGTTCGTGTTCCAGTCGTTCCAGTTGATGCCGCACCTGACGGCGCTCGAGAACGTGATGCTGCCGCTCGAACTGCAGGGCGGCATCAGTGCGCGCGACGCGGCCGATCGTGCCCGCGCGCTGCTCGTGCAGGTCGGTCTCGGCGAGCGTACCGCGCATTATCCGAAACTGCTGTCGGGCGGCGAGCAGCAGCGCGTCGCGCTCGCGCGCGCGTTCGTCACGCATCCGGCGATCCTGTTCGCCGACGAACCGACCGGCAGCCTCGATGCGGCCACGGGCCACGCGGTCATCGACCTGATGTTCGAGCTGAATCGCACGCACGGTGCGACGCTCGTGCTCGTCACGCACGATCCCGAGCTCGCGCGGCGCTGCGCGACGATGGTCACCATCGACGCCGGACGCATCGTCGCACCGCACGCGGCATAGCGCGGGACCGGATTTTTGCCGGCCGCGCCAGGTGCCAGGTGGATCGCCCGGTGCGGCCGGCATGCGTTCGACGCCGTCGCGTCAGCGCTTGAGCGCTGCCCGCGCGCGCTCGATCAGCGCGGTCGTCGACGAATCGTGCTTCGCGGGATCGACCGACTCGGCCGACAGGTCGGCTTCGACGACCTTGCCGAGAATCTTGCCGAGCTCCACGCCCCACTGGTCGAACGGATTGATGTCCCACACCGTCGCCTGCACCAGCACCTTGTGCTCGTAGAGCGCGATCAGCGCGCCGAGCGTGCGCGGCGTCAGCGCGTCCACCAGCAGCGTCGTCGTCGGGCGGTTGCCGGGGAACGTCAGGTGCGGCGCGAGCGCTTCCTTGCCGGGGCCGGCGACCTGGCGCGCCTCGTCGAGCGTGCGGCCGAGCATCAGTGCTTCACTTTGCGCGAAGCAGTTCGCGAGCAGCTTCGGATGATGGCTCGCGAGCGGATGCTCGGGCGTCAGCACCGCGATGAAGTCGATCGGCACGATCGTCGGGCCCTGGTGCAGCATCTGGAAAAACGCGTGCTGGCCGTTGGTGCCCGGCTCGCCCCACGTGACGGCCGACGTCGGGTAATCGACGAACGTGCCGTCGAGACGCGCGGACTTGCCGTTGCTTTCCATCTCGAGCTGCTGGAGATACGACGGCAGGTAGTGCAGCGCTTCCGAATACGGCGCGACGAGGTAGCTCTGCGAGCCGAAGAAGTTGCGATACCAGATGCCGATCAGGCCGAGCAGCACCGGCAGGTTGCGCTCGAGCGGCGCTTCACGGAAATGGCGATCCATGTCGTTCGCGCCGGCGAGCAGTTCGTCGAACTGCTCGGGCCCGACCGCGATCATGATCGACAGGCCGACCGCCGACCACAGCGAATAGCGGCCACCGACCCAGTCCCACATTTCGAACACGTTGTCCGCGGCGATGCCGAACTTCACGACTTCGGCCGGGTTCGCCGACACGCCGACGAAGTGCTTCGCGAGCGCGTCCTCGGGGCAGCCGCGCGCGACGAACCAGTCGCGCAGCGAGCGTGCGTTCGTCATCGTCTCGAGCGTCGTGAAGGTCTTCGACACGATGATCGCGAGCGTTTCTTCCGGGTCGACCTGTTCGAGCACGCGCGCGAGATCGGCGCCGTCGACGTTCGACACGAAGTGCGTCGAGATGTCGGGCGTCGCGACATGGTGCAGCGCGTGCACGACCATCTTCGGCCCGAGATCCGAGCCGCCGATGCCGATGTTGATCACGTGGCGGATGCGCTTGCCGGTATAGCCGGTCCACGCGCCGCTGCGCACGGCGCGCGCGAAGGTCGCCATCTTCGCGCGCTCGGCGTTGACCTGCGCATGGAACGGCGCGTGCGGGTCCGTCGCGCGCAGCGCGGTGTGCAATGCGGCGCGGCCTTCGGTCGGGTTGACGATCTCGCCGGCGAACATCGCGTCGCGGCGCGCTTCGACGCCCGCTTCGCGGGCCAGCTGCACGAGCAGGCGCAGCGTGTCGTCGTTGATGCGGTTCTTCGAGAAGTCGGCCGCAAGGCCGCCGCCCGGGACCGTGAAGCGTTCGGCGCGGGTGGGCGCGCGGTCGTTTTCCGGCGCGAACCAGTCGCGCAGCCGTGCATGGCGGATTTGTTCGAAGTGGGATTGAAGGGCAGTCCAGGCGGGGAGCGAATTCAGCGTCATGGCGGTTCGAGTGAAGCGTGAATCGGGAGGAATGCCGCGCCGGCGCCTCGGGATCGGAAGGCCGGCGGACGAGCGGGCCCGCCGTGCGGCGGGGGCACTCAGTATAGCGGCGTTACATGTCGGCGCGCGGCGACGGGTAAAAAAGGCGATTGATCAGCGTGCGCACCATCGGCGCGAGTTCGCCCGCGGTGAGGCCGGCCGGCCCGGTGCCGTGCGCGGTCAGCGTATCGGCCGCGAGGCCATGCAGGTAGACGCCCGCGAGTGCGGCTTCGTACGGCGCGACGCGTTGCGCGAGCAACGCGCCGATCAGGCCGCCGAGCACGTCGCCGGTGCCGCCGGTGGCGAGCGCCGCATTGCCGGTCGGGTTGATCGTCAGGCGGCCGTCGGGCGCGGCGATCACCGTGCCCGAACCCTTCAGTACGACGACGCTCGCGTAACGCGTGGCGAGCGCCTGGGCCGCGGCCAGTCGATCGTGCTGTACCGACGCCGTGTCGCTGCCGAGCAGCCGCGCTGCCTCGAGCGGATGCGGTGTCAGCACGCACGCATTGCCGCGTGTGCCGCGGGCGGCCACGGCGGCCGCGAGGTCGGCGTGCGTCGCGACGAGGTTCAGCGCGTCGGCGTCGAGCAGCGTCACGGCATCGTGCGCGAGCACGTCGCGCACGAGGGTGGCTGCGGCCTCGCGCGTGCCGAGGCCGCAGCCTGCCGCGATCGCGGACATCGCGTCGAGGTCGAGGCCGTCCGCGGGATGCAGCATCAGTTCGGGAAACGGCGGGTCGTACGGCGGCGCGCCGGCGCCGAGAAAACCGACATGCACCTTGCCGGCGCCCGCGAACAGCGCGGCGCGCGCGGCGAGGATCGGCGCGCCGCACATGCCCGTGTCGCCGCCGAGCACCGCGAGGCTGCCGAACGTGCCCTTGTGCGACGCGAACGCGCGGGCGGGCAATGCGGCGGCGAATCGTGCCGGTGCATTCAGCACGATGGCCGGCGCGGCGGGTGGGGCGACGTCGAGCGACGCGATGTCGATCTGGCCGGCGAGGTCGCGGCCGTCACCGGTGTAAAGGCCCGGTTTCGCGCCGATGAAGGTGAGCGTGTGGGTCGCGGCGACCGCGACGCCCGCGCCGACGATCCGGCCCGTGTCGCTGTCCAGTCCGCTCGGCACGTCGAGCGCGAGCACGCGGCCGCCGCGTCGGGCATGCGCGGCGATGCGCGCGGCCTGGGTGGCGAACGGACCGTCGAGCGCGCGACCGAGGCCGATGCCGAACAGTCCGTCGACGACCCAGGCGTAATCGTCGAGCGAGGCGGGCGGTTCGGTCGACAGCGGCACGCCGGCCGTGCGCGCGAGGCCGAGCGCCCATTGCGCATCGTCCGGCTTGACCGGCACGGGCATCCAGGCCTGCGTCGCGACACCGAGCTGCTGCAGCTGCGCGGCGGCCACCAGCGCGTCGCCGCCGTTGTTGCCGGGGCCGACCGCGAACCAGACCGGGCGATCGTCGCCGGCGACCCGTTCGGACAGCCAGCGCGCGGCGGCGGCGCCCGCGCGGCCCATCAGCGTGTGCGGCGGCAGTTCGGCGGTCGCGGCGGCCTCGGCCGCGCGCAGGTCGGCGACGCGCAGCAGCGCGAGCGGGACGGAATCGGGAAGCGGGCGGGTATTCGTCATCGCGGGGTCATGGCGGCGGGAGGAAGCGCCCCGGGACGGGCCCGCGGCGGTCAGGTCGTGAAGCGCGCGGCGCTGAGCGCGGCGAGCGCGTCGGCGGGCCACTGCTGCGTGTCGCCGGCCAGACAGTCTGTCACCACTTTAGCAGACCCGCACGCGAGGCCCCAACCGGCAGGGCCGTGACCGAAATTGACGAACACGCGCGGATGCGGGGTCGGACCGACGACCGGCAGGCCGTCCGGCGACAGCAGTTGCGTGCCTTGCCACGACAGCGCGGCGGAAATCTTCGCGGCGCCCGGCACCCAGTCGTGGACGGCCTGGCCGAGCAGCGCGAGGGCGGCTTCGGACAGCGGCTCGGGGAGCGGCTTCGCGGTGTCGGCGAGGCTTTGCAGCACGGCGCCGCCGCCGATGCGCAGCCGCTGGTGGGTGCGCGTGATCGAGATCCGCTTGATCGAATCGACGACGCTCAGGTGCGGCGCATGTTCTTCGTACGCGACCGGCGCGGTCAGCGTATGCGCGCGGACCGGGTGCAGCGGCAGCCGCCAGCCGAGCCGCTCTAGCAGCGGCAGGCTGCCGGCGCCGGCAGCGACCACGATCGCGTCGGCCGCCATCACGTCGACCTCGTGCGCCTTCTTCGCGTGCCGGCCGCCGGCCGGTGCGAGCTCGATCGCGGCGCGGCCGGTGTCGACGCGGATCGCCGCGACGTCCGCGCCGAAGCGGAACTGCACGCCGTGCTCGTCGAGCGTCTGCTTGACCAGTTTCGCGAACAGCGGGCAGTTTCCGGTGCGCTCGCTCTCGAGCAGCACGCCGCCGGCGAAGCCGGGCTCGGCCGGCACCGACGGCTCGAGCGCCGCGCATTCGTCGGCGGTGAGCACGCGGTACGGCTGGTCGAGCGCGCGCAGCAGGTCGAGCGCCGGCTGCAGCGCTTCCCAGTCGCGCGGGTCGCGCACGACGTGCAGGATCCCGGCTTTCTGCTCGAATTCGAGCTGGAAGCGCGCCTCGATGTCGGCGAGCGACTCGCGCGATGCGTCGATCAGCGGGCGCAGCCGTGCATACTGCGCGGTGAATGCATCGGGTTCGCGCAGCGCGGCGAGCTGCTTGACGAAGCGGCGCACGCCGCCGTTGAAGCCCGGCTTGTAGACGATGCCGGTGTCGCGCGGCTGGCGCTGGCGCATGAAGGTCGGGCCGAACCAGACGTCGAGCGGGCTCGGCAGCAGCGTGCCGCCGTCGCCGTAGGTCGCGCCCTGCGCGACGGTCGCGTGGCGTTCGACCACGCACACGCGATGGCCGGCCGCGCGCAGCTGGTAGGCGGTGGCGACGCCGCTGATTCCGCCGCCGATGACGATGACATCCATGGATTGCTTCGATGACGGGCGGCGCGCACGCCGCCCGGTGAGAATTCGCTGACGGGCCCCCGGCCCGGTGAACCGGGAATGATAGCGCCAAAATCGCGCGAACCGGTGCCACGCAACCCCATCCGATTCCGCCGTCTTGCGGTCACAGGCCACCGCGGCCGCGCACGCCGGCCCGGCGGCCGGCCGGGCGCCGTGGATGCCGGTGCACCGTCGCGGTGCGTGACGGGTGCCGATCAGGGTGCCGATCAGCCGGTCTGGGATGACCGACTTCCGGGTATAATTACGGCCTTCCTTTCGCCCCACGTCGCCACCTCGCGCGACTCATCGACGTCAGTCCAGCCCATGGCTCACTTCTCGTGTTTTCCCGGCGCTTCGGCCCTCTCCGATTTCCGTCAAACCCGTCTGCTCGACACGCTCAGGCAAATCGACGCCAACATCGTCGCGGTACGCGGCCAGTTCCTGCACTTCGTCAATGCGGCCGAGCCGCTGTCGGCCGACGACAGCGCCCGCATCGACGCGCTGATGCACTACGGCGCGCCGTTCGAGCCGGCGGCCGAGAAGGGCACGACCGAGACCTTCGTCGTGCTGCCGCGCTTCGGCACCGTTTCGCCGTGGGCGAGCAAGGCGACCGACATCGCGCAGCACTGCGGCCTCACGCAGGTGCGCCGCATCGAGCGCGGCGTCGAATTCACGGTCACGCTGAAGTCGGGCCTGCTCGGCGGCAAGAAGGCGCTGTCCGACGACGCGCGCGCCGCGGTTGCAGCCGCGCTGCATGACCGGATGACCGAAAGCGTGGTTGCCGCGCGCGACGACGCGAAGCACCTGTTCGACGAGCTGCCGGCCAAGCCGCTCGCGACCGTCGACGTGCTGGGCGTCGGCCGCGCCGCGCTCGAGCGCGCGAACGTCGAGCTGGGCCTCGCGCTCGCCGACGACGAGATCGACTACCTGGTCGACGCGTTCCGCAAGCTCGAACGCAACCCGACCGACGTCGAGCTGATGATGTTCGCGCAGGCGAACAGCGAGCACTGCCGCCACAAGATCTTCAACGCGAACTGGACGATCGACGGCGAAGCGCAGGACATGTCGCTGTTCGCGATGATCCGCAACACCGAGAAGCTGAGCCCGCAAGGCACGATCGTCGCGTATTCGGACAACTCGTCGATCATGGTCGGCGCCGAAGCCGAGCGCTGGTTCCCGCGCAACGCAGGCGCGGCCGGCGAGCCGGGCGAGCGCTACGGGCGCCACACCGAGCTCACGCACACGCTGATGAAGGTCGAGACGCACAACCACCCGACGGCGATCTCGCCGTTCCCGGGCGCGGCGACCGGCGCGGGCGGCGAGATCCGCGACGAAGGCGCGACGGGCCGCGGTGCGCGTCCCAAGGCCGGCCTCACGGGCTTCACGGTGTCGAACCTCGACCTGCCGGACGCACGCCAGTCGTGGGAGAACGCACGCGACGCGGCGCAGCCGGTCGCCGAGCGCAACCCGAACGAGCAGCACGGCCCGTATGGCCGTCCGGACCGCATCGCGTCGCCGCTGCAGATCATGATCGACGGCCCGCTCGGCGGCGCCGCGTTCAACAACGAATTCGGCCGCCCGAACCTCGGCGGCTATTTCCGCGTGTACGAGCAGAACGTCGGCGGGAAGGTGCACGGCTATCACAAGCCGATCATGATCGCGGGCGGCCTCGGCAACATCGCGGATCAGCACACGCACAAGCACGACGTGCCGGCCGGCTCGCTGCTGATCCAGATCGGCGGCCCCGGCATGCGGATCGGCATGGGCGGCGGCGCGGCGAGCTCGATGGCGACCGGCGCGAACACGGCCGAACTCGACTTCGACTCGGTGCAGCGCGGCAACCCGGAAATCGAGCGGCGCGCGCAGGAAGTGATCAACGGCTGCTGGCAGCTCGGCGCGGAAAACCCGATCCTGAGCATCCACGACGTCGGCGCGGGCGGCCTGTCGAACGCGTTCCCCGAGATCGTCGACGGCGCGGGCAAGGGCGCGCGTTTCGAACTGCGCAAGGTCGCGCTCGAGGAATCGGGCCTGTCGCCGCGCGAAATCTGGTCGAACGAGGCGCAGGAGCGCTACGTGCTGGCGATCGCGCCGGCTGACCTGCCGCGCTTCGAGGCGATCTGCGCACGCGAGCGCTGCCCGTTCGCGGTGGTCGGTATCGCGACCGACGAACGCCAGCTGAAGCTCGTCGACGACGAAGCGACGGGCGTCGAGGAATACCCGGTCGACATGCCGATGGAAGTGCTGCTCGGCAAGCCGCCGCGCATGCACCGCGACGTCACGCGTGTCGCGACCGAGCGCGCGCCGGTCGACGTGACGGGCGTCGCCCTGTCGGAAATCGCGGTCGACGTGCTGAAGCACCCGACGGTCGGCAGCAAGTCGTTCCTGATCACGATCGGCGACCGTTCGGTCGGCGGCACGTCGGTGCGCGACCAGATGGTCGGCCCGTGGCAGGTGCCGGTGGCCGACTGCGCGGTGACCGCGCTCGACTACGCGGGCTTCAAGGGCGAGGCGATGACGATGGCCGAGCGCACGCCGCTCGCGGTGATCGACGCGCCGGCCTCGGGCCGCATGGCGGTCGGCGAGGCGATCACGAACATCGCGAGCGCGCCGATCGCGTCGCTCGACAAGCTGAAGCTGTCGGCGAACTGGATGGCCGCGTGCGGCACGGCCGGCGAGGACGCCGCGCTGTTCGACACGGTCAAGGCGATCGGCATGGAGCTGTGCCCGGCGCTCGGGATCGGCATCCCGGTCGGCAAGGACTCGTTGTCGATGAAGACCAAGTGGGACGAGCAGGGCGTCGCGAAGGAAGTCGTGTCGCCGGTGTCGCTGATCATCTCCGCGTTCGCGCCGGTCGAAGACGTGCGCCGTCACCTGACGCCGCAACTGCGCCGCATCGCCGACGCAGGCGACAGCGTGCTGATCGCGATCGATCTCGGCCGCGGCAAGAACCGCATGGGCGGCAGCATCTTCGCGCAGGTCACGCAGCAGGTCGGTGACACGACGCCGGACGTCGACGATCCGGAAGACCTGAAGCGCTTCTTCAACGCGATCCAGTCGCTCAACGCGCAAGGCAAGCTGCTCGCGTACCACGACCGCTCGGACGGCGGCCTGTGGGCGACGGTGTGCGAAATGGCGTTCGCGGGTCACGCGGGCGTGTCGCTGAACGTCGACATGCTGACCCTCGACCCGAATCACGAATCCGACTACGGCGACGCGAAGGACTGGGCGAAGCAGACGAGCGGCCGTCGCGAGGATCGCACGCTGCGCGCGCTGTTCTCGGAAGAACTCGGTGCCGTCGTGCAGGTGCGCGCGGCCGATCGCGACGCGGTGCTCGGCGCGCTGCGCGAGTTCGGCCTGTCGGCGTGCTCGCACGTGATCGGCACGGTCAACGATCGCGACGTGATCGAGGTGTACCGCGACGCGAAGAAGGTGTTCGACGCGCCGCGCGCGGAACTCCATCGCGCATGGGGCGAAGTGAGCTGGCGCATCGCGCGCCTGCGCGACAACCCCGCCTGCGCGGACGCCGAATACGACGCGCTGCTCGATGCGGCCGACCCGGGCATCTCGCCGGTGCTCACGTTCGATCCGGCCGACGACATCGCAGCACCCTTCATCGCGACGGGCGCGCGCCCGCGCGTCGCGATCCTGCGCGAGCAGGGCGTGAACTCGCACCTCGAAACGGCATACGCATTCGACCGTGCGGGCTTCGACGCGCACGACGTGCACATGAGCGACCTGCTGGCCGGCCGCGCGACGCTCGCCGATTTCGCGGGCGCGGTGGCATGCGGCGGCTTCTCGTACGGCGACGTGCTGGGCGCGGGCGAAGGCTGGGCGAAGACGATCCGCTTCAACGCGAATCTCGCCGACATGTTCTCGGCCTTCTTCGCGCGCCCCGACACGTTCGCGCTCGGCATCTGCAACGGCTGCCAGATGCTGTCGAGCCTCGCATCGATGATCCCGGGCGCCGAAGCATGGCCGAAGTTCACGCGCAACAAGTCCGAGCAGTTCGAGGCGCGCTTCTCGTTCGTCGAAGTGGAGAAGTCGCCGTCGATCTTCTTCGCGGGGATGGAAGGCTCGCGGATTCCGGTGGCGGTCGCGCACGGCGAAGGCTATGCGGACTTCTCGCAGCAGGGCGACATCGATCGCGTCGCGGTCGCGATGCGCTACGTCGACCACCGCGGCGAAGCGACCGAGCGTTATCCGTTCAACCCGAACGGGTCGCCGGCCGGCATCACGTCGGTCACGACGGCCGACGGCCGCTTCTCGGTGCTGATGCCGCACATGGAGCGCGTGCACCGCACGGTCACGATGAGCTGGCATCCGGAAGGCTGGGGCGAGGCGAGCCCGTGGATGCGCGTGTTCCGCAACGCACGCCGCTGGATCGGCTGATGTTCGATCCGCACGCGCCGGTCGAGATCGTCACGCTGCGCGATGAGCGCGCGAGCGACGTCGAGGAGATCGGTCGCGTGATCGTGGCCGCGTTCGCGGACGCGCCGCAGCACGGCGCGTTCGAGCGGCGGATCGTCGACGCGTTGCGCGCGGATGGCGCGCTCGGCGTGTCGCTCGTCGCGGAGCGCGACGAGCGCGTGATCGGCCATGCCGCGTTCTCGCCGGTCTCGATCGGCGGCGAGCCGGCAGGCAGCCAGCAGTGGTACGGGCTCGCGCCGCTCGCGGTACTGCCCGAATGCCGGCGCCAGAGCATCGGCGCGGGGCTCGTGCGTGCGGGGCTCGACGCGTTGCGCCGGCTCGGCGCGCGCGGCTGCGTCGTGCTCGGTGATCCCGGGTACTACGCGCGTTTCGGTTTCGTGCCGTCCGGCGATCTCGTGTTCGTGGATGCGCCGCCCGAGCATTTCCTCGCCTTGGCATTCGATGACACCGCGCCGCGGCCATCGGGCGACGTCCGCTATCACGACGTGTTCCATCCGGTGTAACGGTTCGGTGCGCCGGCCGTGTGCGATCTCGCCGGACTCGACCGAATGAACTGAAAAGCCGCTTCGACGCGGCTTTTTCTTTGCGTAGCGCCGTTTTCGTCATCCATTCTTCCTGTCCCGCCCGCCGACCGGCGCAATCGCGCCGGCCAATCGCGTTTCAGTGATCCGGCACACGCAGCGGATCGTCCGCCCTTGCTACGGTGTCCGCGTCAACGGGAGTCATCGAAATGAATTCGGACAGCAACAGCGGCCGCGCAGGCGAGGCGCGCGCGCAACTGCACTCGATCCAGATCCTGCGGGCCGTTGCGGCGCTGCTGGTGGCGTTCTGGCATTTCGCCGCCGCGATGCCGCTCTATCACCATGCGCCCGCATGGATCAACACGGGCAATTTCGCGGCGATCGGCAATGCGGGCGTCGACCTGTTCTTCGTGATCAGCGGCTTCATCATCTTGCATACGCATCGCCGCGATGCGGCCGGATGGGCCGCGGCCGGCCGGTTCCTGAAGCGGCGGGTGCTGCGGATCTATCCGTTGTACTGGATGTGGACCACCGCGCTCGTGGCGATGTGGAGCGCGCATCTCGTGCTGAAGAGTCATCACGCGACGCTCCATTACCTGATCTGCTCGTACCTGTTGTGGCCGGCGGCGAATCCGGACGGTATCTGGCGGCCGTTTCTGGAGCAGGGCTGGACGCTCGGCTACGAGATCTACTTTTATCTCGCATTCGCCATGGCGATCGCGCTCGGCTTGCGCCGCCTGCTGCTGCCGTTTCTCGCGTCCGCCTTCCTGACGGTCGGCGTGGCCTGCCACCTGCTCGGTGCGCCGACGTCGGTCACGATGCTGACCGGCGCGCAACTGATCGGCGAATTCCTGCTCGGCATCGTCGCGGCGACGGCGTATGCGGTCGTGCGCGATCGCTGGACGCCCGCCGCGATGCTGGCCGCCGGCCGGATGCTGGTCGTCGCGGGTGTGCTCGGGCTGCTCGGCGCGGCGCTGGCCGGCGCGGACGGTGTGGGCAATCCGCCGATGGAGCTGTTCGTGGGTCATGCGCCGCGTGCGCTCGTCTACGGCGGTCCGGCGTTCCTGCTGGTGCTGGGCGCGGTGCTGATCGACCACGTGCGACCGGTCGCGGACAGCGCGCTGGTGTTGCTGGGCAACGCGTCGTATTCGATCTACCTGACGCACAACTTCGTCGTGGCGGCCGTCGCGACGGCGCTCAAGCACGGCGTGGGGCAGCAGGTCGGTGCGGACTGGATCGTCGCGGGCGGTCTCGCGCTCGTCGCCGTGGTTGGGGCAGGTGCGTATCGGCTGATCGAGCAGCCGGTACTCGGCGTGCTCGCGAGGACGTTCGCAACCGACCGGGCGCGTGCGCAATCGGCGGCGCCGGCGAAGGCGTAGCGCGATGTGCATGCGCTGGCGTTGACGTCGGGATCGGCGCGAGTGCGAGTGCCGGCACGGGCCGGCGATCGCGATACGTGTGACGATGGCGACGCGTTGGTTGCGCTTCGGCGCGCACTGCAAGCGCGCATGAAAAAGGCCGCTCCAGGGAGCGGCCTTCGCGTGGGCGATCGTCGCCGACGTTACTGGATTTTCGCCTGCTGGCGCAGGCCTTCCTCGAACGCCTGCAGCTTCTGCTGCACGAGCTGCTGCGCGATCTGCGCCTTCACCTGGTCGAACGGCGGCGGGGCGATGTCGCGGACGTCGTCGACACGGATGATGTGCCAGCCGAACTGCGTCTTCACCGGCGCGTCGGTCATCTGGCCTTTCTGCAGCTTCTGCGCCGCGGCCGCGAACTCCGGCACGTACGCCTTCGGGTCGGACCAGTCGAGGTCGCCGCCGTTCTTGCCCGAGCCCGGATCCTTCGAGTATTGCTTCGCCAGGTCCTCGAACTTCGCGCCGCCCTTGATCTTCGCGATCAGGTCCTTCGCCTGCTGCTCGCTGTCGACGAGGATGTGGTGCAGGTGATACTCGCGATTGCCGCCGGCACCCTTCACGAGGTCGTCATAACGCGCCTTCACTTCCGCGTCGGTCGGCTGGTTCTTCTTCAGGAAGCTCTCGATCATCGAGCGCAGCACGACCGTCTGCTGCGCGACGGCGACCTGCGCCTTCACGTCCGGGCGGTTCGGGATGCCTTCGCGGATCGCTTCCTGCATCAGGATTTCGCGGTTCACGAGTTCCTGGCGCACGGCCTGCTGCAGTTGCGGGCTGTCGGTCTGGCCTTGCTGGACGAGTTGCGCGACCATCGCATCGGCGCGCGACTTCGGAATCGGCGTGCCGTTGACGACGGCGATGTTCTGGGCGAATGCCGGTGCCGCTGCAAAAGCAGCCGCCGCGACCCACAGGCGGGGGGATTTCAGGATCATCGGGAATTCCTGTTGAGACTAGATTGAAGATTCGTTGAATTCTTCGGGCGTGTAAGCCACGATCGCGAGCGCGTGAATGCCGCGCTGCATCGCATCAGCGAGCGCATCATACACCAGCCGGTGCCGCGCGACGCGCGGCTTGCCCGCGAACGCGGCCGACACGATCGTGACCGTGAAGTGGCCGCCGGCAGCGGCGCCGGCGTGACCCGCGTGCTGCGCGCTGTCGTCGCGCACCGCGAGCGACAGCGGCGCGAGCGCGGCGGTCAGGCGCGCTTCGATCAGCGCGATGCGTTCGTCGGGCGAGGCGTCGAGGAAAGCGTCGGTCATGTCATTCGTCCTTCAGGTACTTCGTGAGCCACAGGCTCTGCAGGATGATGAACACGACCATCGCGCCCGTCGTGCCGAACAGCTTGAAGTTCACCCACTGCGATTCGGTGTAGTTGTGCACCACGTACAGGTTCGCGACGCCGAGCACCGCGAAGAACAGCGCCCATGCGACGTTCAGCTTGTCCCACACGGGGTGCGGCAGCGTGAGCTGCTTGCCCATCATCTTCTCGATCAGGTTGTTGCCGAACGCATAGCGCGCGGCGAGCAGCCCGATCGCAAACAGCCAGTACAGCACAGTCGGTTTCCATTGAATGAATTTCTCGTCATGCAGGACGAGGGTAGCGCCGCCGAACACGACGATCACGCCGAGACTGACCCACAGCATCGTGTCGACCTTCCGGTGCCGGAAGGCGACCCACGCGACCTGGGCCAGCGTCGCGACGATCGCGACGGCGGTGGCGGTGAAGATGCCCCAGACCTTGAAGGCGGCGAAAAACAGGATGATCGGAAACAGATCGAACAGGAATTTCATGGCGCTCGCAGCTGCGTGAAAGGCCGCATCGCGCGGCCTTTCACCGTTGTGGGGACCCGCCGGGCGCCACCGTCCGGGATCGGGGCAGCCGAGCAGGCTGTCCGACCGATCCGTCCGGTGCCGCTCATTCGTTTTCGGGTCGGGACTCGAAGTTTAACGCAGCCGAATTGATGCAGTACCGCAAACCGGTCTTGTCGCGCGGGCCGTCCTCGAACACGTGGCCGAGATGCGCGCCGCAATGGTTGCAGCGGACCTCGACGCGCACCATTCCGTGCGAGCGGTCGATCTTCTCGTCGATCACCTCGCCGTTGAGCGGCTTGAAGTAGCTGGGCCAGCCGCAGCCCGAATGGAACTTGGCGCCGGATTCGAACAGCGGCGTGCTGCAGACGACGCACTTGTAGATGCCGGCGTCCTCGGTGTCGGTGTATTCACCGGTGAAGGCGCGCTCGGTCGCCGCATGCTGCGTGACCTCGTACTGCATCGGCGTGAGCCGGCGGCGCAGTTCGGCGTCGTCCTTCTGGTACGGGAAGGTCTTGTCGTCGGAATCGTGTGACATGTGGGAGTTCTCCTGATCGGTCGGTCGGGTCACGACGAGCAGCTCACTTCGAGCGACCCGGCCCAGTCGGGCGGCAATGCCGCATAAGCTTCATGTTCCGGTTGTTCGTCGAACGGGCGGCGCAGCACCTGCGCGAGTCGTTCGACTTCGGAAAAATCCTTTTCCTTCGCGCGCCGGATCGCGACTTCGGCCAGATGGTTGCGCAGCACGTATTTCGGGTTCACGCGATTCATCGCGGCCGCGCGGGCCGCGTCGTCGCGCGTTTCCTCGGACAGCCGCGCGCGGTAGAGGTTCGCCCATGCGTCGAACGCGTCGCGATCGATGAACAGGTCGCGCACCGGCGCGTCGCGGCTCGCGTCGTGCTTCGAGATCTGCGCGAGCCGGCGGAACGTCAGCGTGAAGTCCGCATGGCTCGCGTGCATCGTTTCGAGCAGCTTGTTCGCGAGCTCGGCGTCGTTCTCGCGTTCGAGCTCGAGGCCGAGCTTCGCGCGCATCGCGCGCTCGAGCGCCGGACCGAAGCGTTCGGGAAACTTCGCGAGCACGGCCTGCGCGTCGTCGACCGCGCGCTCGGCGCGCGCATCGTCGTCGGCGATGCCGTGCTGCAGCCCGATCAGCGGCAGCAGCGCCTGCGCGAGGCAGTAGCAGTTCCAGTGCGCGATGCGCGGCTGCATCCGGTACGCGTAGCGGCCGCTCGTGTCGGAGTGGTTGCAGATGTGGTTCGCGTCGAACGCGTCGACGAAGCCGAACGGGCCGTAGTCGATCGTCACGCCGAGGATCGACATGTTGTCGGTGTTCATCACGCCGTGGCAGAAGCCGACGGCCTGCCACTGCGCGACGAGGTCGGCCGTGCGCAGCGTCGCGGCTTCGAGCAGCGCGAGGTACGGATCGTCGGCGTCGCGGCATGCGGGATAGAAGCGCTCGATCACGTGATCGGCGAGCTGGCGCAGCAGGTCCGGGCGATCGTTCGAGAAGAAGTGCTCGAAGTGGCCGAAGCGCACGAAGCTCTCCGACACGCGCGTGACGACGGCCGACGTCTCGATCTCCTCGCGCACCACCGGCTGGTCGGAGCCGATCACCGTGAGCGCGCGGGTGGTCGGAATGCCGAGGTGATGCATCGCTTCCGAACACAGGAATTCGCGGATCGACGAACGCAGCACCGCGCGGCCGTCACCCATCCGCGAATACGGCGTGCGGCCGCCGCCCTTGATCTGCAGTTCGTAGCGCTGGCCGTCGCTGCCGGCGAGTTCGCCGATCGTCAGCGCGCGGCCGTCGCCGAGCTGGCCGGCCCATACGCCGAACTGGTGGCCGGAATACACCGACGCGTACGGCATCGCGCTCGCGGGCCAGTCGCGCGTCGGGTTGCCGGCGAACAGCTCGGCGAATCCGGGTTGGGCGGCGAGCGACGCCGGCAAGCCGAGCAGGCGCGCGACTTCGTCGGAAAAGCCGACGACGTACGGCGCGGGCAGGGGTGCTGCCGGCAGCCGCGTATGAAACGCGTCGCCGAGTGCGACGAACGCGCCGACGGCCGGCGCGCCGAGCGTGGCGGCGAGGTCGGGGAGAGTGTCAGCCGTAGCGGCTGCGCTTCGGGAAAACGACATGTTGAGCGCCTCTGGGTAAGCCGATATTGTAAGGCGGCGCCGCGCCGCCCGCATGGCGGCCCGCGCGCCTTGCGCCAGGCCGGTCCGGGCCGTGGACGGGTTGCAGGCTGGCGCATCGCTTCGAGGCTGGTCACCGATTCGCGTCCTTCCGGGAGAACAAGACGATGGGTAAGCCGTTGCTGGGCCAGATGATGGACATGCCGTTGCTGGTGTCGTCGCTGATCGCGCATGCCGCGCGTTATGCGGGCGACACGGAGATCGTGTCGCGGCGCGTGGAAGGCGACCTGCATCGCTACACGTACCGCGACTGCGAGCAGCGCGCGAAGCGCCTCGCGCAGGCGCTCGCACGGCTCGGCGTCGAAGCGGGCGATCGTGTCGGCACGCTGGCCTGGAACGGCTACCGGCATCTGGAGGCGTACTACGGAATCGGCGGGATGGGCGCCGTGTGCCACACGATCAACCCGCGGCTCTTTCCCGAGCAGATCGCCTACATCGTCAATCACGCGGAAGACCGCTACGTCTTCTTCGACATCAATTTCGCGCCGCTCGTCGACGCGATCGCGCCGCAGTGCCCGAACGTGAAGGGCTGGATCGCGATGACGGATGCCGCGCACCTGCCGTCCGGCGCGACGCCGTACCTGTGCTACGAAACGCTCGTCGACGCCGAGGACGGCCGCTACGACTGGCCGCGCCTCGACGAACTGCAGGCGTCCGGCCTGTGCTACACGTCGGGCACGACCGGCAATCCGAAGGGCGTGCTGTATTCACATCGCTCGACGGTGCTGCACGCCTACGGCGCCGCGCTGCCCGACGCGATGAACCTGTCGGCGCTGGACGCGGTGCTGCCCGTCGTGCCGATGTTCCATGTGAACGCGTGGGGGCTGCCGTACGCGGTGCCGCTCACCGGCGGCAAGCTGGTGCTGCCCGGCAAGGACCTCGACGGCAAGTCGCTGTACGAACTGATGGAGGCCGAACGCGTGACGTTCTCCGCGGGCGTGCCGACCGTGTGGCTCGGGCTGCTGAACTATATGCGCGAGGCCGGCGTGCGCTTCTCGACGCTGAACCGCACGGTGATCGGCGGTTCGGCGTGCCCGCCCGCGATGCTGCGCACGTTCGAGGACGAATACGGCGTGCGCGTGATCCACGCGTGGGGAATGACCGAGCTGTCGCCGCTCGGCACGCTCGCGAAGCTCAACTGGGCGCAGTCGCAGCGGCCGCTCGACGTGCAGCGCCGGTTGCTGGAGAAGCAGGGGCGCGTGATCTGCGGTGTCGACATGCGGATCGTCGGCGACGACGGCCGCGAACTGCCGTGGGACGGCGTCGCGTTCGGCGAGCTGCAGGTGCGCGGGCCCTGGGTGATCGATCACTACTTCAAGGGCGATACGTCGCCGCTGTCGGACGGCTGGTTCCCGACCGGCGACGTCGCGACGATCGACCCAGACGGCTTCCTGCAGATCACCGACCGCAGCAAGGACGTGATCAAGTCCGGCGGCGAGTGGATCAGCTCGATCGACATCGAGAACGTCGCGATCGCGCACCCGGGCGTCGCCGAAGCCGCGTGCATCGCGTGCGCGCACCCGAAATGGACCGAGCGTCCGCTGCTCGTCGTGGTGCCGCGGGAGGGGGCGAACCTGACCCGCGACGCGCTGCTCGCGTTCTACGAAGGCAAGGTCGCGAAGTGGTGGGTGCCCGACGATGTCGTGTTCGTCGAATCGCTGCCGCACACCGCGACCGGCAAGCTGCAGAAGCTGAAGCTGCGCGAGACGTTCCGCGACTACGTGCTGCCGACGGCGCGCTGCGCACCGTAAGCCGCGGCCGCCGACGGCCCGCCGCGCGGTCGCCCGATCCGGCCCCCGGATCGTGAACAAATTCAAATTGAACGACCGTGCTTTTTCGTTGTATGCTGCCTCCGTTCGATCCGGACATGCGGCCGTTCGACCGCGCACAATGAAGCGCAGCCACCCCGGCGCGCGATGCATGGAGGCAGGCAGATGGCAGTGGATTACTCGACTCGCGACGGCGTGGCCGTCATCACGCTCAACAATCCGCCGGTCAACGGGCTTGGCCTGTCGACGCGCCAGGGCGTCATGGACGCGCTCGATCGTGCCGCGCAGGATCCGTCGGTCACGGCGATCGTGCTGACCGGCGCGGGCCGCGCGTTCTCGGGCGGCGCCGACATCACCGAATTCAATACCCCGAAGGCCTTGCAGGAGCCGACGCTGCACACCGTGATCCGCGCGGTGGAGGCGAGCGCGAAGCCGGTCGTCGCGGCGCTGCACAGCGTCGTGATGGGCGGCGGCCTGGAACTCGCGCTCGGCGCGCACTATCGCGTCGCGGCGCCCGGTGCGCAGGTCGCGCTGCCCGAAGTGAAGCTCGGCCTGTTGCCGGGCGCGGGCGGCACGCAGCGCCTGCCGCGTGCGGTGGGCCTCGAAACCGCGCTGAACATGATCGTGTCGGGCGCGCCGGTGCCGTCGGAACAGCTCGCGAACAGCGGGCTGTTCGACGCGATGGCCGACGGCGACCTGCTCGACGCAGCCATCGCGTTCGCGCGCAAGGTCGGCGCGCAGCAGGGGCCGCATCCGCGCGTGCGCGATCGCAAGATCGTCCACGAGAATGCTGCGGGCTTCATCCAGTTCGCGCGCAATTCCGCGCGGGCCGCCGCCCCGAATTTCCCCGCGCCGCACAAGTGCATCGACGCGATCGAGGCCGGCGTGCTGAACGGCTTCGACAAGGGCAGCGTCGCCGAACGCGACGGTTTCGTCGCGCTGATGATGACGCCGGAAAGCCGTGCGCTGCGGCACGCGTTCTTCGGCGAGCGCGCGGCGAGCAAGATTCCCGACGTGCCGGCCGATACGCCGGTGCGCGAGATCCGCCGCGTCGGCGTGATCGGCGCGGGCACGATGGGCGGCGGGATCGCGATGAACTTCGTCAACGCGGGCCTGCCCGTCACGCTGCTCGAGACGAAGCAGGACGCGCTCGACCGCGGCCTCGCCACGATCCGCAAGAACTACGACGCGCAGGTGAAGAAGGGCAAGCTCACGCAGCAGAAGCTCGACGCGCGCATGGCGCTGATCACGCCGACGCTGTCCTACGACGACCTGAAGGACGCGGACCTGATCGTCGAGGCCGTGTTCGAGGAACTCGGCGTGAAGGAGCAGGTGTTCGGCCGGCTCGACGCGGTGGCGAAGCCCGGTGCGATCCTCGCGTCGAACACGTCGACGCTCGATGTCGACAAGATCGCCGCGTTCACGAAGCGTCCGCAGGACGTGGTCGGCATGCACTTCTTCAGCCCGGCGAACGTGATGAAGCTGCTCGAGGTCGTGCGCGGCGCGCAGACCGCGAAGGACGTGCTCGCGACCGTGATGGCGGTCGCCAAGAAGATCCGCAAGACGGCGGTGGTGTCGGGCGTGTGCGACGGCTTCATCGGCAACCGGATGATCGAGCAGTACATCCGCCAGGCGCTCTTCATGCTCGAGGAAGGCGCGCTGCCCGCGCAGGTCGATCGCGCGATCGAGAAGTTCGGTTTCGCGATGGGCCCGTTCCGGATGAGCGACCTCGCCGGCAACGACATCGGCTGGGCGATCCGCAAGCGCCGCTACGTCGAGAAACCCGATCTGCACTACTCGAAGATCGCCGACCGCCTGTGCGAGCAGGGCCGTTTCGGCCAGAAGACGGGCGGCGGCTGGTACGACTACGTGCCGGGCGAGCGCAAGGCGAAGCCGTCGGCGCTCGTCGACGAGATGGTTGTCGCGTATTCGAAGGAGCGCGGCGTCGAGCGGCGCAAGATCGGCGACGACGAGATCGTCGAGCGGCTCGTGTTCGCGCTCGTCAACGAAGGCGCGAAGATCCTCGAGGAGAAGATCGCGTCGAAGGCATCCGACATCGACATGGTCTACCTGACCGGTTACGGGTTCCCGCTGTGGCGGGGCGGCCCGATGCTGTATGCGGACATGGTCGGCCTCTACAACGTCGAGCGCGCGATCCGCCGCTATGCGGCCGCACCGAACGGCGACGCGTGGCAGCTCGCGCCGTCGATCGTCGAGCTCGCCAGGGCCGGGCGCGGGTTCAACGGCTGACGGCCGGCGTGACCGCGCGGCCAGGCTTGCAAGGAGAAATGCAATGAAACGCACTGACGACGTGTTGCTCGTGATCGACGTGCAGTACGACTTCATGCCGGGCGGCGCACTCGCGGTGCCGGACGGCGACGCGGTCGTGCCGGTGATCAACGCGCTCGCGCAACGCTTCGACCAGGTCGTGCTGACGCAGGACTGGCACCCGCGCGAACACGTGTCGTTCGCGGCGAACCATCCCGGCCGCGAGCCGTTTTCCACGCTCGCGCTGCCGTACGGCGAGCAGGTGCTGTGGCCCGTGCACTGCGTGCAGGACACCGAGGGCGCGGCGCTGCATCGCGACCTCGACATTCCGCACGCGCGGCTCGTGATCCGCAAGGGCGGCGACGCCCAGGTCGACAGCTATTCCGCGTTCGTCGAAGCCGATCGCACGACGCGCACGGGGCTCGCCGGCTATCTGCGCGAGCTCGGCGCGAAGCGCGTGTGGTGCTGCGGGCTCGCGACCGACTATTGCGTCGCGTGGTCCGCGCTCGATGCGCGCGCGGCCGGCTTCGAGGCGGCCGTGATCAACGACGCATGCCGTGCGATCGACCTGAACGGGTCGCTCGCGCACGCATGGCAACAGATGCAGGCGGCGGGCGTCGCACATGTGACGTCCGCGGGCGCGCGCCCGACGGCGTAGCGCATTCCTATCCGACGCAGAACATCAAGCAGGACCGAAGGAGACTCGCATGACCGAAGCCGTAATCGTATCGACCGCACGCACGCCGCTCGCGAAATCGTGGCGCGGAGCATTCAACATGACGCACGGCGCGACGCTCGGCGGCCACGTGGTCGCGGCCGCGCTCGAACGCGCGAAGCTGGACCCCGCGCGCATCGAGGACGTGATCATGGGCTGCGCGAACCCCGAAGGCGCGACCGGCGCGAACATCGCGCGGCAGATCGCGCTGCGCGCCGGGCTGCCGGTGAGCGTGCCGGGGATGACGGTGAACCGTTTCTGCTCGTCCGGGCTGCAGACCATCGCGCTCGCCGCACAGCGGATCATCGCGGGCGAGGGCGACGTGTATGTCGCGGGCGGCGTCGAATCGATCTCGTGCGTGCAGAACGAGATGAACCGGCACATGATCCAGGAGGGCTGGCTCGTCGAGCACAAGCCGGAGATCTACTGGAACATGCTCCAGACGGCCGAGAACGTCGCAAAGCGCTACGGGATCGCGAAGGAGCGGCAGGACGAGTACGGCGTGCGCTCGCAACTGCGCGCCGCGGCCGCGCAGGAAGCCGGGCGCTTCAACGACGAGATCGTGCCGATCACCGTGCGGGCAGGCATCGCCGACAAGGCGACGGGCCGGCTGTTCACGCAGGACGTGACGGTGTCGGCCGACGAGGGCATCCGGCCCGACACGACGCTCGAGGGCGTAGCGAAGATCCGTTCGGCCGTGCCGGGCGGCGTGATCACCGCGGGCAACGCGAGCCAGTTCTCGGACGGCGCGTCGGCGTGCGTGGTGATGAACGCGGATGTCGCACAGCGCGAGGGGCTGCAGCCGCTCGGCGTGTTCCGCGGTTTCGCGGTCGCCGGTTGCGAGCCGGACGAGATGGGCATCGGCCCGGTGTTCGCGGTGCCGAAGCTGCTGAAGCAGGCGGGGCTGAAGGTCGACGACATCGGCCTGTGGGAGCTCAACGAAGCGTTCGCGGTGCAAGTGCTGTACTGCCGCGACACGCTCGGGATTCCTGACGAGCGCCTGAACGTGAACGGCGGCGCGATCGCGGTCGGCCATCCGTACGGCGTGTCGGGTGCGCGCCTGACCGGCCATGCGCTGATCGAAGGCAAGCGGCGCGGCGTGAAATACGTGGTCGTCACGATGTGCATCGGCGGCGGGCAGGGGGCTGCCGGCCTGTTCGAAATCGTCTGATATTTGTGCGCGGGCGGGGCGGCCGCGGCTTTCGGGGGACCGAAGCTGCGGCCGCAATGCGAATCGGCGAAATCCGTGGGCGATTCGTAAGGGAAAGGAAGCAAACGCCATGCATTCGATGCTGCCGTTTCCCCTTACTTGTCAAACGATTTGCCGCACCTATACTTGCTCTGACATTTGCCTTTCGGCGGGATGGGCCAACGCGTGCGTCGTACCGGCGCACGTAACGCGTTTCCGGTAGCCGGCGAAGACGATGCATCGCGCGTTTCCGGCACCGTGGGCGTTCGAACCACGCAGCAGACCGAAACGGGGACCAAATTGAGCACGACCTATGCAGCCGGGGAACCGCCGCGCGTCGTCAGCGCGGCCGCGAGGCTCTACGCGAAATGCCTGCTGGTCGGTTTTGCATTGCTGCCGGCCTATCTGATTGCCTATCTGTGGTTCTTCAGCGACCCGCACGTCGTGTTCGAGAACCACGCATTCCATGAAATCGCGATCGCGGCCGCGACCCTCGAAGGTGCGTTCGTCACCTACGTGACGTGGGTGTGCTACCGATCGTCCGGCGAGCCGCTGCTGCGCTGGCTGACGCTCGGCTTTCTCGGCTTCGCGATGATCTACGCGCTGCACGGTCTGTTCACCGGGATGGCGCACCACAACATCTGGCTGTTCCTGCTGTACGGGCCCGCCTCGCGCCTCGTGATGTCGATCCTGCTGCTCACGGGCCTGCTGTCGTATTCGCAGCCGCCCGATCGGGTGGAGAAGCGTACGCGCGCGCGCACGTGGCTGCCGTGGGTCGGGTTGTTCGTGACCATCAACGTGGCGGTTGCGTACATCGCCTATTCGCCGGTCGCCGGCGCGCCGGGTACGCGGCTGTCGATGGAAGGCGGCGCGCTGGTGTTTTCGCTGCTGAACGTCGGCGTGCTGCTCGCGCGGCGCATCCGCTCGCCGCTGATGGTGATCTACGGCGTGTCGATCATGGCGTTCGCGCTGTCGTCGCTCGCGTTCATCCTCGGCAAGCCGTGGAATCACATGTGGTGGCTCGCGCATGCCATCTTCGCGGGCGGGTTCTTCCTGCTCAGCTACGGCGTCGTGCAGGCGCTGCAGACGACGCGCTCGTTCTCGGCGATCTACAGCCAGGAAGACCTGATGAGCCGGCTGTCGGAATCGATGGCGCGCACCGAGAGTGCGTTGCAGGAACTGCGCCGCACGAACCAGAAGCTCGAATACATGGCCGCGACCGATCCGATGACGGGCGCGTCCAACCGTCGCCAGTTCATCGCGCAAGTCGAGCGCGAGATCGTGCGCGCGGAACGCGACGGCACGCCGTTTTGCCTGCTCGCGCTCGATCTCGACAACTTCAAGAACATCAACGATGCATACGGGCACCAGATCGGCGACGAGGTGCTGCGCGGCGTCGTGCGCCAGTGTCTCGAGGCGATACGTCCGGCCGGTGCGCTCGCGCGAGTCGGCGGCGAGGAGTTCATGGCGCTGTTGCCCGAGATGCCGCTCGAGGGCGCGCGCATGACGGCCGAGCGCGTGCGTTCGTCGATCGCGAGTTCGCCGTTCGGGCTGGATTTCAAGCGCGTGCAGGTGACGGTCAGCGTCGGCGTCGCGCAGTATGGGGTCGACGGCGGGACGGTCGATGCGTTGTTGCGCGCGGTCGATGAACGCTTGTATCAGGCGAAGCGGGACGGGCGCAATCGCGTGGTCGCGCACTGACGGACGAGCGGGCATCCGGCGGCGTGGTGGGCGCGGATGCAGCGCAATGGCGGCGCGATGCGATGTCCGCGCGGTTTGCGTCCGGCCTGAATGAAGCCCCGTACGCGAATATGCGTGCGGGGCTTTCGTTTCATTGGCGCATCGTCTGGCGAGCCGCGATGGCCGCCGCCTGCTGTGGCTGCACATCCTTCATCCGCTCCATCGCCTGCCACCAGTACTTGCCGGTCCGCAGTTGCGGATCACGAATCGCGAGATACGTCGTACTCCACAGCTGCGCCGCATTGGCCTCGGTCGCGTCCGCGCTGCGCGTGCCGAACGCGTCGGTCTGATACCGGCCGTTCACGTACGACCACGTCCACATCTCCGACGTGCGCATGTCGCGCCCGTTCGAGATCACTTGCCAGATCGTCTGCCGTGCCTGCGTCAGCAGCGCGCGCGTCGTGTCCGACAGATCCTGGCGCGCGAGTTGCCGATCGAGCCCGGCGACCCACATCGCCTGCTGCCACGACCAGATCACGGTGCCGTGATACGCGGAACTCGTGAACTTCGGCCACAGTTCCTGGCTCGCATACGCGGGATTCGCGATCACCATCCCGACATCGGTGACGAGCCCGGTCGGGAAGGGCCGCGTGACGTCGGCGACGATGCGCTGGAGTTCGTCGTCCGGCGGCGTGCCGAACAGCAGCGCGAAGCCGCCGTCGGAATTCATCACCGGAACCGGCGTGCCCTGCTGGTCGAGCGACAACGCGTAGAACGTGAGCGGCGCGCCCGGCGCGGTGCCGGCCGGTACGCCGGCCGACGGCGCATACGCCGACACGTCGGTCGTCGCCTGTGCGGCCGGCACGCTCACCTGGAACAGCGGTGGCGCTTGCTGTTCCCACGTGGCCGCTTCGGCCGCCGTGTTCGCGAGTGCCGCGCGTTGCCCGGCGTCCAGGTACGGATCGAGCAGGCCGCGCGTGAGGAACGCGTTCGCCGCGCGCAGCGCGGCCGGCACGAGCACCGCGTTCACGTCGTACGGATAGACGCCGCCGCCGAGCCCGTCGGTGCTGTCGCGCCAGTTGCCGACGATCTCGCCGGGCCGCAGGTGGATCAGGTTCGCAACCGACGGCTGCTGCGCGAACGGCTGCGCGGTCGCCGCGACGTGCAGCAGGTTGACGACGAGCCGGCTGCCATTGGTGTGACCGTCGCCGCCGCGCTGCGCGAGATAGGCGGCCGCGCGCGCCTGGCCGCGCGTGTCGTCGATCAGCCACGCCGCCGCGATCGGCGCGAGCAGGTAGTCGCTGTCGATCATCTTGTAGTCGTAGGTCGGCGTCGCATCGTTCGGCCGGCCGTGCTTCGTGTTGTCGACCAGTGCGAATTCGCCGATGCCTTCCTCGTGCGCGACCTTGCCGTCGTTCGACAGGCGGTTCAGTACCGACGTCAGGCCGGCCTCGATCGCCGCCGGTTCGAGCACCGGCATCAGCATGCGCACCGAAATCAGCGTGTCGCGGCCGAAATAGGTGTCGTACTGCCACGAGCCGGCCAGCAGCTTGTCGTGGAAGCTCAGGAATTCGAGCACGTTCTGGCTGACCGGGTCCGGATTCGCGGACGGGGCGAGCAGGTCGGCGCGCGTGATCGGCGACATCGGAGTCTCACCCGACAGCGCGTCGACATGCAGCTTCAGCGTGCGCGTACCGGCCGCCGCGCGCAGCACCAGCTTGCCGTCCGCGGCCGTCGCGATGCTGCCGCCGTCACGCAGCGTGATGCGCAGTGCGTAGCCGGGGGCGCCGTCGAGCCGGTCGCGCTGCCATTGCGCGGCGCTGCCCTGGATCGTCGGGGCGGTGACGATCTCCGGCGGGATCGTTGCGCCGCCGTTGAAGTCGCGCAGGAAGCGCACGTTGCTGAGCACGCCCTGGCGGATCGTCAGCGTGTCGGTGTCGACCGACACGTCGGCGCCGATGCCGTACAGCGGGCGGCCGTGCGGGTCGGGTGCCGACAGTGCGGACGGTGGCGTGTCGAGGCTCCAGTTCACCGGCTGCGCAGTGTCGTCGAACCACAGCCCGGTGCCGCTGTTGCCGGCCGGAAACACGACAAGCAGGCGCGGCTTCGTCGACGAGCGCACCAGCAGATGGGCGGCGACCTTGTCCTGTCGGTAGAAAGCGTTGATCTGCCCGCCGGCGTCCATGCGGAACGACAGTGCAGCGCTGGAAGAGGGCGGCGTGTCGTTCGAATGGACGTCGTCGTCGTTGCAGGCGGCCAGCAGGCCGGCGCAGACGAATCCCAGACACAGCGATTTCGTGAAGCGATGCACGTTCATGACGACCCTCCTGACGACTGCGATTTTTTTATCGAAATGCCCGGATGAGCGGACGGCTCGATCCGCTTCGTTCTGCGTCGCAGGCATTCTGAAAATGCCCGGATTAATCGTGATGTGATGCTTGCGGGGCGAATTGAACCGTTTCTTAATCGGGGGGCGATAAAGGCTGAATATGGAAAACGATAGCCCACACCACCCGTTACGAAACGGGTGAAGTCGATGGAGAGCGCTTTCGGCAGGCGAAGGATGAGGCTCTGCCGGTGCTGGAAAAATCAGATGAAAGATGTTGTAGGGGATTCTAGATTTTCATGAAAGCCAAAGTCAATCAGGTTCGATCAATTTCGATGTGTTTTATTTGATTTTCGTAATTATTACCCGGTGAGCCGGTAAAAGATGCAATTCCGTCGAAATGAATAATGAATCTGGATAACGACCGGTCGATTGATCCGAAATGGCGCTTCAAATCGAAGATTAATCGGCAATGCTGGAACGCATGGCGACTGCAGTGTCGTCCGTCATGACCGTTGTGCGAAGGGATCGGTGGCGGGCGCGGCAATGGCCGATTCGAAGAATCGCGAAGCACAGGTCGTGAAAGTTGCTTTGATGGCCAGGCGTAGCCGCGCCTTTGACGGGTAACCACGAAGTTCGCGTTACCACGAGTTGTTGCACATTAGCGATTGCGGCTTCGCGCGCTGGCCCGTCTTGGGGCCGGGCAAATCACCATACGATAGAGGGCACCTGACGACGGCTTTGCGCGCGGCGTGCCATGCAAGCGCCTTCGATCGGTGGTATTCGCGTGATCTCGTGCGGTATCACAAGAGCATCCACCGTTCATTTCGTTATGTGGGGCGACATGCGACTAGCTGATTTCATCGTGCGGAACATGGAGTCGATCCTGGTGCAGTGGGAAGCGTTTGCCGCCACGCTGTTACCAGCCGCAAGGGGCATGGACTCGTTCGCGCTACGCGACCATTCACGGCAGATCCTGGAGGCCGTGGCCAAGGACATCGGCACCCCGCAAACGCGGGACGAGCAACACGAAAAATCGCTCGGGCGCGCGCCCGAGCCGGTGAACGCCACGGAAACCGCCGCGCAGACGCATGCCGTGCTGCGCGCCCGACGAGGTTTCAACATCAATCAGCTGGCGGCCGAGTATCGGGCGCTGCGTGCGAGTGTGCTGCGCCTGTGGATCGACGAGTGCCAGCCGGGGCTGCCTCACATGGACGACATGATTCGTTTCAACGAGGCGATCGATCAGGCGCTCGCGGAATCAGTCGCTTTCTTTACCGAGCAGGTCGAGCAGGCTCGCAACTTGTTGTTGGGCATGCTGGGTCACGACATGCGCACGCCGCTGCAGACCATTCAGATCACGGCGACTTATCTGGCGGCGCTCAATGCGGGAGAGGAAGTATCGGAGGCCGCGGCCCGGCTGATCAGAAGCGGGGGGCGCATGCAAGGGCTCCTTGACGATCTCTGCGATTTCAATCGAACCCAGCTCGGGCTGGGCATCAACGTTGTTCCGCGCAATGTCGATCTCGCACGTGTGCTCGCCAATGTGGTCGACGAACTGCGGGCGGCTCATCCGGATCGGGAAATCGAGGTCGACGTAAGCGGCGACCTCCGGGGGGACTGGGACGATCAGCGCATGCAGCAATTGCTGAGTAATTTGGTGAGCAACGCGATCAAGTATGGCGCGTCCAAAACGCCGGTACGGGTGACGGCGGTATCGGCTGACAAGGAAGTGCTCATCGAGGTTGGGAATAGAGGGCCGGCGATGGACCGACTCACGCTTGAGCGCATTTTCGACCCCCTTCAGCGCGGAGCCGACCAATCGGCAAGTGCGAGTGACGATGTCGGGTTGGGGCTCGGCTTGTACATCGCCAGCGAAATCGCCAAGGCACATCACGGCCGTATTGACGCGCGGTCCGATCCGACGGAAACAGTATTCGAGGTGCGCCTGCCAAGAGGCGCGTGAACCGTGGTTCGCGATGGCGGCCAGCCATGGGGGCTTACAACCGGAATGCGGAGGGCGATTCGCCGATCGCGAGTACGATCCCCTTTCCGGCAATCCCGTATCGATACCGCCAGCGCTTCTAGCCAGATGGGTGCATCTCAAGATGCCGTCCATTCGCGCCGGTGAGTTTGGTACGCTTGTTGCCTGCTTTCGCTAGCGGATCGTGACATCCGCAAGTGGCACGGTGAAAAAGCGGGTATCGTGGTTGGCGTCTTGAACTCGTCCCGGCTTGGATACCCGCTTTTTTCCCGGCCGGACGCGATTTCGACGAACGCGAGCGAACGATGAACGGGCTGTGTAACGCCCGGCTGACAAGGGTTCTGGGCGAACCGCCGAACCAACACGAACAGGAGCAACGGAAGTGATCAGACATATCGTCATGTGGAAGCTGAATTGATATTTCGTATTTTAAACTGTTGATTATAAACAAATATTGTATGCGATCGTACGTCTGATACCCCTTCTAATACCCCCTTTTTCATTTGCTGGTACGACTGCCACAGGATGACCGTGGGCGTGGAGTTGTGCGAGTGGACGTGTTGCCCCCGATCGCTAGCAGCGACTACCGGGACCGGCAGAGATACAGAGCGAACCTTCCGCTGGCGTCTGACGGCCGCTTTGGGCCGGGCTGTCCTAGCTCGGGATGCATTTCGAACTTGTACAATGACGGTGCAGCAATGTTGCCGGTGAGGCCGCGCATGTTTCCATGTCGACGCACCTTCCGCGATCGAGGACCTGATAGCAGGCGTCAGAACCGAATTTCTTACTCCAAATCTTGAGAACATGAGCACTGTACCGAGCGGACATCCGGGAACTCGCATACTTACTTTGGATGAACTGAAGCAAGAGGTCGCCGCTGGGAACTTGTTGAAGAATCATGATCCGAAGCGCATAGATGACTACATAAAGCGCGGCTCGATTGATCTAACCATTGGCAATATCTTCGTACCGGAAAAGAAACCGCACGAGGCTGGCGGAGTTAAGAGGCCGCGGCAAGCTCTCAGTTTGAATCAGGGTGAAACTGCCCTGATTGTGACGGCCGAATCTTTGACATTGAGCGACGGTCGGATCGGCATGGCATCGCTACCCGCAAGTTTGTCCACGAGAGGCGCGTTGGCTACCAACCCCGGTATGGTGGACCCAGGGTGGAACGGTGAGTTGCATGTAACCATCATCAATATGAGTAACGAACCGTTGCTTCTAAAGAAGGGCGATCGCGTCCTAAGAGTGATTGTTTTCGACGTTGGGTACCGGATAAGCGGCGCATATAGCGGGGCCAAGACGGATATGAGGGGTGTCTTGGAAACGCTGTCGACCGACTTCATGAACTTCTCGGGACGAATCAAGGCCGAGGTTGCGCGCCAAGACGTGCGGGGGCGGTGGTTTCAAGCTGCGGTGCCAATTATCGTTGCAATTGGTGGCGCTTTAGTTGCATATCTATCAGTGGTCAAAAGTACTAACGATAAAATAGAGCAGCTTGCATCGCAAATCGATGATCTAAAGTTGCAATCGAAGTATCAGAGTAGCTATCAACAAATAAATGATTCTGTAATTTCCTTAAAGCAACGTGTAGACGCGCTGGATCGGAAATTGCCTGCTCGAAATGTCGCTTCTCATGGTGGAACGCCCAAATGAATGTTCAACCTCGGCTCTACCTTATAGCAACCTCCGCACTATCGGGCGGAATCGAGCAGTTTCTGGATGACCAGAATCTACAGTGGCTGCGGAGCGGTAGTCCATCCGCCGGCGAGAAAGTAGTGGAGTTCTCTGGCCGTGTCTGCTACATGTCTTTCGGGCCTGGACGGCAGCGCCCTCAAGATAGTGCAGCGTACATCGCCAACCTCATTCGTCAAGGGCACGAGAGTGTCTTAGAACATGCAACTTTCACCATACTCGCCGCAAGCATATCTCGGGCCTTGAGTCATCAGCTGGTTCGTCACCGGGCAGGGTTTTCATACTCCCAACTATCTCAACAATATCACGATGAAACTTCGGCAAGCTTTGTGCCACCTCCCGGTATTGATGGCGACGCCGATGCGCTGAGGCTCTGGAATGATTCGGTGTCGGCTTCAAAGGCGGCATACAGCGAATTGTTAGACGCACTAGGAAGCAGTCCTGCGGGAGCGCAATTAGACCCAAAGGAAAGAAATCGCTTTCTTCGGTCCGTCGCCCGCAGCGTTCTGCCTGCGGCAATAGAGACCCATCTCGTGATTACCGCCAACGCTCGATCTTGGCGCAATCTTTTAGAGATACGTGGAAGTACATCTGGCGACGCCGAGATGCTGAATTTTTGTACGCAGGCATATGAAATCCTATCGGGACACAGTCCGTCCCTTTTTGCTGATTTCGAGCGCAGGCCTGGCCCGCTTTGCGATCAAATCGTGAAGAAAGAGAGACCCGAATAACATGTCCGATGTCGAGGCGAGATTGAAGAGTCGTGATTTATTTTTACCGCGATATGCCGAACTCTTGACTCGCCTTCGTCGATATAGTCAAGAAGCGGAACCTCAAGAGACGAAGTGGTCAATCGTGTCTGGGCCGCCCTATAGCGGAAAGACAACCTTAATTTCTGAGCTTGCGGCCCGGGGTGTTGTAACCGTGGAGGACGCCGGTCGAGCGGAGATTAGCGCATTGATCGATAGCGGGCGGGACAAATGGGAAGCGCGAGAGGACTATTCAATTCTACAGGATAGGATTTGCTCCAGGATGATGTTGTCGGCGTCGAAGCTACGTACCGATGAACGTTGCTTCTGGGACTATAGTTTCCCAGATAATTTGGCTTTCCTTGCGTTGAATGGTTGCGGATGGGCCACCAATCAACTAGATGCTGCAACACGCTTCAAGTTTCGCAATATTTACCTTTGTCAGCCGCTTTTTACAGATTTTGATGAGCGTATGGACCCGCTACGGATCGAAAGCGAACAGGCGAGGGCTGAAATATACCGTCTGCTATATGCCATATATACGGCATTGGGGTACACCCCTATCGAACTTCCTCCGGTAAGTGTGAAATCTCGGCTTGCGCAGATAGAGGTCTGGTAGGGGGTTGGCTTGGCCGGGAACTGTCGGGTTGTGAGCTACGCTTTGTTGTGGCCGTTGACCGGGAAACTTATGAATGGCGGAAGCAGGTCGATCACAGCTCTTGATGAGGTCACATCCAAGTAATTCCAGACCTGACCCGATGCCGACTGGCGGATCAGGTCCAGACATTAGACATGTTACAGGGCGGTGGACGATTCACGCGATGTGATGGAACGAATCCATGCTTGTACTTCTGTCTCTGCCCATAGTGAGAGATTGCGAACTCGTCGTGGTCTCGGAAAGCTACCTTCTTTCATCATGTCGTAGATCGTCGTCTTGCCCAAGCCGACCATGTCCAGAACGGTCGGAAGTCGCAACAGTCGTTCGGTCGTGGTGCTCAATTCAATGGTCCTCATTATTCGGTGATCGGCTGAGTCGCACGGGCGAGTTGCATGAGCCCCGTCTCAAGTGTGATCGCGGCGGTCGCTGCCCAGGTGCGCGCATCCTGCGCCGCTTTGTGGCGAGCGAACGATCCGATCTCGTCGGCCATCAGGTCCAGTAGCTCGACGTCGGCAGCGTGCGAGATATCGATGATCAACATGCGGATCTCGATGCGAAGAGCGTCGAGTCGCGAGAGCGTGCCTTGGCGGCTATCCACCAAGGCTTCGTTCGTCTGGATAGGTTTGCGCCGCGAGAGCGGCGCTTCGTCTTTCTGGATTGTTTTTGCGGGCGTCAGCCCGTCGTCGCCCGACTGCATCGAAGTGCCGTTGACGGTCGCCAGTGCGATAGCCGGGCGCTTCTTTGCGTGTTCCCGCTTACGCGGCAGCGGACGTGGGGTAGAAAGGGCCGGGCGCGGCATCACGAAACCTCCTTCGCGGCCGCGTACTTGGCTGCCAGCTCGGGTGTCCATTCGGGATCAGGCATCGCATACAATTTGTCGAGCCACGCATGGACGATCGGCGCGTCCTTCGATTTCGCGTAACTGGACGACTGCATGACGCGCGTCATGTCTGATACTGCGCCACGGATCGCTTGCCCTCGTGTGGGATACGTATCCGAGAAGCTATGCAGCGAAGGCAAGCCGGTCATGCCGCTCGAGCCCACCTCCAAGGTGAAGGAGGAGATCCATACTCCCGGTTCAACATGAGCAAGATGGATTGCGGCCGGAGTTTTGCGGGTGCGCTTGCTCGCCGGGGACTTGATCGTCTCGCAGGAATCGAAAACTCCGTGTTTGTTCGGGACGTGGATCGGATGTTCAGTTGGCGTCGGCCCAACGCCGCCGACGAACAGGTGGGCGATGCCGTGCAGGCCCGCGTGTACGGCATGCATCGTACCCGGCGAGAGCTGGTCGAAGGCGGGGTCGTGCAGGACCGATTGCAGCGCCTGCAAAAGTTGCTTTGCGCGCGCGTCGCTAATCTTCGCTGGAGCGCTTTGAGGCGGCATTGTCGGTGCCGGTCCCTGTGCCTCGACAGTGTCGTCCGCGGCTGGCGACGCGGAGTGAGGTTCGGCGTCTGCGGTAGCGGCTTCGGCCGTTGTGTGCTTGCCCGACGATGCCAGGGCCGGTAGCGCATCGAGCGCGGGCGTGGGTTCGAGATACTTCTTCGTCACCTTCGACTTGCCGGCTTCCGCCGCTTTGGATAACCCGACGACGATGCGTTCGAGCGCCTTGTCGCCCCCGTGCTGGCGGATCTGTTCGATCGCCAGTGTGCCGGTACATCGGCCCGTCCGGACGAGCTGGTGCAGTTCAGCCGGTGCCCGTTCAAGCAGGCCGACGTCGCGAATCGTTTGATCGGTGACATTCAAGCGCTTGCAGATGGCCGCCAGCGTCATGCCGTGAATGTCGCGCAACTCTGCGACGGCAGCGGCCAGATCAAGCGGCGACGAAGATTTACCGTTGTTGCTGAGATAGCCGTCGATCACCATTTCGGCACGGTTGACCGTCTTGGCGTCACGGACAACGACCGGGATCTTGCCGATGTCCTTGCCAGCTTCGATTGCCTTGCCGGCCGCAAGGTAGCGGTGCTGCCCCTTGTACACGTACAGCAGATCCTTGCCTTCGACCTTTCGCGCGTAGCAATGGAGCGGTGAGCCTTTGTCGTACCCGTTCTGCATCATCAGCGCAGTGAGGTGCGTCACCCATTCGGGATCAACCGGTCGGATGTTGTCGGACGGGTCGTAGTGAAGCTGTTCGTAGGGGACCATCCACAGGTCTGCCGACGTTGCGCCGGCCGCTGCGGCTGCAGCCTTAATGTTTCCGGTCGGGATCGGCGCGGTGAGGTCGAGCTGTTGCGTGCGGTCGTCCATTACGCAACCTCCTGCGTTGTTGCCGTCCCCGTCTTGCCACGCTTCTTCGCTCTATTGATCGCCTTCGACGCCTCGACATCAGCTGCGCGCTTAGCGTCGCGCAGGCGCTTGATTGCGTCTGCGCAGTTGCCTTCGTCCGGAATCGAGATTTGCTTGCCGGCGATCTCAGTGCCGTCGAGGATCAAATACTCCGTATGCACGCTGTCCGCCAGCGGGCGGCGTCCGACCACGTACTTGCCGATCAGGATCGGTGTCGACGGACGGCGTGCGTTCCGGTCGTATCGCGTGATGGTGCGAAGTGAGAGGGTGTCGCGACGCTCGACGTCGACGAGGGGAAGGGTTTGGCCTTTGATTCGCGGCATGGTGGTCTCCATGACGCCGGGGGCGTTCGCCCCGGCAGGATCGGGGCGGTTTAGACGGTGACGTGATAGGCGGTCGTCGGTGCGACGACAGGGTCGTCCTGGAACACGTTTACGACGACAAACAACAATGCGGCGACGACCGTCCAGCGGAAGACTTTCGACTTCTCAAAGTTGCTTTGGCGGGCAGGCTCGGACGGCGTGACGCGGGGCGTCTGCTCGTCGCGGAGCCATTCCTTACGTGTGGCGGAATGTTGATCGACAAATTTCATGCAGGTTCTCCGTTACGCGTCACCTGACGCAGCAAACGAATTAAACACGATGTTTAGTCTTAAAGCAAACATGGCGTTTAATTTGTGGGCGTGCCTGTGCCCTCGCGTCAAGTTCGCGTGAGGGGCGGATATAAACGTGTGGTTAGGTCAAGCGGTGGCGTCTAGATAGGAATCTAAGACCAGTGCAGATAGGTTCTGGCACCACGAAAGCACTGCGAGAAGATGGTTGTCGGCGAAGCGCGGCGGGGACGTCACGATGTCGCCCCCGCGAGTGATCGAAAAGTGAATTTCTGTTACGAATTCCGATTCGTCTGGATCGATTCGGAGGCGCTGCTGGCGAGCTATCCGGTACGTAGCAAAGTCGATGACGTTATCGCGTTGATCCCCGTTTCTGTCCTTCATTTTCAGCCTGGCCCTCGGGCTGCACGGCCGCGCGAATGGCGGCACGTGAGCGTTTTGCAAACGCCGCTGCGTTGGAGCTTGCAATTCCGGCCTCTAGCATGCCTTCCAGCGCTTGCATCAGTTGAGGGGTGACGAGGTGCTGTTCCGCTGCTTTGGTCAGGGCGGAATTGAACGACCGTGTGCGTTCGATGATGTCGAGGTTGTCTGTTGGCAGCGGCTTCGATTTCCGGCTCGTTGTTAGATCGCCGGAAACCTTACTGTCTCGTAATGTTTCTCTCGCTGCACCGGTGTCGGCCATTTCACCGATGCCAGACCTGAGCCATTCCGCCCTGCATCCAATTGCGGCTGCGGCTTTGATGATGCCGGCTGCGGACATACCTCGGCGCTCCCAATTGTTCAGAAGCTGAGGGGACTCATTCAGCAGGCGCGCGACATTTGCGGGACCGTCAACGTCCCGAAGTTCTCGCGCCGCAATGTAAAGGCGCTGCGCTGTTTCATGTATGGCTCGCATGGGGCCAATGGTCGTTGAAGTAAACGTCTTGTTGTTAAACGCTGTGTTTGCTTCTTGAATAAACATAGTGTTTAATATTGTCCCATGGACAAATCAGCTCACATCCAATCGGATCGGCGGACGATCGAACGACTTGGCGGACCCGCGAGGGTCGCCGAATTGCTTGGCTACGAAAAGCAACTTGGCGGGACGCAGCGGGTTTGCAATTGGCTTGTGCGTGGCATCCCGGCGGCGGTGAAGGTGGAGCACCCCGATCTGTTCATGGCGAACTCCGTAGTAGCAATTCCTCAAGATCCGACGCGTTGAACTGCCCATCCAACTGGCCTCGCATCGTAGCGGCCGATTTGGTGAGGCGACAGCATGAAACGCGGCCTCTCTCAAATATTCCGACTATGACTTGCCGATACGACAGCACTGAATGGCTGGACGTGCTCTATACGTCCGTTCGCGACACACCCGGCGGCGTTGCCGACGCGGCAAACCACCTCACGATCCGGCGCGGCAAGAACATCACGCCTGAATCACTCCGCCTGCGCCTGCGCGGTGTCGGCGACAGTCGTTTGTCGATGGAGATGTTCGAGCTTTTGGTCGAATGGATGCAGGAAAAGGCCGAAGGCAGCGCGCACGCGCTCGATGCTCTCCATGCGCTGAACGCACGATTCGGACTGGTCGCCGAGCATGTCGACGATCACGGGGCCGACGAAGCGCTTGAGCCGGGAACGATGCATCTCGTTTCGACCACGCTGCACCTGCAGGCGCACGTCGGCCGAGTTGCTGACGACGTGACGCGTGCGCTCGAAGATCAGCGGATCGACGACCGCAAGGCCGAGGAG
This sequence comes from Burkholderia sp. Bp9015, assembly GCF_003853505.1. Taxonomy (NCBI): domain Bacteria; kingdom Pseudomonadati; phylum Pseudomonadota; class Betaproteobacteria; order Burkholderiales; family Burkholderiaceae; genus Burkholderia; species Burkholderia sp. Bp9015. The sequence continues at coordinate 174,255 of NZ_QTPZ01000003.1, forward strand.
ATCATCGCGACGGGGCGCAAGGGGCAGCGGTTGTTTCAGAAGCTGATCCACGCAGCCCGCAACCTCGCTAAACGCCGTCGTCGCTGATATGGAGCGGTTCACGATCGGTATGACATGTTGCAAGGCCGGCCGGGTATCGGTCGGCCTTGCATGTTCGCGCGAGCAACAACTCTCGTGCGGGACGGGGCGGTTGGCATGGTGCTTCGAGCAAGCGCCCGAACGCGCTTGTGGCCTGCTGTCCGATCTCATTTCCACCTTCCCGGACTCTCTCGCCGCGATTCTTGCCGTGGCCGAGCGTGCCGGGATGGTGCGTCAGTTCATCGAGCGTGCCTCGCGCATATGTGCGGCGCTGCCGAACAAGACCGACCGGCATGCATTTCGCGATCAGATCACCGGCCACCTCTCTGCTGGTGATCTGGCCGCGTTCGACGATCAGATGACCGCTGAGTGGCGTCGGCTGCGCGGCAAATAACCGGAGACCGAATTGAAGGTAAGTGCAACGAGTAGCGGCCTGAGACGCGGCACGTCACACATTCGCCGCAGACCGAGCGGCTCCCTGAGCTATGCGGCCGGGCGTGGTCTGTGGCGCAACTTTTCCCACCGGGCTGAGCGCGATCGTCGGCTGCTCGAGTTGCTGAACGATCGGCTGGTTCGCTAACAGTGGATCGCCGTGGGCGTGATCAATATCGACACCGAGGAGGATTGATGCAAACGGATATTTCGACGGTCTTGACGTATTGGGGGGATGCATGACGCCCGCACAACGTGAAGCGATTGTGCGCGATCTGTCGACGCAGGCACGCAAGGTATTTGAGTTCGTGCCTGGTGCAGCGGCGTGGACTTCGCAACAAATCATGGGGTGCATGTACGACACAACGAAGTCGAGGATGGAACTGCGCGCGGTCGCTGGTTGCCTCGCCAGTCTGGTCGACGCCGGCATCGTCAAAGAGACCTCGCGCGGACATTTCCAACGCTCAAAGGTGTCGGTGTCGCGCCCGCAACCGGTCGCCGACGCCGGTCAACCCGCAACACCCGTTGTGGAACCCGTTGCCGTATCTGAGCCGATCGACGTGTTGTCCGGCATTTTGGGGCGTCTGTCGCGCGTCGCCGCCGACATTCATGCAATCGCGTCGGATCTGGAAACGGCGGCGCTCAGGATCGACGAGCAGCGAGAGAACCGCGAACGCGAAGTCGGAAAGCTGCGCCAGTTGCAGGCGCTGCTCAAGGAATTGTGATCGGGCCGCGACATGCGGCCAAAGTGACTTTGATCGAGGAGGATTTTGTATGGCGACACTTGACCAGGTTATTCAGCAATTGCGTGCGGCGGGACATCCTGACCTGCCAGCCGGCCATCCGGTCGCGGACGGCAAACATCATCGGTACGGACCGCGCAAGAAGTACTGGTATCAGTTGCGCGAGGTGGTTAGCAAGGGTGTCGTGATCGGCTACGGCGGAACCTTCGGACACTTCTCGGGCGACGATCCGGGCACCGAACGCTTCGAATGGAGCGGCGCACCGTTGAGCGAGGAAACACTCGCCGAAACCCGTCGTCGGCAGGAGGTGGCCGACCGCGAGCAGGCCGAGCGCGAGGCTCGGCAGGCAAAGCTGGCCGCGAACCGTGCGCACGATCAGTGGAGCCGTGCAGCAGAGCATGGCGAGTCCGCATACCTGGACCGCAAGCGCATCACGGCAGAAGGTGTGCGCTTCGACGCGGACGGCACGATCTTCGTACCAATGTATCAGTACGGCGACGAAGCGCGCCTCGTCGGCCTGCAGAAGATCACGCCGGACGGCGCGAAACGCTTCAATAAGGGCATGGAGAAGAAGGGCGCATCGTATCTTCTCGGCGAGGTGGGTGCGGACGACCAGATCGTGCTGGTCGCAGAAGGCTACGCGACCGCGCGCTCGATCCGCATGGCAATCGACGACGCGTTCGCTGTCAATATCTGCTTCGACGCGGGCGGCATTCTCCCGGCCGTGCGCTACTTGCGTGCGACGTATCCGGATGTGCACGTGCTGGTCTGCGCCGACGACGACTGGAAGATCGAGCAGCGCATGCGTGACTGGCTCGTCGACGAGTTTGCTTTCCGTGGTGAGCTGGTGTTTGGTGCTGACCCGGTGCGGATCGAGGCGAAGAACACGTGGTACATGGTTGCCGTGTCGCGCCGTCGTGACGACAACGGCGTGCCGTACGTCGAGGTGAGCTACGGTAACGATGTGATGCCGCAGCGCCGTAAGCGCTTCGAGAACACAGGTCTGAAGCGTGCGTACGAAGCGGCAGCGACGGTCGACGACGTCAGCGTCGTCTTTCCGGTCTTCGCCAATCGCGGCGAGCGCAAGCTGACCGATTTCAACGACCTGCACGTCGAAGAGGGCTTCGAAGCAGTCGAGGCGCAGGTGCAGGCGGCAATCTTGCGCGTCATCGCGCCAGCCAACGAAGAGATCCGGCCGGCGACGGTCGACGTGTCGACCGCGGACGTCATGCCGACGAAAACCGCCGCGACGTCCGCTGCCGCGAAACAGCCGGAATGGGATGGCCGCGAGGCAGAGAATGGTGCGCACACGTGGGAGCAGGATCTGGCGCGGTCGGACAAGGGCACGCTGCTGCCGACGCTCGGCAACGTGCACATGATCCTGTCGAACCACAAAGCATGGCAGGGCGTCATCGAGCAGGACGACTTCGGTGGCCGCGTGATGAAGCGCAAAGCGCCGCCGTTTCCGCAGGGTGTGAAGGGCGAGTGGACCGACATGGACGATCAGCGCTGCGCGCTTTGGTTGTCACAGCGATACGGCCTCTCGGTACGCACCGATATCGTGATGAACGCGGTTCTGTTGGTGGCGGACGCGACCCACTTCCATGACGTGCGCGAATACCTCGAAGGGCTGAAATGGGATGGCGTGTCGCGCGTGCGATCGATGCCGTCAACATACCTGCGTGTAGCTGACAGCGAGTATGTGCAGCTCGCATTCATGAAATGGATGATCGCCGCCGTCGCGCGCGTGATGGAGCCGGGCTGCAAGGTCGACAACGTCCTGATCCTCGAAGGCAAGCAGGGGCATCGCAAATCGACGGCGCTGAAGGTGCTGGCCGGTGCACCGTGGTTCACCGATACGCCGATCCAGATCGGCAACAAAGACACGTACGCGGTGCTGGCCGGGAAGTGGGTGATCGAGCTGGCAGAGCTGGACTCGTTGAACAAGGCCGACTCGTCGGCGGTGAAGAGCTTCTTCGCGACCGCCGTCGACCGGTTCCGCAACTTCTACGGCAAGCGTGCGACCGACGTCCCGCGTCAGTGCGTGTTCGCCGGCTCGGTCAACTTCGACACGTACCTGAAGGACGAATCGGGCAACCGGCGTTACTGGCCGCTGCGTGTCGGCGGCCTGGTCGACATCGACGGCATTGTGGCCGTTCGCGAGCAGCTCTGGGCGGAAGCCGTGCACCTGTATCGCTCGGGCGTCGTGTGGCACGTAGAAGAGCATGAGCGCCCGCTGTTCGAGATAGAGCAGGCGGAGCGCTACGAAGGCGACGTGTACGAGGACAAGATCGCCAAGGCCCTGGAATTCGTGTCGCGCACGACGATGGAAGAGATCCTCGCGGACATCCTGAAGCTGGATACGTCGAAGTGGACGCTGGCCGAGCAGCGTCGCATCGGCAAGGCGCTGAAGTCGCTCGGGTGGGTGCGCAAGCGCGAGTCGACCGGGTCGCGCGGGTGGTACTACGTGAGCGAGCAGCAAGAGCCGAGCGTCGAGCGTGAACTGGTCGCAGCCGGTGATGACGACAGTCCGCTGTGATCGCATGGCGCGCTGTGCCTGCACGGCAGGCGCGCCACGTGCCCCGTCTTGGCGCGCTGCGGACGTCCCATGTCCCAATGTCCCAAGGCGCGGTCTCGGGCGCGGGTGCAGGGGCGCGACATGCGCGACGTGAGCGGCGCATGTCGCGCATGTCGCAGGCGCGCACCCCTGCAAGCCTTTTCCCTTGGGACATTGAGACATTAGGACGAGTAGGAGAGAGTCATGATCGATTTGAAAGAGCGGGTGGGCGTTGCGATGAGCGTTCGTGGTCAGTTCACCGACCCGATTGCCGATCCTAAAGTTACTTTGGGCGCGCTCGCCTTTGCCAACGATCTCGGGAGCCTGCTGGCCCGGATCAAGGCCGGGCCGCTGCCGACGCCTGCGACGGTTCGACGTGCAACCTTGCTGTTGGCGCAGATGATCCGGACGTCGGGCCGATTCAAGCGGGCGCGGTTCACGGGGCTGTCGCGCGACGAGCGTCGCGATCAACGTGCGGGGCACGCTATCGAGCGTTCGAAGGTCGACGTCATCGAGCGGTTCGCGCTGCGATTGCTGGACGAGTGGGTGAACGATCAGTGTGTCGAGTGTGAGGGGCGCGGCGTCGTGCGTCGCGCGCGAGCCGTCACGACGTCAACGACCGCGTGCGATGTATGCGGGGGCAGCGGGAAGGTGTGTGTATCGGAGGAACGTATCCCGTTCTTCGAGGGGCGTAACGGGCCGCTCGTCTTTCGGGAATACGAACCATGCCACGACTGCGGCGGGATGGGGCGGATCCTCGGGGCGTCGGTTTCGGATTCGAAGGGCCGGCATATCTGCCCGTGCTGTTCCGGTTCCAGCAAGCGGCAGGTCGACGACGCTGGCAGGGCGCACGCGCTCGGCGTATCGCTCGACGAGTATCGGAAGAACTGGTCGTGGCGCTTCCACGCCATGCTCGCGCTGCTGGATACCGTTGACGGTTCGCTGTACGACACATTACGTCGGCAATTGCGAGGATGAAACGTATTCCATTTCAAGAGCGGATCGCGTAAACTTTGCATATCCTTTACCGCGTCACTGGACAAATGAGCGACCGCATACTCGTGTCGCAACCTTCGCCCGACAGGCGTACTGAATCGCGGGAGCGCCGCGACCAACAACGATAACTGTCTGTCGGGATCTGTTGGGAGGGCGTTCGCCCTTACGAAATGAATCTCGAAGCCCTGAGTGCGAAAGCTCTCGGGGCTTTTGCTTTTTGGTCGCGCCGGGACAGTCCCTGTTAAGCTTATATACCGGTAAGAGAGCCGTGTACGGGGAAAGCATGGATATAAATGTCTCGGCGTCAATCATTGACGCCTATGAAAAGAGCAGCGGGTTGCACTCCGATTTCTGCGGGTCGGTCGAACGATTGCTTCGCGAACTTTTGAGCGCGAAGCACATCGGCATTCTGGACGTGACAGCTCGTGTCAAACGAAAAGAGAGTTTAGAGAGAAAGATCGCCACGAAAGGTACCGACCGCTACAAGTCTCTCGCCGACATCACTGATATTTGCGGCGTGCGTGTGATCACGTATTTCGAAGGTGATGTATCTCGCGTGGCCGAAGTGATTCGCGCCGAGTTCGACATTGACGAGAAGAACTCGACGGAAAAATATCATGCGAGTGATCCTGATCGGTTCGGCTATCGGTCTGTACACTTTGTCGCAAGACACTCAAAGAACAGACGATCACTCTCGGAGTACCGCCGATATGAGTCATGCAAGGTCGAGATTCAAATTCGTTCGATCCTTCAGCACGCGTGGGCGGAAATTGAACACGACTTGGGATACAAGGCGTCTGAGGACGTGCCCGCACCTGTAAGGCGACGCTTTTCTCGGCTGTCTGGGCTCCTTGAGCTTGCCGACGAAGAGTTTATGACCATTCGTAAAGAGATTGACGCGTACGAGCGGAACCTCAATCGTAGACTGTCGCGCAATGCGAACGATGTTGAGCTTGATGGTGCGTCATATTTCGCGTTCGTTAACAGAGACGCGGTAGTGAGACGAATCGACGAGGCAATCGTGCGACCGGCTGGAGGGAGGTTGATCCGATCACCGAGAATTCGTTCAGATAGGCGTGTCTCGCAACTCTTGTTTGCAGGCGTTGGTCGCATCGACCAGCTGAAGCAGTTGTTGGAGGAGTACGAGGAGCAGATCGTCAAGTTTGCGCATCTCTTTGTGACGCGAGACGGACGTGAAATTACCAGCGTTACCTGGCCAACCGACGGGGTAGGCCGCGGTATTTCAACGTTCTACTTAGCCTATGTATTGTTGACGTTGAAGGGGCGTGAGGCTCAACTCACGGAGTACGTCAAGAAGTTCTTCGAGAGCAATGCCGGTCTTGAGCACGATTTGCAAAAGACGGCGGCGGATGTTGCAAAATCCATGGCGAAGTAGCACGCGGTAGGTTGCGTGACGATCGACTAAAGCCCTGAGTGCGCGAGCCTCAGGGCTTTTTGCATTGGGGCGCTCAAATGCGAAGTGAGTCTACGAAGGCTGGGCCGAGCGAGGTCTGGTCGACATGGGATGAAGATCGAGGCATGGGGCGCGTTACCGCGCGGTGCTCCGTGTTTGACGATGCGATGGACCGAGTCGTGTGGGCGATGGACCGAGCGGGCGACGGCGTGACCGCCGATGTCGCGATCGGTGCGGCTGTGCCTACTTTTTAAGCAGGCGGGGACCCTGTAGGCGACCCGACATGCGGGGGCTCACACCCGCGTTTTTTCTCTACTGTCGAATCTCCATAGGGGGTCATATTCATGCCGACCCAACAACAGATCGCCGAACACCTCGACCTCGACCAGTCGGCTGTTTCACGGTTCGTTGACAAGGTGCAGCTCGACTATCGCGAGGCGACGCTCGACGCGATCCGCATCGCGTACATCCGGCACCTGCGGGAGATGGCTGCGGGCCGCGCGAGCGGCACTGGTATCGATCTGGTCGCCGAACGCGCGAAGACCGAGATCGTCGAGCGTGAGATCAAGCTGCTGACGCTGGCCGAGAAGAAAGGCCAACTGGTGAACGTCGCGCAGCTCGAACAGGCGTTCGGCCAGATGGTCGGCGCATTTCAAACGGAACTGCTGGCGCTGCCCGACAAGCTGGTGCAGGAGCTGCGCGCACTCTACGACGTCGAGGTCGACGTCGAGTGGTTGAACGAGCATATGTATGGATGCCTTGAGCAGCTATCTCAATACGATCCAGACCGTCCACGCGGTGATTCGGCGGATAGCGCAGCTGCTGCGCCCGCCGGAACGGATCGGCACGACGGAATGGGCGCGTCAGTATCGGCGCATGAGCGCGAAGGCGACCGCGAGTCCTGGCCGCTATAACCCGAACATCACGCCGTGGGTGTTAGGCATGCACGCGGCACTAGACGACCCGCGCGTGCAGAAAGTCGTGTGCATGAAGTCGGCGCAGGTCGCGTGGACGGACGGCGTGCTGTTGAACTACATCGGCCGGCGCATCGATGTCGATCCGTGCCCGATGATCGTGATGTTCGCGAAAGAGAAGTCGGCGAAGAAGTTCAACCTGGAGAAGTTCGAGCCGATGGTCGAGGTGACGCCACGCCTCGCGTCGAAAGTGCCGGTCCATGCCGGTCGCGACAAGAACAACCTGTGGGATCACAAGACCTTCCCGCGCGGCTTTCTGAAGTTCATCACGTCGAACGCGCCGGATGACGTGAAGTCGACGCCGGCCCCGGTCGTCGCGGTCGAAGAACCGGACGACGCAAACACCAACGTGCGCGATCAGGGTGATTCGATCACGCTGCTGGAGGAGCGTAACAAGAGCTATTCGGACAGCCGCCGCAAGGTGATTTTTGGCGGCACGCCGACGGTCGACGGCTTTTCGCGGATCCAGCAGGCGTTCGAATCGTCGGATCAGCGCGTCTATCTGGTGCCGTGTCCGGACTGCGGTGAAGAGCATGAGCTTGCATGGGAGAACGTGACCTGGTCGGAGGGGGCCGAGGTCGAGCACGAGGTGTTCGGCCGGGCTCAGCCCGAGACCGCGCGATACACGTGCCCGCACTGCGGCAGCCTGTGGGACGACAACGCGCGTATTCGCACGGTGCGGCGCGGCCGGTGGACGGCGACCGCACCATTCTATGGTGTGGCCGGCTTTCGGTTGAACGAGCTGGTGTCACCGTTTCCCGGTTCGCGCATGGGGGAGCTGGTCAAGAAGTGGCTGACTGCCGAGCGAGCGCTGCGCGCAGGCGACGACACGAAGATGCGCTCGTTCGTGAATAACACGCAGGGACGACCGTACAAATACAAGTCGGACCTGCCGGAGCTGGATCTGCTGGCCGAGCGGGCTCTGCCGTATGCGGCCTTCACCGTGCCATCGCGCGGCCTGCTGCTGACGATCGGTGTCGACGTGCAGCACGATCGCATCGCGGTCGTCATCCGTGCGTGGGGACGCGGTGAGGAAAGCTGGCTGGTGCTGTGGGACGAGCTGCCCGGCAACGTGCTGGAGCAGGGCGAGAATCCACTCGTAGGCGGCGTATGGGGCGCGTTGACGAACCTGCTGACGCAGGCGTACCGGCACGAAAGCGGTGGTCTTGCGCGAATCCGTGCAGCATCGATCGACTCGTCGGACGGCTCGACATCGGACGCGGTATACAAGTATGTACGGGCGGCGCAACGGGACGGCCTGAACGTGATGGCGATCAAGGGTAGTACCGACGCGGGCGCGGAGATTTTCAGCGTGCCGAAGGCGTCGATCGACTCGACGCGCAACAACAGCAAGGCGGCGAAATACGGTCTGCGGCCGTTCATGGTCGGTGTCAGCAAAGCGAAAGACCTGATTCTCGACAACCGCCTCAAGCTGGACGGCGACGGGCCGGGGCGAATGCATTGGTACATAGGCGTACGTTCCGACTACCTCACGCAGGTCACCGCCGAAGTGAAGGTGCCGGGTCGCGTCGGCGGCAAGCGTGTCTGGCAGAAGAAGGCCGGTGCGCGAAACGAAGCGCTCGACTGCGAAGCGTATGCGCTGCACGCGGCTCGTAGCCTCAAGACACACCTGCTCACCGAGCAGCACTGGTTGCTGGAACAGCATCGAATCTCGCAAGTAACGCTGTTCGACGCGGTGCCGGTGATCGAAGCATTGCCGCTTGCTCAGCCGTTCGAGCAGCCGCCGGATCCGCCGAATGCGACAGCCGTCGAATCGACCGTAGTCGTTATGACGGCAACGAAACCACCCGAAACCCCGCCACCGAGCGGGGTTTCGCGCATTCAGGGCCGGCGTGTCGGCCGCTCGACGTACCTGAAACGCCGATAGGAGAAACACATGGCATACACGATGGCGGACCTGCAGCGCATCCAATCGGCGATCGCGAAGGGCGAGCTGGAGGTCCAGTACGCAGATCGGAAGGTGCGTTACCGGTCGATTGCCGAGCTGCGCGACGCGCAGACCGAGATCATTCGGGCGCTCGACGGCGCGACCGGCCGCTCGCGGCTGATTCGCCTGCGCCATGCCGGCAAGGGGGTGCGATGAGCCGCGCGTATCCGGTTCTGGCGCAGCGCGGCTTTGTCGTTCCCACGCGCCTGAAAGCAGCCGCATACGAGTCGGCCGGCACGCGCGGAGCGCGGGCGAAGTCATGGCAGGCGTCGAGCGCGGGGCCGAACGCTTCGGTCGTGCAGAACCTGCCGCTGATGCGCCATCGCGCGCGGGACGCGATCCGTAACGACCCGTGGGGGAAGACAGCGATCGCGCGACTGGTGTCGAACACGATCGGCACCGGTATTCAGGCGCATCCGCGGCATCCGAACGCGGACGTGCGTCGCGAGCAAAAGCAACTTTGGGACGACAGTTCGGAGGAGTTGGACGCCGATGGTGTGCATGACCTGTACGGTTTGCAAACGCTCGCCGCGCGAGCGTTCTTCAGCGACGGCGAGGTGCTGGTCCGTCGGCGCCTGCGGCCGCCGCATGCCGGGCTGGCGGTGCCGATGCAAATCCAGCTGTTCGAAGGCGACATGCTGCCGGTCACGAAGAACGAGCCGATTCCAGGCGGCGAGATCATCAACGGTGTCGAGTTCAACGAAGACGGCGAGCGCGTCGCGTATCACCTGCTGCGCCGGCATCCGGGGGAATACAACCGGTTCGCTGGCGACGCGGTGCAGACGGTGCGCGTGCCAGCCGACGAGATCGCGCACGTGTTCCACGGGCTGCGGCCGGGTCAGGTGCGTGGTGTGCCGGAGTTGTCCACGGTGCTGCTGCGGCTGCATTCGCTGGACAACTTCGACGACGCGGTGCTGTTCCGGCAGGAGGTGAGTAACCTCTTTGCCGGCTTCATCGTGAAGCCGCAGGCGGAAGTCGGTCCGCTCGGCGATCCAGTGTCCGGTGCGCCGATCGAGTTCGACGTCGACGGGTTCTCGCCGGTCGTATCGCTGGAGCCCGGCGCGATGCAGGAGCTGGCGCCCGGAGAAGACGTACGGTTCGCAACGCCACCCGGTGCGGGTGCCGATTACGCGCCGTTCATGCGCCAGCAGCTGATGGCGGCAGCGGCGTCGGTCGGCATGCCGTACGAGGTGCTGACCGGCGACCTGCGTGATGTCAGCGACCGTGTCCTGCGCGTGCTGCTCAATGAGTTCCGGCGCTCGATCGAACAGCTTCAGCAAAACGTGTTCATCCACCAGTTCTGCCGACGGATCTGGCGCTGGTGGGTCGACGCGTGTGCGCTGTCCGGCGCGTTGTCGATGCCGAACTATCACCGAGCCAGACGCGAGTACCTGCGCGTGCGGTGGGTGCCACAGGGCTGGCCGTATATCCACCCGGTGCAGGACGTGTCGGCCAAGCGCGCGGAGATCCGCGCGGGGCTGACGAGCCGCACCGGCGCGATTCTGGCGAAGGGCGAGGATCCCGAGCAGGTCGACGACGAAAACGCGACCGATCAGCAGCGCGCGCAACGGCTCGGATTGCAGTACGACACGCACGCGACGGACGACACCGATCCGCTCGCGCACACGAATGGGGAGTGAGATGAAACGCAATCGCAAGTGGTGGGATATCCGGGCGCAGGCGAACGCGGCCGGCGAGGTCGAGATCCGGATCTACAACGAGATCGGCTTTTGGGGCACCGACGCGCAGACGTTCGTGACGCAGCTTGACGCGGCGGCGGCTAACCCATCGGCGATCGTGGTCGCGATCAACTCGATGGGCGGCGACGTGTTCGACGCGTTCGCGATCTACAACGCGCTGCGGCGGCATGCGGGCAAGGTGAAGGTGCGCGTCGATGGCGTTGCCGCTTCGGCCGCATCACTGATCGCGATGGCTGGCGACGAGATCGTGATGCCGGAGAACGCGATGCTGATGATCCACAACGCGCACACGGTGACGGCGGGCGAGGCGAAAGACCTCCGGCGCATTGCCGACTTGCTCGACAACGCGGGCGACGGGATTCTCGCCGCTTACGCGGCGAAGAGCGGACAGTCGGTCGACGAGATCCGGGCATTGATGGACGCCGAGACGTGGCTGACGGCGGCGCAGGCGAAGGAAAAGGGATTTTGCGACACGATCGAGGCGGCAGTGAAGATGTCGGCGTCGGTCAGTTCGACTGCGCTGCTCGCGCGCTTCTCGGCGGTGCCCGACGTCGTGCGGGCATTGGTCGACGAGGACGAGCCGAGCGACCCGCCGCAGCCCGACACACCACCCAATACGCCACCTGATCCGAAACCCGATCCGGTTCCGGAAGCGAAGCCCGATCCACAGCCGGTGCCGCCGACGCCCGACGTGTCGGCGCTGGCGTCGCACGTGTTCGCGGCCTGCCGTGATGCGCGCCTGTCGCATTGCGCCGAAGCAATCGTGACGGCGACCGGCCTGAAGGATCGGGCAACTGTCGATGCCGCGATCCAGCAGGCCGCGGACATCGCCGGGATCTGCCTTGCGGCGAATGTGCCGGAACTGACCGCGCAGTTCGTCGCTGACGGGCTGACGCCCGATCACGTACGCGCGCGGTTGTTCGAGCGTGTGACGGCGTCGCAGTCGCACATCAATCCGCGCGCACAACCGACAGCGCAAACGGAGCCGACCGCAGTCGCGAATGCGCCGCGCGCGGCGTCCATCTATGCGGCTCGCAAGAGCGGCAAGTAACTTTGACGATACCCGAGGAGGGGAATACTCATGTCGAACGTGAAGGTACAGGGCAGTCAGACTGCGGAATTTCTGGTGTCGGAAGGCAACGGGCAGATCTCGCGCGAACACATCATCGTCAAGGCGGGGCCGGCGCTGCCGGCCGGCCAGGTGCTCGGGGTGACGAGCACCGGCGAGTATGCGCCGTACGACAACACGGCGAATGACGGATCCGAGGTGGCAGCAGCGGTGCTGTACGCGCCGCTGTCGGCGTCGGACGCACCGCGCTCCGCAACGGGCATCGTGCGACTCGCCGAGGTCGCTGCAGCCCGCCTGATGGGTCTGGATGCCGCCGGCCGAACCGATCTCGCCGAGCGTCACGTGATCGTCCGCTGATCGCAGCACCACTGACTCTGAAGGCCACGCACCACGTGGCCTTTTTTTTATCCATTTCCATGTTGGAGGTTGTATGGCGGACATCGCCCTGTTTCAAGATGACGCGTTTTCGCTGTCGTCGCTCACCGCCGCGATCAACGACCAGCCGCACGTGCCTGGTCGAGTCGGTGCGCTCGGCCTGTTCGAAGAGGACGGTATCACCACGACGACGATCCAGATCGAGCGTGACGGTGACACGCTGTCGCTCGTCTCGGCTGGCGAGCGAGGTTCGCCGTCGGCGATCGTGGTTGGCAGCAAGCGCAGCATGATCCCGTTCAACACCGTGCACCTGCCGCAGCGTGCGTTCGTGAAGGCCGACGAGATCCAGAACCTGCGCGCGTTCGGCTCCGAAACGGAGCTGGAGGCATTGCAGACGGTCGTGAATCGCCGGCTTGCGAAGCTGCGCCGCCAGCTCGACGCAACGCACGAGTTCCACCGCATCGGTGCGATCAAGGGGGCTGTGCTGGACGCCGACGGCAAGACGGTGCTGATCGACCTGCTCCAGTACTTCGGCATCGAGCAGACCATGATTCCGTTCGAGCTGGGCAAGGCGGACACCGAGATCCGTGTGAAGTGCGTCGAGGTGCAGGACGCGATCGAAGATGCGCTGGGCGCGACGACGTACTCGGGTGTGCGCGTGCTCTGCGGTCGGGCATTCTGGAACAAGCTGATCGTCGCCAAGACGGTGAAGGAAACGTATCTCGCGACCGCAATGGCAGCGTCTTTGCGCGGCGATGCCCGCGACGCGTTCGACTTCGGCGGTTGCACATTCGAGCGCTATCGCGGTCGTGTCGGCGACATCGGCTATGTGGCGGACGACGAAGCGTATGCGGTGCCCGAAGGCGTGCCGGAGCTGTTCATCACGCGCTTCGCGCCGGCCGACTACGTCGAGGCGGTAAACACGACGGGCCTGCCGTACTACGCGAAGCAGGAACTGGCGCAGTTCGGCAAGGGCGTCGACATCGAGGCGCAATCGAACCCGGTGCACCTGTGCACGCGCCCGAAGGCGATCGTCAAGCTGAAGGCCTGATATGGCGTTCCGGGATCTGATCGCGGACGTCGATGCGGCAGTGCTGCGCGATCTCGGCGACGCGGACATCACGATCGACGGCCGGCCCGTCGACGGGATGTTCACGTCGCCGTGGCTCGGTCCGGATCTCGGAACGCAGCGCACGCAGCTTGTGGCGCCCGTTCTGCATATCACCGACGCCGATGCGGTCGACGTGACCGAGGGCAGCATCGTCGTGACGCCGAGCGGGCGTTACCGCGTGTTTGAGCTGCATCCCGATGGGACAGGCTGGACGATCCTGATTCTGAGGTGACGATGGATCTGCTGAAAGTCGAGATCGACGTGAAGGGGGCGCTCGAAGCGCTCGCGGGCCTGCCGCCTGCTGCGATGCAGGCGGCATGGCGGCGCACGCTGCGCAAGACGGGCGCGTGGATCCGGAGCCAGACGGCGAAGGAGGTCGGCAACGCGACGGGCATCCAGCAGAAGCTGCTGCGGCAGCGGATGTATTTCTTCATGCGGTCGCTCGACACGGGCAAGGTGTGGCTCGGCTTGAATCCGATCGAGGCGCACCGACTCGGCTCGGTCCGTCGCACGAAGAAGGGCATGCGGGCCGGTAAATCGTTGTTCGAGAGCGCGTGGCGCAAGACGAATCGACAGCCGGACGGGCCGATCTACCGACGCATCGGGAAAGAGCGGACGCCGTTCGAGGTCGTGAAGGTCGAGTGGTCGCAGACCGGCGATCCGGCGTTTCGCCGGGCCGCGCAGGCATGTGAGGCCCGGCTGATGACGGTGCTGCGGCAGGAGGTCAACTATGAACTGCAGAAGGCGATAAACCGTGCTCGATAACCTGAAACAACTGCATGACGGCGTCGAATCCGGCCTGCGCACGAAGCTGCCGGATCTCGAGCGCATTTATGCGTATCCGAAGATCGGCAAGTCGATCGAGACGCCGTTTATTGCGATCGAGTTGTCCGAACTGGAGCCGGGGCACGACGACGGCACCGGGCGCGTGCCGCTCGTTGGCCGAATGCAGGCGCGTGTGATCGTCGATCCGATCGTCCCCGGTGCCGAGCTGCTGGTTCGAGAGCTGTCCGCGCGCGTGCTACAGGCGGTGCACGGTGCGACGTGGGAACTGTCTGTCACGCCCGGCCGGCAAGTCGGCTCGGCGGGCGAGGATCCGTTCCGCCCGGATCTCGATACGTATCTTGTCTGGCTCGTCGAATGGGAGCACGAATTCGACCTGGGCGACGCGTACGAGCCGCCGACGAAGGGGCGCGCGGTGTTGTGGGGCGTTGATCCCAACACCGGGCCTGCGCACAAGGACGAATACTGGAATCCGGCGAATCTGGCGTGGGGGAACGTGTGAGCGACTTCGAGCTGGGCGAGATGGATCGCCGAATGGCGTGTCTGACGCAGTCCGCGGTCGTTGAGGCGGTCACGTACGATCCGCCGCGCGTGAAGGTGCGCATCGGCGATTGGGTGAGCGACTGGCTCAAATGGCAGGCCGGCGCGGCCGGCAAGGTGCGGCAGTGGCGTCCACCGTCGATCGATGAGGAGGTCGCGCTATGGGCACCGTCCGGTGATCTCGCGGGTGCATTTGTCGCGCCCGGTTACTACACGGACCAGCACGGCGGCTCGGGACGCTCCAGTCCGGACGAGACTGCGACCGACTTCCCGGACGGCGCGTTCGAGCAGTACAACCATGCGAGCCATGAATACGTGTTGTCGGTACCGGCCGGTGGTCGGATCGTGTTTCGCATTGGCGCGACGGAGTTCGAGCTGAAGGCGGACGGCGCAATGCTGCGCACGACAAAGCTGCTCGCCGATGTGCCGGACTCGACGTTTACCGGCAATACGACGACCGAGCAATTGCTGACGTTCAACGGCGGCATGCAGGGCCGGCCCGGCGAGGGCAGTGGTGTTGCGATGAAGGTAAAGGGCGGTGCCGAATTTACCGATGACGTTGTCGCGGCCGGTAAGTCCGTGAGCAAACACAGGCACCGCGAGCAGGGCGACGGTGAGTTGGTTGGTGCGCCGCTATAGGTGCCAGTCCTGTCATTTTCAACAGTTAATCGAAAACCTCGTCGTTGTGTATGTTGTCTCTGGGGCTGGCGATTCACCAGAGTTTGGTTCTCAATGAGAGGTTTTTTTGAATGAGCGAATCTGAAAAGAAACAATCCGACAAGAAACATGTGTTGGAGTGGCCATGGGCGATCATGTTGTCGGTCGTCGGTGTCGTGATGTTGGGAACGGCATACTCCCTTGGGGATGCTTACTATGCCTCCTACCTTCGCGTTTTCTCGATCGATTCCGCGGCGTTTCCGATTGACCGGTCGCGGCATCTCGTACTCGCCATGTGGGGGGCACTCAATGCGTCGCTAGGGTTCCAAAGCTGGTTGAGCCAATACTGGGCAAAGCTTCTCCAATTCACAGGCGTAATGGCTGCTCTTCTCGCCGTGCTATTTGTAGCCGGAAAGGGACTTAAATTGCTTGCGGCGGCGCCTAGCCAATCGTCCGGAAAGGCCCGCAGATTCCTGGAGAAATATCCAACGGTAAAGCAATACTTGGGTACGCTGTTCTTCTCCGTACTGATCGCGGGCACGCTAGGATGGTTTTGTATTTTCGTCCCTGTATTTATCTCGATTCCTTCAGGGATCGGCGACGCGGCGGGGCAGATCGCCGCGACTTACGACAAGAAGGACTACGACCAAGGTTGCGAGAAATCGAAGGCAAAATGCTATTCGATTCTTCGAGACGGTAAGGAGTCGGGGCACGGATACGTGATTGCGCAGTCGGAAAAGCGCATCGCCTTGTACAACCAAGGGGAAGTGGTTCAACTTCCTGTCGAGAATGTCGAGATGCGCACGATAGCCCAACCTTCGTCTGTCAAGGTGAAAAAGCCCGCGTCGTAAGTGTGTCGAGTTTTCGAAAAAGTAACTTTGCCCCGCCCTGTGCGGGGCTTTTCATTTGTGGAGGCGTTTATGGCGAAAGACGCACGGCAAGGTAGCGGCACGGTACCCGTGACGTTCATCGACACCGAGTTTCGCAGTCGAGTCGTTGTGTTTCCCGATGGTTCGCACATTGCCGTGCTGGCAGGCAAGGCGACTGTGACGGAGCCGCAGCACATCAAATACCTGGACTCTCGCGCGGACTTCAAGCGCGTTGAAGCACAGGTGCAGTGATGGTCGCGCTGGTCGGAATGTGTCGCCGCACGGGCCGATTGATCGGAGGCGTCGAGCATCTTGTGCAGAGCATCGCGGACATTCTCGGCACGCGCAAGGGAACGCGTCGAGAGCGACCCGACTACGGCTCGGACCTCCCGGCGATGGTTGACTTGCCTGTCACGCGCGGTTGGATCTCGGCGGCACAGGCTGAATCTGCGCGCGCAATCGCCCGCTGGGAACCGCGCCTCGCACTGGATCGCGTGAACGTGCTGTCTGTCGTAGACGGCAAAGTAACTTTTCGAATCGCCGGGCAGTACAACGGCGATGACGTCGTATTCGAGGTGACGACATGACAGTCATCGATTTGTCGGCGCTTGATCCGCCTGATCTCGTCGAAACGCTGGACTTCGAGGAGGTGTACCAGCGCAAGCTGGAGCACTTCAAGAGCATCTATCCGGATTGGACGGCAGCGCTCGAATCCGATCCGGTCGTCAAGCTGCTGGAGCTGGCCGCGTACGAAGAAATCCGGTTTCGGGCGCGTGTCAACGACGCGGGCCGTGCCGTGCTGCTGGCTTATGCGACGGGGGCGGATCTCGAACACCTCGCGGTGCTCTGGAATTTGCAGCGCGAGACGGTCGAACCCGGCGATCCGGAGGCGCATCCGCCTGTTCCGGCCATCGCCGAGCGCGACGACCGTTTGCGTTTGCGCACACAGATGGGGATTGAGCGATCGTCGACGGCCGGCCCGTTTGGCGCGTATC
Source organism: Burkholderia sp. Bp9015 (assembly GCF_003853505.1). Lineage (NCBI taxonomy): Bacteria > Pseudomonadati > Pseudomonadota > Betaproteobacteria > Burkholderiales > Burkholderiaceae > Burkholderia > Burkholderia sp. Bp9015. The sequence goes on from NZ_QTPZ01000003.1 coordinate 191,496, forward strand.
GGTCGCTCGCGATGGACGCGTCGCCGGACGTTGCTGACGTACGCGTCGATCGCCCCGAGGGTGGTGTGGTGCGCGTGGTCGTGAAGTCGTATTCGAACGGTGGCGTGGCGACCGCGGCACTGCTCGACACGGTGCGCCGCGCACTTTCGCCGGAAGACCGTCGGCCGCTGAACGACACGCTGCTGGTCGTCGCGGCCCGGCCTGTCAATTACGCGATCGTCGCCGACGTGTACGTCGGGCGAGGGCCGGATCCGGGTGTCGTGATCGCCGCGCGTCGGCAGGATCTGGATGTTGCGGTCGCGGCGGGCGAAGCGCTGCGTGTCGGGATGCCGCGCTCGGCGGTGACGGGAGCGCTGCATCCCAAATCTTCGGGTGTCGTGCGCGTCGATCTGAAGGCACCTGCCGCCGACGTCGTATGCGCGATCGACCAGTTCGCGCGGTGCACGTCGATCGTACTCAATCCAAAGGTGGCCGATGACGACTGAAGCACTGCTGCCGTCGAACCAGACGAGCCTTGAGGCGGCACTCGCGCAGGTGATGCGCCCGAGTGTCGATCCTGATGTGATCCGCACGCTCTGGGATGCAGACCGCTGCCCGGCCACATTCCTGCCATGGCTCGCATGGTCGCTCGCGGTCGACGGGTGGGAGCTGGCGGAGTCCGAAGACGCACGCCGAGCGCTGATCAAATCGTCGCTGGCGATCTACCAAAAGAAGGGTACGCCGTGGGCGATCCGCGAGATCGTGCGGCGGCTCGGTTTCGGCGAGATCGATATTCAGGAAGGGCGGCAGGTCAAGCGTCGGGACGGCTCGGTTAAGCGCAACGGTCGATATCTGTATGGCGGTTCATCCGCTTGGGCCGAGTACATCGTGACGCTGAAGCAGCCAGTGACGCGAGATCAAGGCGAAAACCTGAAGCGCGCGATAGAGCGCTACGCGCCAGCGCGCAGCTTGCTGGCGTGGCTCGATTTTTCTGAGGTGGCGATCCGGCACAACGGCGTCGCGACGCGCAACGGTAAATATACGCGAGGGGTAATCGGAACATGGCCGATTTGAAGGAAGAGAGTAAGTGGGAGCCGGGGATTCGTCAGTTCGAGACGTCAGATCCCGTGCAGGGTGGCCCGGACGGTGTCGACAATATCGCGCTGAAGCAACTTGGTAACCGCACGCGCTATCTCAAGGACCGCGCAGACGGGGCCGACAAAGTCGTAGCTGGAAAGCTCGACAAGTCCGGGGGCAAGATGACGGGGGCGCTGCTTGGCAAGGCCGGTGAGATTGCACCGAACAACCCGAAGAACGTTGGATATGCGTTCGATGGCGATCCGGACTCGGGAATGTTTTCTCCGGCCGACGGGCATGTCCAGGTCGGCGCTCAAGGTGTGCCGTACGTTGTCATGCTCGACAATAACCTGACGCTTGGTGCCCGGGGATGGCTTTCTCTGATCGCAGGCGGGGCTGAGCGTGGTCGGATCACTCCGCAAGGGCGGTGGCTTGTCGGCGGCGCTGCCGACAACGGAAAAGATGCGTTGCGGGTGCAGGGGATAATCGGCACGACGGGTGGTGTCCGTAGTGCTGGCTACGATTCGAATAATGGGGCGCAGTTTCGGGCGGTTGGCACTGAATACGGCGTCATGCTGCGCAACGATAACAAGAGCGCATGGCTGCTTTCAACGAACAAAGGCGATCCGGAAGGCGCTTACAACGACTTCCGACCGTTTTCATGGGCGCTCGATACGGGTGCCGTCCGTATCGATGGAACCGGCTGCGGCGCTGTTTTCGGTGGTTACGCGCGGTTCGCCGGTAATGTCGAATGTGCGGGCGTTGGCTACTTCGGCGGCGGTGCCGGTAACGCCAAGACGATGGGTTCGGGCGTCACGCTCGGAGCCAATACGGGAGGCGACGTTGTCCTGCGGGCTGCTGGAGCCGGCAAGGATATGAAGATGTGGGACATCCAGTCGAACAACGAAAGCATGAGCATTCGTGCACTCGACGACGACTGGACGATCGGTACTCCGGCAATTCGCATCATGCGCGCCGATCAGAGTACGTCGATTCGCACGGTCGAGCTCGCGCCCAACAGCGGACGTGTGTTGTCGGGAGGCGCATGGGACGACGGGCGATCGTCGTTTCAAAACAAGGGGGCGCTTAAGAGCACCAACTCGGTTGGGGCGCTTGTTGCGTCTAACGGCGGTGGTGCGGGTCAGACGTCGATCCAGTTGGTTCGCGAGGGTGCACCCGTCGACCAGAAGACCTGGGAGGTGCTGGCCGGAGCGGCCGGGGAGCTTTCGATCCGCACTGTCAACGATGGCTACGTCGGTTCGCAAAGTGCGATCAACATCGGTCGCGCGGCCGGCTACACGCTCGGCATGATGCGCCTGATGGCGCAGGGCGGTCGTGTCGGTATCGGGAACGTCAACGATGACGCATCGAACCTGCTGCAAGTCGGCGGTGGCGTTTCCGTCACTTCGCGAGTGGCTTTGACGTCGAAGCAGGCGAACATCGAAATGGGGAGTACGACCGAGGCCGGAACGCCATATATCGATTTCCATAGCTCCGGTGCACCGCGTGACTACGACGCAAGAATCATCGCCAAGGGTGGCGATGCGACAGCCGACGGCACGGGGAACCTTCAGTATCTCGCCGGACGGCACTCGTTTCTGATCGGCTCAACAGAGAAGGTAACGATCAATTCGGCCGGACGGGTCTTGATTGGCAGCGTAGCGGACAACGGATCTGCGCTGCTTCAGGTCGGTGGAACGGTGACGGCAACTGCGCCACCGGCGGGCGACAACTCGGACAAGCTGATCACGTCGGCATGGTTTGCGGCGGCCGTCGCGAATGTGCAGATCGGGCAGATCGTGTGGGAAGCCCGGACTGCGCCGCGCGTCGGATTTCTGAAGCTTAACGGCACCGTGTTGAAGCGGGCGGACTATCCGCTGCTATGGGCGTATGCGCAGGCAAGCGGTGCAATCGTGTCGGATGCCGACTGGGGCAAGGGGCGTCACGGCTGCTTTTCGAGCGGCGATGGCAATACGACGTTCCGGCTGCCCGATTTGCGCGGCGAGTTCGTGCGCTGTTGGGACGATGCACGCGGCGTTGATGCGCAGCGCCAGATCGGTAGCTGGCAGGACAGTCAGAACCGCTCGCACGCGCACGGAGCGTCTGCTTCCGCTGTCGGCGACCACTCTCACAGCGCATGGACGGACGCTCAAGGTGTTCACGCGCACGGGGTTCACGATCCGGGGCACGCGCACAACACGCGCATTGGTCGTGTCGGGGTCGTCGGAACGAGCTACGGTCAGGGTAGCGGCCCATATAACTGGGATCGGGGTGATGACGTTGGGTCGTCTGTTTCTGGCACGGGGATCTGGATCGCAGCGGACGGTAATCACGGGCACAACGTCGGAATCGGTGCGGCCGGAGCGCACTCGCATACGATCAGCGTCGCAGCTGACGGCGGTAACGAAACCCGTCCGCGCAATGTTGCACTGCTCGCCATGATTCGGGCTTATTAATTCGAGGTCAAACATGCTTTGCAATCAATACGACAACCAAACCGGGCGCTACGTCGCGAGCTTTCTCGCGGAACGCGACCCGATGGACGCGAGTCGCTATCTCGTGCCGGCCTTCTGCACGCTCACGCCTCTGCCGGAAGTGCCGACGCGTTCCTGGCCGTTCTGGCAGGACGGCAAATGGAAGGTGCAGCCGGACTATCGCGGCGTCCGCTTGTATCGAACTGACACGGGCGAGCCGGGCGAGATCACGGTCGCAGGTGTTAGCCCCGGCGACGCGGGATTGACGGATGTGCCTCGTCCGTCCGACGAATACGTCTGGAAAGATGGCGCGTGGGTGCTGGATGAGGCCGTCGTTGCTGAACGCGTGCGTGCGGCCGCGATGGCGGACTTCTACGCGCGCATGGAAAAAGCGCGTCAGCAGAATCTCGGGAAGTCAGACGCGCGTGTGACGGGATTGCTGTCGGATATCGATTCGGCGACGTTCGACGCGTGGGCCGCGTATCAGGTCGCGCTCGTCGGCGTGGTCGACTTGCCGACGTTCCCGAACGACGTTGTATGGCCGGCCGAGCCGGACCCCGCAGCGTTGCTTGCCAAGGTCGAGGCGCAGCGGGCGGAGAAGGCTGCACGTGAGGCCGAGGAAGCCGCTCGGCGCGAGGCGGAGGCGGCTCACCTCAATGAGGCGGTCGAGACGGCCCTGGATGCGGAATCCGCAGTGCCCGCTGACGGTGAGGGCGCGGGCGATAACGAGCCGCCGGTCGAGGTCGACGCAAAGTAACTCTCCCGGCGCATTCGTGCGCTGTCTCATTTCATAAGCCGCTCAATCGAGCGGCTTTTTTCATTTCTGGAGATCCGCATGGCAGCGACTTCGTTTTTTCACGGCATCACGACGACCATCGTCGACAGCGGCCCGCGCACGATTGCGGTGCCGTCGTCGTCGATCGTCGGTCTGACCGACACCTACACGCCGGGCGCGGGTCTGGCGCAGCCGAATGTGCCGGTGCAACTGACGAGCTACGGCGACGCGGTCCGGGCATTTGGCGAAAAGAGCGCGATTGCCCGCTCGGCGCGTGCGATCTACGCACAGAGCAGCGCGGTCGTCGTTGCGGTCGGCGTCGCATCCGTCGCCGACGCGGCGCAGCTCACGTCCGCGATTGTGGGTGGCGTCACCGCAGGCGGTGCCCGCACCGGCATGCAAGCGCTGCTCGACGCAAAGTCGCTTTTCAACACGCAGCCGCGTCTGCTGATCGCGCCCGGCCACACGTCGAAGCAACCGGTCGCGACGGCGGCCGATTCGCTTGCCGGCAAGCTGCGCGCGGTCGCCGTGATCGATGGCCCGAATAGCGACGATGCAGCGGCGATTGCGTACGCGAAGAATTTCGGCAGCAAGCGCCTGTACATGGTCGACCCCGGTGCGAAGGCATGGGACACGGCGGCAAAGGCGGCGATTGCGCTGCCGGCGTCGACGTACGCAGCGGGGCTGTTCTGCCAGACCGACGCGAAGATCGGTTTCTGGGCGTCGCCGTCGAACAAGGAGATCGTCGAGATCACGGGCACGGGCCGGCCGATCGAATACCTCGATGGCGACGAGACGTGTCGCGCGAACCTGCTCAACAACGCGAACGTCACGACGATCATTCGTGACGGCGGCTTTCGCTTGTGGGGCAACCGGACGCTGTCGGCCGATCCGAAGTGGAAGTTCGTCACGCGCGTGCGCACGCTCGACATCGTCATGGACGCCGTGCAGGCCGGCCACAAGTGGGCGGTCGACCGTGGCATCACGGCGACGTACGTCAGTGACGTGACCGAGGGTCTGCAGGCGTTCATGCGTGACCTGAAACGTCAGGGCGCAGTGATCAATTTCGAGGTCTACCCGGACCCGCAGCTGAACACGGCGAGCCAGCTCGAAGACGGCAAGGTGTACTGGAATATTCGTTTCACGGATGTCCCGCCGGCCGAGAACCCGATTTTCCGCTTCGAGGTCACGAACCAGTGGCTGACCGAAGTGCTCGATAACCAGATCTAAGGGGGAGCGATGATTCCGGAAACTCTGTACAACTGCAACACGTTCGTCGATGGCCGTAGCTATGCCGGGCGTGCGACGAGCATGACGCCGCCGAAGCTGAAACTCAAGACGGACGACTACCGCGCGGCTGGCATGGATGCGGCGGTCAAGGTCGATCAAGGCATGGAAGCACTCGAAGCGTCGTTCGCAATGGCGACGATGGAGTACGACGTGCTGAAGTTCTTCGGGCTGGTGGATCAGGGCGCGTTCAACGGCGTATTTCGCGCGGTGTTCAAGGATCGCAGCGGTAATTCGAAGAGTGTCGTTGTATATCTGCGCGGCATGCTCTACGAAGTCGATCCGGGAGAGTGGAAGCCGGGCGACAAGGTCGACGCGAAATTCAACGTATCGTGCGACTACTACAAGCTGGAGATCGACGGTGCGATCGTGCACGAGATCGACATTTTCGCGTGCAAGCGCGTGATCAATGGCGTGGATCAGCTCGCCGACATTCGCAAGAAGCTCGGCATGTCGTAGACGTCATTCGACGGACATGTAGCAAAGTTACTTTCTTCAATCAATGGCGAGCCGACGGCTCGCCATTTTTCATTTCAGGAACCGCAATGGACAAGGTCACGGTCAAGCTTGAGTATCCGATCAAGCTCAACGGTGTCGAGTGCGACACCTTCACGATGCGCCGGCCGAAGGTGCGCGACATGCGTGGCGCGCAGAAGCTCGCGCCGAACGATGCCGAAGAGCAGGAGCTGATTCTGTTCGCGACCCTCGCCGAGACCGCGCCGAGCGATCTCGATGCGATGGATATGGCCGATTACGAGCGCGTGCAGGACGCCTACTACTCCTTTCGATCCGTACGCAAAGTTGGACCGAAAGACGCTCAAGGCGTTGGCGCTTCGGCTGGTGCGTGAGTACGGCATGTCGCCGACGTCGATCGACGAGATGACGGTCGACGACATGCTCTGGTGGCTGACGGATTGAGGGAGCCGGGATGGCGAAAGACCTAGCACTTGGCATCGTGATCGGCGGGGCGGTGTCGGCGACGTTCGGCAAGGCGATCACCGACACGTCGTCGAAGATCGACGCGATGAAGAAGCGGGCGAACGATTCGCGGCTCTGGCAGCGCCAGATCGGCGAGACGATGCGCCTGCAGGATGAGTTCCGCCGGCTGCACTTGGCGGGCGACAGTGCGGCGGACGGCATCCGCCGCAAGCTCGATAGCAATCTCAAGTCGCTGCGGGATGCCGGCATCGAGGTCGACCGGCTCGATCGCGCGTATGCGCGGCTTGGCCGGACGACGCGGGGGCTGGATCTGAGGATAGCGGGTCATGAGCGGCTGGCAGCCGGTCAGGAGGCCGGGCGCGGCGTGATCGGTGACGCAGTGAAGCTGACAGCGGCGGTCGCGGTGCCTGCGACGATTGCGGCGAACTATCAGGCGATCATTCGCGACATCGCGATCAAGGCCGGCATTGCGCGCACGCAGGAAGAGGCCGCGATGGGCTCGCGTATCCGGCGTGATGCTGCTGCGAACGGCATCGGTCGCAACGAGCTGGCCGATGCCGTCAACCAGATGGTTGCGGGCGGGATGGATCTGAATCGGGCGCTGAACTTTGCGCCGCTGGTCGCGAAGTTCTCGATCGGCCAAGGGGCGACGACGGTCGAGACCGCGAAGATGATCCAAGCGCTGCAGCAGAACGCCGAGATCGTCGACCCGCAGCAGATGTCGAAGGCGCTCGAAGCAATCGCGTATCTCGGCAAAGAAGGGTCGTTCGAGTCTGTCGACATGGCGCGGTGGTTTCCCGTGCTGCTCGCCGAGATGAAGAAGATCGGCATCACAGGGCAGGACTCGGTGACGCAGCTCGGTGCGATGCTCCAGGTGCAGATGAAGACGGCGGGCAGCTCCGACGAGGCTGCGAACAACCTCAAAAACTGGTTCTCAAAGATCGGTTCCGGCGAGACAGAGCGCAACTACGCGAAGGCCGGCGTCGACTATCAGACGAAGATGCGCGAGGCGATCGGCAAGGGCTGGTCGACGCTGGAAGCGTCATTCGTGCTCGCACGCGCGTACATCGAGCGCGTCGACCCGGCCAAAGCGAAGCAGCTCGCGACGGCAGCGAAGCAGTTCAATTCGGAGATGGACCCGGCCAAGCGTCAGGCGCAGATGAACGCGTTCGCCGAAACGATGAAGACCGGCGACCTGTTCAACGACATGCAGGTCAAGGCGGCGCTGACCGCGTACATGCAAAACGCCGAGTTGTACTCGAACCTGAAGCGCAACGCGCAGCAGGCGAGCGGTGAGATTCAGAAGGATCTGGAGGCGCGTCGCGAGACGTCCAAGCAGATCTGGAGCGAGGTGGGGCAGCGCTGGAACGACGCGATGCGCAGCATCGGTGACGCGCTTCGTCCGATCACGGATCGAATTGGCGAGGGCGCGAAGGGACTCGGGAGCGGTATCCAGTCCGTTGCGGACGCGGCACCGAAGGCGACAGCAGCCGTCGTTGGTATCGCGGGCGCGGCGCTCGCGTTTCGTGGTGCAAAGGCACTTTGGACGATCGGGCGTGGCGCGTTTGACATCGCGCGTGGCTCCGTCATCGCGCGAGGCGGTCGCGCTGCTGCGGGACGTGCTGGCAGTGCCGGCGGTGTCGTGGGCCGGGCGCTCGATGCGCTCGGCGGGGCTGCGGGTGCAGCCGGTGGGGTGCAGCGGGTGTTCGTCGTCAACTTGCCCGGTGGTGGTATGGGCGGTGGCGGGCTGAGCGATCTCGTCGGTGGTGGTCGGGCTGGTCGCGCTGCACGTGGTGCGGCTCGGGCCGGGCGGATCGGGCGCATCTTCAATGCCGGTCGGGCACTGTTCGGCCGCGTGGCACCGTATGCCGGCAAGCTCGCCATTGCCGGCACGGTCCTGAAGCTCGGTCTTGCCGCGCGGGAAGCGTATGCCGTGGCATCGAGCACCGACACCAGCACGCAGAAGGCGAACCGCTTCGCGGGCATCGCTGGCAGTCTTGCCGGTGGCGTGGCGGGGGCGAAGATCGGCGCGATGGTTGGTGCGCTCGGCGGACCGATCGGGTCGGCGGTGCTTGGTGTCATCGGTGGCGCTGTCGGTACGTTTGCTGGCGACAAGCTGTTCAGTGCTGTCTCGCGCAGGGTGTTGGGGCGCAAGACGGAGGAGACGCCGCCGAACGTCGCGGCGCTCGCGAAAGCGAAGGCGCTGGCGTCCGACGGGACGGGTGTCGGCGCTCGACCGGGGCCGCGTATCGAGCAGCAGAACACCTTCGCGCCGGTCTTCCACGTGAAGATCGAAGGGACCGATGCTGACATGGCGAACAAGTTCCTCGCGCAGGTCAGTCCGATGTTGACGCGAATGATGGATGAGCATCAACGCAAGGCGAACGCGCGAACGGCAATGTTCGACGCGCCGCATATGTAAGGGGGTGACGATGGATGTGATCCAGCAGATCACTGGGGCCGCGACGCAGGCGGGCATCGCGACCGAGCGCGTCCGGCAGATGGTCCGCGTGTTCGACCGGAATCGCGCGGCCAGCATGTCGACGGTCGACGTGCTGCAGCGACTCGCGAGCGGCAATCTCAGCAGCGCAGCCGGGCTGCTGACCGGCGCGTCGGGTGCGCTGTCGGTGGCCGGCGATCTGTTTCCGCAGGTCGGCACGGTGCTGCGCAGCTTCAACGCGACGCAGGCGTCGATCGGCTCGATTCTGAAGGTCGCCGACGGATCGAATTTCCCACTTGTGCGGGCTGCTGCCGACAGCGTGAAGTCGGCGCTTGGCGGGGCGTGGAATCAGTTCAACGCGGCGGTCGGTATCAAGGACTCGGTGGTGCTCGATGTGATCCAGTCGACGGGCGTCGGCTCGATGCTGTCCGGGCTGGTCGGCGGGGCGACGTCGAGCACGCCTCACCTGATGTCGATGACGAGCGAAGCGGGTGATGCGTTCCACTTCAACTTGTCGACGGCCGCGTACGACAAGCTCCGGCGGGCGACGCGTTATCGCGTTGCGCCGCAGGAGCGCCTGAACCGGCAGGAAGCGCTGCAGCCGGTCAGCGAAGGCGGCGAGACGATCACGCTGTCGGGCGTGGTGTTTCCGGCGCTCGGGGCCGGCACGAAGCAGATCCACCGCCTGCGCGAGATCGGCGGACGCATGAAGCCCGTGCAGCTCACGACAGGCGACGGCGACGTGCTCGGCCGGTGGCTGCTGCAGTCGATTGAGGAGGAGCAGGACGCGCTACTCATGGACGGCTTGCCGCGCAAGCAAACATTCTCGGTGGAGTTCGGCCGCTATGGCGAAGACTTTAAGAACGTCTGACGGCGACGTGCTCGATACGCTCTGCTTTCGGTACTACGGGACGTTGCAGGGCGCGGTCGAGGCCGTGTACGACGCCAATCCGGGGCTTGCGGCTCGGCCGCAGCCGTTCCCGGCCGGCGTCGAGATCCTGCTGCCGGATCTCGATGCGCCGCGTGCTGAATCGGTCCAGCTCTGGACATAGCGAGGTGCGATGGAAGCGATATTTCAGGTTGTCGCGAACGGCTCGGACGTGACCAAGGTGATACAGGATCGCGTGCTGGAGATCCGGGCGATCGACAAACCCGGTCTAGACGCAGATGAGTGCACGATCACGCTCGACGATCGCGACGGCCGCATCGAGTTTCCGCCGAAGGGCGCAACGTTGAAGGTGTCGATCGGATGGGACGAGCAGGGACTGTCGATGCTCGGCGAGTATGCCGTCGACGAGGTCGGCGTGCGCGGGCCGCCGGCCAGCGTCGTGATCCGGGGGAAGCCCGCGAACATGCGTGCGACGTCGAAAACGCAGCGATACGGGAGCTGGTCGAATGCGAAGCTGGCCGACATCGTCGGCGATGTCGCGCGTCGTAACAAATGGTCGGCCGCGTGCGACGTCGACGTCGTCGTGCCGCGTATCGACCAGTTCGGCGAGAGCGACCTGCATTTCATCACGCGCGTGGCTCGCCAGTATGGCGCGACGGCAACGGTCAAGGCAGGGAAGCTGATCGTGTTGCCGCGTGGCGGTGGTAAGAGCGCGAGCGGCAAGCCGCTGGCGATCGTCACGCTCACGCCGGGCGATCTGCTCGATTACGACATCAATTTCCCCGATCGCGCGAGCTTCGCGGCCGTGCGCACGAAGGTACACGATCGCAAGACAGGGAAGAAGATCGACCTGACGATACCGAATCCGGATGCTCCGCCAGGCGCGTCCGCGGTGCATACCGAACGACACGCGTTTGCGAGTTCGGAGGCCGCGAAAGCAGGGGCGACTTCGCGACTGGCGACGCTCAATCGGCACACGTCGACGAGCCGGCTCACGATGCGCGGCCGCGCAGATCTGTCGGCTGAAAAGACGATCGCGCTCAAGGGCTTCAAGACCGGCGTGGATGGCGAGTTCCTGATCGAGTCGGTCGAGCACACGTTCGCGTCACGCGGGTGGATCACGGTGGTCACATTGAACGGAGGGAACAAGGGGAAAGCGAAGATCGGGCACGGGAAGAAGAAGGGCAAGAAGATCGATCTAGTGGTGCCAGCGCCGAAGTAGCGCAAGTTACGCGTCGCGCACTGTATTTGCAGGCCGCTCACGGGAAACCGGAGCGGCCTTTCTTTTTATCGGGACAAGGGGAACCGATGCAAGAGCATGAAAAGACGATTCTGGAGCTGATCGTTATGGGCGGATTGATCGGGATCGCGAAGGTGTTGGTGGGTAGCGAGCATTTGACGTTTCGGCTAGTCGCTGGCCGCGCCGTGCTGGGGTCGGCGACGTCGATGGTCGCGGGCATCGCGCTGTTGCAGATCCCGGACCTCCCGCCGATTGCGCTGCTCGGAATCGGGAGCGCGTTCGGCATCGTCGGATCGCAGTACCTGGAGGTCCTGCTGCGCAGGAAGGCAAAGCAACTTTTTGGGGGAAGCAAGAATGGGTAAGTACGACGGGTTGAAGCTGAAGGCCGAACTGACGCGCGATGAGGACCGGCGGTATCGGATTTATACCGACACGGTCGGCAAGGTGTCGGGCGGGATCGGCCGCAATCTGACGGACAAGGGGTTCCGCGATAACGAGATCGATCTGATGTACCAGAACGACATCGCCGAGACCGAGGCATGGCTCGATCGCAATCTGTCATGGTGGTCGTCGCTCGATCCGGTGCGTCAGCGCGTGATGATGAATATGGCGTTCAACATGCAGAGCAAGTTGCTCGGGTTCCGCAAGTTTCTCGCGGCGACGCAGCGGGGCGACTGGAACGCGGCGGCAGCCGAGATGCTCGACAGCCTGTGGGCGCGACAGGTCGGCGATCGCGCGAAGCGCCTCGCATTGATGATGCGGAGCGGCGCATGACGTGGTTCGATCCTCGACTTTGGCTCGCGCTCATCGCGGCTGTTTTCGTCGGCGCTGCTGCCGGCTATTCGAAGGGGCACCGTGATGCGGATCAGTCGGCGAAGGTTGCTGATCAGGCAACCCAGATCGACGGCCTGCGGGGTGAACGTGATGAATTCCGCCGCCGATTGGTGGCACAACAGGAGATCGCAACCGATGCTGCGAAAGAACGTGATCAGGCACGCACCGATGCTGCTGTTGCCGACGGTGTTGCTAACGGCCTGCGCAAGCAAGTCGCCGCACTCGTCGCCGACGTCCGGCATTCCAGCTCTACGGCCGGAAGCCCGGCAGCCGGCGACGCCCTCGATCTGCTTGCCGACTTGTTCGGCAGGGTTGACGAGCGCGCGGGAGAGTTGGCGAAGATCGCTGACGAGCGAGGCATCGCCGGCCAGCACTGCGAGCGTAGCTACGACGCGTTGATCGCCGACGCACCAACGAATCTGTCGCAGTAACGCGGCATTCGAGGCCGTGCGGTCTCGAAAGAAACAGGGCGACCGGGGGATGTGCAGCAACACGTCTCCCGGTCGCCTTTCCACTGTCTACGCCAGTGAATCGGCCAAGGCCCTGCTTACCTACGTAGGCGGGCCGGATTCTACACCAAGTTTAAAAACGGCTTTCACAATGGCAAATCCCATCATTCCTTGGATCGGCGGCAAGCGTCGTCTGGCAGACCACATCATTCCGCGTTTTCCGGCACACGACTGCTATGTCGAGGTGTTCGCGGGTGGAGCGGCGCTGTACTTCCTGCGCCCTCCGGCCAAGGTCGAAGTCATCAACGACGTGAACGGCGAACTGGTTAACCTGTATCGCGTCGTGCAGCATCACCTGGAGGAGTTCGTGCGCCAGTTCAAATGGGCGTTGACGAGCCGGCAGGTGTTCGAGTGGTTGAAGCAGACCATCCCGGAAACCCTCACTGATATCCAGCGAGCAGCCCGGTTCTACTACCTGCAGAAAAGTTGCTTTGGGGCGAAGCTGGAAGGGCAGACATTCGGGACGGCGACGACAACGCCGCCGGGCCTGAACCTGCTGCGCATCGAGGAGGAATTGTCAGCTGCACATCTGCGGCTCGCGAACACGTTCGTCGAGCGGCTCGATTGGGCCGCGTGCATTGAGCGATACGACCGCGCACACACGCTGTTCTATCTGGATCCGCCGTACTACGAGACGGAGGGCTATGGCGTGGCATTCCCGTTTGGCGAGTACGAGAAGATGGCGCAGCGTCTTCGATCGCTGAAGGGACGTGCGATCGTCAGTCTCAACGACCATCCAGATATTCGGCGTGCTTTCGACGGGTTTCACATCGAGACCGTGCCGATTCAATACACGGTTGGTGGCGGGAAGGGGGTTCAGCGAAACGAGCTGATCATCTTTAGTTGGGATGATGCGGCGCAGCCTGTCGGACTGTTCTAAAGACAGATGATCGGTGGGGCGGTAGCCCCACCTCCCTCAAATACTCGCGTAGGCCGGCAGAAGATCCTGATCAACGAGGCGGATCTCGATGCGATTTGCGACCTCGACGTGTTCGGGATTGTCGAGAGAGAACGTGCCATCGATCACGCTGACGATGATCGTGCCAGTCTGCTTTCCGGAAGCCGGGACCGGAATAAGGGCGCGTGCCTCCGGTACCTGTTGTTGCGTGATGATCTTCGGTAGGTACAGCATCCAGCCGATGCCGGGTTTGTCGTCGAAGACCTGCTTGTCGACGTAACCTTGAGGCTCGACCGTCACGTATGCCGGCGCGGTGTGTTGGACAATAGCTTCGACGATTGCAGCGGCTTGGTCGGCCGAAAACAATCGTTCGTCATTGAAGTCTGCTTCGATTTTCTTGGGGCGCTCTTTGGTTGCGACGAGATACGTCAACGTCGCACCAGTGCGTTGGTCATCGCCGCCATCCCACAACGAGATAATTTGCGGCCGATGCTCCGCGCCTTCGAACTCGGTTCGCAACACCGCCAGTGCAGCCGTTGTAGGCTTCCAGTTCTCGAACGCAGGATACAGACGGGCTTCCTCTTTCGAATCGCCCGTCAGGAACCATTGGGAGAGCTGGGGCGCGTGAGCGTGTATTGCCTGCGCGACTGATCCGAGCTGCTCAAAGACGACGTGCAGGTCGGACGCATCATGCTGCGGATCTCTGAAGCGGGAGGTGATTTTCATATTCAGCCAGTGACAACGTAGGGAATCCCGTTTTCTGCGAGGGTCGTGCGGAAGTAGGACATCGTTAGCGGAGTCTGAAAATAGTACTGGAGTTTGGTCGGAGGGTTGGCATGGACCTTCATTGCGCGCTCTTCGATTTCTACGGTGATTTTAGAAAACCCCTTGAACCACGTGACTGGCTTCTTCGTCTCGCTGTTAAAGAACTGGTCATAGTTCCCCTTCGCTTCCTGTAGGAGGCATGCCGATTGTTGGAATCCATCGAAGTCGGTGCCATTCCATGCCCACTCCTCGCTCCATCCTTCCTCGACGCTATACGGCCGTCCGGTGATGCGCCCTTGATACTCGCGCGGCCCACGATTCATGTTGTAACGGCGTCGGACCGGCGCACCGCCTAATTCGGGCGGGCATTGCTTGCACTTTTCACCGGTGCGAGGAATCGCCCGGACGTCCGGTTTTGCTTTGCTTTCGTCCTTCGGCGTGTCGCTAGACAGACTCGCTGTTCCCGCCACTGCCGCCCCGCCTAACAAGGCTACGCCAGCGCGCGCCAATAGCGGCCCAAGCTCCACCGCCGCCGCTTCTATCACCGGTACTACCAATCCCGCCATCTCGAGATCCCCCGTTGTCTTGTAGATGTTCGATGCGCCATTTGATGACGCGAAGGTAATCGTGAAAACGTTCGTCGGCCGAGCGGCCGGGCCGAGTAAGCCACGCGCGCGTCGCGGGCCTCTCGTAAAATTTCGGCGCGTACGCCTCGATCCGAAGAAATGCGGCGACATTCTCGTCGGACTGGATGCCGAGCCGCCGAGCTGCGACGTATGCGTTCCAGAGGCGCGTCGACAGAGTGTCGTCGTCGGCCAGCTTCGGGTCGGCTTTGACGAGATCGAGCCGCGTGCGTTCGACATATCCGCGTGCATCGATCTCGGCAAGGCCGGCGATCTGTTCGCCTGTCAGTTCAAGCATGCGGGTGCACTCCCTTTAATTTCCCGTTCACCTCCACGAGCCAATTGAATGTCGGGACGAAGAACTGCATGCGTTGCGTGAGTTCCATCAGCGATGCCACGTCGGCCATGATGCGGGCATCGTAGAACCGCAGGAGGGCCGTATGTCCATCCGGCAAGTGCACGTCGAGCCGGCCGCGCAACTCGTCGGCGAGCGATTCAATCGGATAACCGCTGATCAGCCAAGTTACGCCGGCCGGGCCGCTGGCCATAACGGATAGCGAGCGTCGGACATTGCCGCCCGCGCGCTCGTAGTCGAGCAGCCACGGACCCGCATCGGCCAGCGACGCGTCCGATGTGCCGTCGAACAGCGCCACGGCTCCTTGCGATCGCTCAGGGGGCGATCCACCGGCCGCGTCCTCGAACAGAAGACCGTCGACGAGGGCGTACAGGTGCACCTGCATGGCTAACTGCTGTTGACGCGTAGCGAAGAAGGATTCGATCGAGATGTCCGCCATGAGCCTACCCGCGCGCGATCATGGTCGCGGCGTTCTCGGCCGCCGATTTCAGGCATTCGAGGCACAGCGTCGGCGATGGTGCGAGCGCTGCTGCGGCGGCTACGCCGCCTGTCGTCGCCTCGCCGGCCCCGACGTCGTCGAGCGTCGCGGACGACTGGGACGCAATCAGCGTTGCGCCGCACGCGGTTTTCATGCCTTCGATGGCCGTTTCCCGGCCTGCGATTTGGTGCGGGTAGCGTCGTCCAGTGGCGGGCAGGATTGGGAAGACTCCCTTGCACTGCGGGCAAAGTACCTTGTGGCCGACGCCTGCGATGGGCTTTCCGTCAATTGTCGCGTTCGCGCTGCCCTCCAGCACGCGGCCGCCGTGCGTCGTCGTGTCGCCGACGCAAATCATGGCTCGGGCCATATGTTCTCTCGTGAGTGTGGTTTTCGTATGAATTTACCACTTCCGGAAGAACGGCCGATTGCCGCCGGCCGTGTTCGGCCGTCAAATTGTGTCAATCGGCTTAGAGCATCGTCGCCCGTTGCTTCTCTGCCCTGAGCAGGTGCCGAAGACGCTGCAACTGGCCTTGACCTCCGGCCAGATCTCCCTTGTTGTCGATGTTCTTGTCGACATAGTCAAACCATTCCTGAACGCGTTCGATCGACTTTCTCAGCGCCACGACTCCAGCTCTCGTTCGGCCAGCTCGATGGGCGTGCGTTTCCAATCCTCTTGGCTGAGGAATCGATACTCCCAAAAGCGCGCCCACTGAGGTTTGATCACGACAGTGAATACTGTATAAAAACACAGTGTACGGCGGGGTAAGATGGTTCGGTCAACACCGAAAATTGGGGACGTCGATGTGCACGAATTACGTTGCGCCGGGCGACGATCCGGGCCTGAGCGAGCTGAAGATTGACAGCTTCCGTGACCTGTACCGGTGGATGCCGTGGAAGCCTGAGATCTATCAAGACTACGACGCGCCGATCGTCGGCTACGTCGATGGGCAGTTCAAGCCGCTGATCGCGGGCTTCGGCTTCTGGCCGCGCGCGCAGCAGAAGGCAAACATCGAGAAGGCGAAGGAGCAGGGGCGCAAGCCCCCTCACATGCGCAGCACGATGAACGTGCGCGACGACAACCTTGGCAAATCGCCGCTGTACGGGCCCACTTGGCGCAGCGGCAAACGTTGTTTGATTCCGGCGCGAGATGTGGTCGAGCCGTCATATCCCGAGGCCCGGCAAGAAGCGAATGGCGACTGGGTGCTCGGGACGTGTGTGTGGCAGCGGATCGGCGTGGTCGACCGGCCGACGATGTGTGTCGCCGGCATCTGGCGCACGCTTACGAACCCGGACGGCGTCGAGCGCCACGTGATGTCGATGATCACCGTCAACGCCGACGGCCACCCGCTGATGTCGCGAATGCACAAGCCATCTGACGAGAAGCGATCCGTCGTAATCCTACGGCCTGACGATTGGGAAGAGTGGCTGACTACGACGAACACGGAGGCAGCCCGAGCGATGCTGCAGCTCTATCCCGCGGAGGAGATGGTGGCCGGGCCAAAGTAGCTTTGGCGACGTGGCACTGTCGCGTGCGTTAGCTGCTGATCTCGGCATCATTGACGTGTGTAGTGACCAATGGAGCGCACAAAATGTACGACACGATTGAAGAAATTCAGGCGCTTCGAGACGTCGCAGTCGAATCAGTGAACCTCGAATTCAAATCTGGGGCCAAACTGGACAATTGGAACGAGCGGGCGAAGCTGGATCTCATCGCGGACGTGACCGCCTTCGCCAACGCGGGGGGCGGTACGGTGATTTATGGTCTCGACGAGATTCAACGAGACGGCAAGTCGTATGCTGGTGATATCTCGCCTGTCCAGGATGAGCGCATGACGCAGGATCGCCTTAGGGAGATCATCGTTTCCAATACTGACCCGGTCCTGCGCGGCTTTAAGATCACACACATACAGACTGACGCCGGTTCAATCTTTGTTGTGACGGTCGAGGAGGGTGATACGGCATATCAGAATACTTGTGACCGGAAATACTACGGTCGTATCGATGCATCGGCTCAGCCGATGTACGGATTCGCGATTCGCGACGTGATGAATCGACGCACGCGGCCTCACGTGACGGCTTCACTCATCGCGGTAACTCGCGGCGGCATTGAGGCAAACCGTCGTGAGTATGAATTGCGTGGTCGCCTCACGAATGAGGGAAACCTCACAGCGCATCATTGGGCGCTGCGCGTTGCAATTCCGAATGTCATAGGGACGCATGAGGGACCGTTGTCACCTCAACTGCGGTCACAAGGAACAGAGCAAATAGGTGGGCTGGCGTACGTGTGGTACCGGTATATATCGGAGCGTGCCAATGGCCGCACACAGCGGATATTGCCCGGCGAGACTCTGGAGTTGCGCGAGGTTTTTGCCGACGCGGCTGTCCTGTTGTTGCGTGTCGGGAGCCGCGAGCAACAGCGCATCATGGACCATTCCCCGGCGGTATTATGGGAGCTGTTCGTCGACGATGCTTCCAAGCAGACCGGCGACCTACCATATTCGATGTGGTGTGACTTCTGACTTGATTCCGGCTCATGCTTCAACGCAGTACGAAAAGAAGTCCAGCGTTCATCGGCTTCACGTGCAGGGGTAAACGAACATGGTCATGACAAAAATCGACGCCGCCCGACGGCAACTCATTACTGCAATTCGCCTTTTCTTCGATGGAGGCGATCCTGTTTCCATGTACTCGCTGGCATCTAACGCTTGGGAGGTCATCGACGTGCTCTGTACGAGCGCGGGCGTGGAAAGCTTCTCCAAGCAGGCCCGCGAAAACCTACCGGACGGACACAAGCTGAAGTACTACGTCAATGAGCCGTGTCGGAACTTTTTCAAGCACGCCGAGCAAGATCCGAATCCTGATAACTCGGTCGAACTGCGCGAGGCCGACGTTGCTGCCATCCTGTTTTTGGCAGCGGAGGACTACATGCGGTTTCGACAGGGTGGTCCTGTGGAGGCGCAGGTCTTTCAGCTGTGGTTTATCGCCGTCTTCCCGGAGAAGGTCACCGCAGATGATCCCGTGGCGCAATCGAAACTCGAATACGCCAAACTCGCGTTTCCCGGCATTGCCCGACTTGGTTCGTCCGAGCAGATCGAGATGGGACGGCAGATGCTGGTGGCCGCGCTCAAAGACGGCGACCTTGCAGCTGACCCGAAAACCGAGCGAAGCCTCATGTGATGGCGTAGGTCGCGGCGTAGCTTCTTGTATCGCCCAAGTGGCGATGCTGCTGCGGCATCGGGCACGGCACGTTGCTTTGCAACAAGGTAGCTGCATCGATTTCCAGAAAGGCGAAAGTCCGCGTCAAGCGGGCTTTTTTGCGTGCTACAGATTTGCTACAGCAAGGGACGTAAGCCTTGCTGGACAAGCCTTACGCTTATCATTCCATCTCCTGAACTACGGGATGATTCTGGCTGTAAACCGACGCAGCATCGGCTGTGCGAAAATTAAATCACACTAACTACCATCAGGCGCAATGTCTCTTATCCACGATATACAGGCGGCCGCGATTTCTGAGCACGGAGACGTCTCGGCCTTATTGCGTCAATGCAAGCTCCTCGCAGCGAGGCTGGACCATGCTGAATTCGGAAACTGGGTAGATAGTGAATTGCGAGGATATCCGGATTCGCAGCCACTGCCGCGATACCGGCGCACCTCGGTGCTTTCGTATGGTCAGTTTGTCGATGCGTTCACTGGTAGTCAAGCAACACTTCAGATTTCAGTCGGGATCTTGCCAGAGCACCTGCGCGAAGCCTACAGTGAGGCTCGGCTCGATATGGCGATCAGTGCGTATCAACAGCTCTTAATCGGCGACAGCGAGCAGTCGCATGCGCGCATCGAGTGGCCTGTTGGTTTGGCCGTCAAATATGCTTCGCGTATGACGAAGACCATGCAATGCGTTTCGGCGTGGAAAGCGTTGCCGTTGGGGGTTATTCATATAATGGTTAACGAGATCAAAACAGCGATCTTGGGGTTCGCGATCGATATCGAGCGCGCCGCTCCGAATGCGGGCGATTCGCCGATCGGTTCGACTCGACAAATATCAAGGGAAGCTATGAATCAAATCTTCAACCTGCACGTCAATGGAAACGTAGGCAATGTGGCGAATGGCGGCAGCGACTTTCGGCAAACGGCTCATGTTGCCGTGGCGGCTGGTGACTGGCAGGCGTTGCAACAATTTCTCGCACGTATCGGTGTGCCAGATGAGACTGGAGCGGAGATGAAGGCTGATCTCGACGCGACCGACCGAACGAGCGAACAGTCAGTCCGTGCGGTCATCGGAAAATGGATTGGTAGGCTGGTTGTTGCGTCTAGCGGGGCTGCAGCGGAAGCTGTGGCCAGCGAAGCAGGCAAGGCGATCGCCGGCTACCTTGGAAGTGCGTTGACTTGGTCGGGTGGCTAATGTCAGCGTGTAATTCCGATAACTTATTGATCTGTATCAGTAAATGACGGCCTGCAAAGCCGTTTTGCCGAGATCGGCCACGACGACTCGGGGATGGTAGCTTTGTCTGTCGCGCACCATCAGATGAGGTGCAAATGCCCAATATCGCTCATGCGGTACTCCAAGGCCTCGACATCTGCAGTTTCGATACGGGTATGTTGCCATACTCGCTCCATGGTGAGACTGGCTGCAGTTTCAGCCCTTGCACCTTTAGCACGATGGCCGGCTAGAGTCGGACGGTACCCGTGCGGCACAATCGGTGGTGCGTTTTGCTGGTCCTAAAATTCAGGCCCTCCATACGCCCCACCGACCCAAACTCCTCTGGTAGCCTATCTTCAACCCGTCATGTCAGATTCTGAGTCTGTATCGTAGGGTTCAGCGTCCGCCTCATCTTCTACGATCCCAGCAATAGCGAGTTCCTGATCTGCATTCGTCTTATGGCTCAAAATATTGGAGCCGAGGATGTATGCATAAAGGCTACTTGGCTGAAGCTTAAAGTTCATTCCTTTGTATTCAATATCGGCCGTGATCGATTTTGTTGTAATCAATGTTTGGTCGCGAATCAATGTCGGATGCAGTTGGGCAAATTCGACGCAGTGGCGCAGTAGTGAGCGATCTTCATATGGTCGGTCACTCCATTTTACTTCAACCATCCACTGGGGCTTTTGGTTTGTGGTGGATAGCGACACAATATCAATTTCACCACTATTCCATCGAGCGTAGTACAGATCAACACTTTCACTATGCTGCCATTGGCTGAAAATTGCCGTTTCAGTCAGGTTTCCCATTGTTTCGGCGTCCTTGCTGACTTGGCCGAACAGTGCTGCACGCATCGACGGATTTGTTAAGTAAATCTTGAATTGCATGGCACGCTTAAATCGCCTTGCGTTTTGGTCGATTCTCTCGATGCGTCGGATCAGAAATGCGGCATCCAGGTACTCTAGATATCGCTTAATGGTGTTTTTTGCGACCCCTGAGCTTTTTGATAGCTCCTCGAGAGATACCTCGTTGCCGGTATTGTAAGCCAGTACTGTGAACAGCCTGTTTAGTTCCTGGATGTCGGATATTCCATAGAGACTTGGAAGATCGCGAAGCAACACTTTATCGATGATATCGCTCTTAATGTATTGTCCGGGATTTGACTTGACTGTATCTGAAAAAACTGCTTCGGGATAGCCGCCATAGTTTAGGTAGCAAATGAATTCATTGTTGAGCTCTTCGATGTTGTTGCAGCTATAATGATACCGCCCCGGCTGAAGTTCCTCTTTCTTAATTAGAGAATTTTCCTTTTTGACAAACTGCAAATATTCTGCGAAGGTGAGTGGTGGCAAAATGAAATCACTGAATCGACCGGCGCCAGACTCATTGCTTTTCATTCGCAGCGCAGCTGCGGCAGAACCTGTTGCAACGAATTTGTAATCAACATAAGAGTCGACCAATGATTTTAGATGTACCTCCCAACCCTTGAGATATTGAATCTCGTCAAAGAATATATAAACCTGACTATTTTTTGTTAGGCCTAGCAAATTCGTGTACATCTGCACGATTTTGTCTAGTCTTAGTCCAGTGTAGAGAGGTGTTTCAAGTGAGAGATAGAGGATGTCCTTGCCTGCAACTCCGCTTTGGAGAAGCGCCTCAATCGCATGGTAGACCATGACAGTCTTGCCAACCCGACGTGGTCCCATCAGGACAACCGCTCTCTGGATGGATCTGTCAGTCACGGCACGTAAGAACGGCGCAAAGTACTTGCGACGGGGCATCTTCGAGTACGCAACATGCTCGGGTGCCTCGTCGTCCCACCACGGGTTGTCGAACTTCAAGCGCCCAAGAATCTCTTCCTCGGATATTTCGAACATTGTTGCTCCTAAGATCAGCGTCCTGACGTTAATTCTCGGTCCGTTTTCCGTCAAGGTCAACGCTCTGATCTTATTTTTTGAGGACTGTTGCTCCGCCGAATCTGCATCATTGCTGCGCTTCAAGGCGCGAGAGGTGTCCGCTTTGACTTTCCTCGACCGTCTCGTCAGGGACGGGCGGTAAGGGTCAACGCCCCAAACGCCAAGCGGAGGTGCCGGCGTATGCTGGGTGCTGCCCTAGTTAGATAAGGCGCAGGTGCTGCATCAACGGTCACTGATAGGGGCACTTACGGTGCCACCGTCTTGGAGTGCCTCTTCCTCGACATCGTCGAGCCAGTTCGCCCACGCCTGCATCATCTCCCGGCGCTCCTGTAAGTACTTCGCATGGTTGTACGTTGAGCGAGTCCTATCCTTGTCTTTATGTGACAACTGCATTTCAACGACTTCGTCCTTCCATCCCATTTCGTGAAGGTTGGTCGACGCGGTTGCCCGAAAGTCGTGGCCAGTTATCGGCTCAGGGTTATCCGGAACCATGTAGTCGATTGCCCGGTTGATCGTTGCGCGACTCATGTGTGGGAGCTTTCGGTTGCTATGCAGAATCGGCAAGATATACCCGCGATTTCCGTACATTTCCTGCAGCTCGCACAGCAGTTTCAGTGCTTGCGTAGGAAGGGGAACGATGTGCAGGCGCCGTGATTTGATTTTCTCCGGGGGTACCTTCCATTCGGCGGTGCCCAGGTCGATTTCTTCCCATCGCGCACGGCAAAGCTCGATCGTTCTCGGAAACAGCATCATCAGCAAGCGAATTGCAATCGCGGTTCGTTTGCTCTTGTAGGTTGGAAGCTGGCGAAAGAGCATCTTCAGTTCTTCACGACTCAAAGCCCGAGCATTCTCTGTCGGTGGCTTCAAGACCGAGCCGCGCAGCACCGATGCGGGATCTGTATCCGCTCGCAGTGTGATCACCGCATACTGGAACACATTGGACACATACTGGCGCAGCTTGATCGCTACGGAAGGGGAGCCACGTTCTTCGACCCGACGCATCAAGGCAAGCACATCGTGGGCGGTAACGGAGCGCATCGGGCGGTTTCCGATGTACGGGTACGCATCCATTTCGAGCATCCGAGTAATCTCACCATAGTGCCGCTCGGTCCATGTCTTTCGCTTCTTCTCCAGCCACTCGTCGCTGATGACTCGAAAAGTTGCTTTGCCTTCGTTGATACGCGCCGACAGCACTTCCTGTCGCGCATGCGAGGGGTGCAGTCCCTTTTTGACGAGTTCGCGGGCATCGTCACGTGCTGCCCGTGCGGCCTGAAGGCTGATCGTTGGATATTCGCCGATCGCGAAGAGATTCTCCTTCCCGGCAATTCTGTACTTGTACCGCCAGAGCTTCGAGCCGGACGGCTTTACCAGCAGATACAGTCCATTGCTGTCGGTAAGTTTGGTAGGCTTGTTGCCTGCCTTCGCTTGTCGGATCTTGATGTCGGTAAGTGGCACGGTGAAAAAGGGGGTATCGTCTCTGGACGGTGGAAATGATACCCCCTTTTGTACCCCCTTTTTTCTCGGCTGGACACGAATTCCGGCGAACGTAAGCGAACGATGGAAGGGCGTAGAGCGCCCAACTGGTAGGGGTTCGTGGGAAATTCCCGAACCAAAATGAACAGGAGCGAACGAAGTGATCAGACATATCGTCATGTGGAAGCTGAAGGAATCGGCCGAAGGCGGCACGCGCGCGCAGAACGCGCTGAAGCTGAAGGAAAAGCTCGAAGGCTGCCGCGACCTCGTGCCGGGCATCCTGCAACTCGACGTCGGCATCGCGACGCCGGGCCTCGAAGCGACGTCCGACGTCGTGCTCGTGTCCGATTTCACGGACCAGGCCGCGCTCGATGCGTATCAGGTGCACCCGGTTCACCAGGAAGTGAAGAAGTTCATCGTGGCGGTGGCCGAATCGCGCCAGTGCGTCGACTACCTGTCCGACAGCGCACGATGAGCGACGCGACATCCCCGGCGGACGGTCCGTCGATCGAAAGCCCGTTCGTCGACCTGCTCGGCGTGCGGCTCGTGTCCGCGAAGGATGGTGCGAGCGAGATCGTGCTGCCGCTCGACGAGCGGCACATGAACACGTGGAGCATCGCGCACGGCGGCGTGACGATGACGCTGTCTGACATCGCGCTCGCGATGGCCGCGCGCAGCCTGACCGACGACGGCGTCGGCGTCGTCACGGTCGAGATGAAGGTGAACTTCATGCAGCCCGGGCGCGGCGAGTTGCGCGCATACGGACGCGTGATGCATCGTTCGACGACGATGGCGTATTGCGAAGGCGAAGTGCGCGACAGCGACGGCAACTTCGTCGCGAAGGCGCTCGGCACGTTCAAGTACATGCGGCGGCTCGCGGTGGGCCGCGACATCAAGCGGCAACGCACCCGCACCGCGCCGGATGCGCAGCCCGGCCCGAGTGACGCGTAAGCGCCCTCGACGAACGGCCCTGCCTTTTCACCGGCAGGGCCGTTTTGCGTGGCGGCCCGGCACCGCGCGGCGTGGCATCATGTGACGCTTGTCCGCTCACGGCGCCGCCCGCGCCGTCCTCACCGATGCCGCTGAATCCGAAGATTGCCCAGGTGCTCGACATGGTCGAGCGCGCGAAACGTCCGTCCTATCACCACCAGACGGCGCAGCAGGCGCGCGCCGCGTACGAGAAGAGCGCGCCGATCCTCGACGTCGCGCCGGCGCCGATGCATTCGGTCGAGGCCTGCGTCGTGCCGACGCGCGACGGCCGCTCGATCGGCGCGCGGCTGTACCTTCCGGTCGAGCCGAGCCTCGCCGAACCGCTGCCGGCGCTCGTCTATTACCACGGCGGCGGCTTCACGGTCGGCAGCGTCGATACGCACGACGCGCTGTGCCGGATGTTCGCGCGCGACGCGCAATGCGCGGTGCTGTCGGTCGACTACCGGCTTGCGCCCGAACACCGGTTCCCGACCGCGGTGAACGACGCCGACGACGCATTGCGCTGGCTGCATCGCGAGGCCGCCGCATTCGGCATCGATGCGACGCGGCTCGCGGTCGGCGGCGACAGCGCGGGCGGCACGCTCGCGACGGTCTGCGCGGTGCTCGCGCGCGACGCGGGCATCGGGCTTGCGCTGCAACTGCTGATCTATCCGGGCGTGACGGGGCACCAGGACACCGAATCCCACGGACGGCTCGCGAACGGCTACCTGCTGACGCAGGACACGATCCAGTGGTTCTTCACGCAATACTTGCGCGATCGGTCCGACCGCGACGACTGGCGCTTCGCGCCGCTCGACGGCACGCGCGACGCGCCGTCGTTCGCCGGTGTCGCGCCGGCCTGGATCGCGACGGCCGAATACGATCCGCTGAGCGACGAGGGCGCCGCGTACGCGGACAAGCTGCGCGCGGCCGGCAATACGGTTACGCTGGTCTGCTATCCGGGGATGATCCACGAGTTCTTCAAGATGGGCGGCTACGTGCCGGAGGTGCGGGCCGCGCATGCCGACGCGGTGGCGGCGCTCAGGGCCGCATTCGACGACGTTTGACGGCGGCGGCGCCCGGCGCCGCGCGGAGGAAGCGATGACCGACGGCTGGGTGGAAACGGGCGACTGGGCCGTGCTGGGTGGCGATGCCGCACGGATTCGCGATGCGGTGTTCGTGCGCGAGCAGCGGATTCCGCCGGAATGGGAACTGGACGACGAGGATCCGCTGTCGTTGCACGCGGTTGCCTACCGGGTCGATGCGGCGACCGGCTCACGCCGCGCGGTCGCGACGGGACGGTTGCTGCGCACCGGCACGATCGGCCGCGTCGCGGTGCTGGCCGACGCGCGCGGGCAGGGCGCCGGATCGGCCGTGCTGCATGCGTTGCTGGACGCGGCGCGGCATCGCGGCGAGCCGGTCGTGCGGCTTTACGCGCAGGATGCCGCGGTGTCGTTCTACGTGCGGCACGGCTTCGCGGCGATCGGCGAGCCGTTCGTCGAAATCGGCGTGCCGCACGTCGAGATGGCGCGCGCGCCGTAGCGCCGCCCGCGCCGCCCCCGCCGCTGGCTCAGCGCGGCGGCGTCGCGTCGATGTCGAACGTGAACGCGCGCTCGAAACTGCCCGGGCGAACGGTGCGGTGCGAGCCGTCGTCGTCGCAGCGTTCCTTGATGTCGACCGTCAAGCGCACGCCTTCCTTCATCGTCACGCGCAGCGCGGTCGTGCCGCGCGTGCCGTATTCGGGTGTCTCGATGAACGCGGCCGACAGCGCACGCTCGCGCTCGATCGGAATGCCGGTGTGCGGCAGCGCGTCGTCGTCCGCGACATGCGGATCGCGCATCAGCTCGATCAGCTCGTCGAGCGACGGGGCTGGGTTGTCGGTCAGCAGCGTGCCGAGTTCCGCGCGCTTGCGCACGACTTTCGGCCAGGGCGTATCGAGCCGGGCATTCGACAGCGCATGCACGCCGGCGGCGATCGCGACCGGCGCGGCGACGCGGGTTTCGCCTTCGGCCGCGCGGTTGCAGAACCACGCGAGCTCGCGCCGCTTCCAGTCGCCGACCAGCAGGTTGAAGCCGTTGTACACGGCCGCGTGCTCGGCCAGCTCGCCGAGATAGTCGAGCGGCGCGACGGACGGGCCGCGGAGGAAATCGGACACGAGCTTGCCGCGGGTCGGCGCGCCCGCGCGAATGTCGAACGGCGCGCGGTAATTGGTCAGCGCCGCGAAGCGGCCGTCGCGCGATACGCCGAGCCACGTGCCGCCCGCTTCGAGATCGCGGCCGGCCAGCACGCCCGGCACATCCTCCCACCACGAAAGCGGCGCACTCGTACGGCGAAAGAATTCATCGCGGTTGGCGGTCAGGGTAAAGACGGGACCGGCGGCGGCATCGGGCTGCCAGTCGAAGGCAATCAGACACATCGGGGGAATCTCTCGCAGGAAACATCGGGCGCCGGCTGCATCGTGCGAGCCGGCGTGCGACCGGGTTGTCAGTGCGTCACGCTTCCGTCGGCCACGCGTACGGCAGCGCGTCGAACGCGAGTGCCGGACCGTCGGCCGAACCGAGGTGCACGGTGCCGCTGTCGAGCGCGGCCAGCTTGATCTCGACCAGCGCGTCGACGCCGCCCGCGGGCGCGGCCGCCGCGTTGACGATCATCCCGCACGGCTGGCCCGGGTCGTCGCTGTGGAACAGCTCGACGCCGGCATGCACGGTGTCGGTCTCGCCGGCGACGTGCGCGAGCGCGGTACGGCGCTTGATCGTGCCGCGGTACTGGCTGCGCGCGACGATTTCCTGGCCCGGGTAGCACCCCTTCCTGAAGTTAACGGCGCCGATCACGTCGAAGTTGACCATTTGCGGCACGAACTGTTCGACGGCCGGCTGCGTGATGCGCGGCTCGCCCGCGCGCACGTCGAGCCAGTCCCATACGGCCGGCGACACGACCGGCAGCGTGTCGGCGAGCGCGGCGAGACGCGCGTCGACTTCCGCGCG
Source organism: Burkholderia sp. Bp9015 (assembly GCF_003853505.1). Taxonomy (NCBI): domain Bacteria; kingdom Pseudomonadati; phylum Pseudomonadota; class Betaproteobacteria; order Burkholderiales; family Burkholderiaceae; genus Burkholderia; species Burkholderia sp. Bp9015. The sequence continues at coordinate 218,817 of NZ_QTPZ01000003.1, forward strand.
CGGCCCGATCCACAGGTAGCGCTTGCGGCCGGCCGCGTCCGGGACGCGGATCAGCGCCCCGGCCGGGCCGTCGACCTTCACGTGCACGCCGTCCGGCAGCGCGTCGAAGATGCCCGACAGCGCTTCGCGCACGTCGCCCGCGAAGCCGACCACCGCGAGCGTGTCGCTCGCGTCCGTCAGTTTCGCCTTCGCGCGCAGCACGAACATCGACAGCCGTTTCTGCACGGCGGCCTGGACGTCCTTCGAGACCAGCAGGCGCACGCCGTGACCGGCGCGCCAGGCGAGGAACGACGCGAGCAGGCGGCCCTTCGGCGAGCAATAGCCGGACAGGCGCGCGCTCGCGGCATCGAGATGCTCGATGTCGTTGGTGAGCTGGGTGTGCAGGAACGTCGCGGCGTCGTCGCCGGCCACGTCGATCACGCCGAACTGCGCAAGCGGCATGCAGGCGCCCGGCGCGTCGAAATCGGCGGTGGACGGGCGGGGGAAAACGGGGAGCGAGACGGGTGCGGGCTGGGCAGCCGGTGAAGCGAATGGTGTGCTCATGGAATGAGGGAACAGTCAACCCTGACTTTGACGGAGGCGAGCAAGTATTATATGGGTCTTACCTGAGTCTCGTTTCCATGTCCCTACTGAAGAAATGCGCCGCGACGGTCGTGGCGCTGGCCGTCGTTGTGGCCGCTGCCGGCGCGGGCGGCGGGTATTACTGGGCGACCCGGCCGCTGCTGCTGGGCGCCGCAACGCTCGACGTCACGATCAAGCCGCGCAGCAGCGTGAAGAGCGTCGCGCTGCAGCTCAAGCACGGCGGCGTGCCGGTCGAGCCGTTCGGCTTCGTCGCGATGACGCGCCTGCTCGGGCTGTCGAGCCGGCTGAAGTCCGGAAACTACGAATTCAAGACCGGCATCACGCCGTACGACGTGCTGCAGAAGATCGCGCGCGGCGACGTGAACGAGTACGTCGCGACGGTGATCGAGGGCTGGACCTTCAAGCGGATGCGCGCGGAACTCGACGGCAATCCCGATCTCGCGCACGCGACGGCCGGCATGAGCGACGCCGAGCTGCTGCGCGCGATCGGCGCCCCCGACAACGCGATCCAGCGCGGCAGTGGCGAGGGACTGTTCTTCCCCGACACCTACCTGTTCGACAAGGGCACGAGCGACCTGAACATCTACCGGCGTGCCTACCAGCTGATGCAGACGCGCCTCGACGAAGCATGGGCCGCGCGCGCGCCGGGGCTGCCGTACAAGACGCCTTACGAAGCGCTGACCGTCGCGTCGATCGTCGAAAAGGAAACGGGCCATGCGGCCGACCGCGCGTTCGTCGCGGCGGTGTTCGCGAACCGGCTGCGCATCGGGATGCCGCTGCAGACCGATCCATCGGTGATCTACGGGCTCGGCGACGCGTACGACGGCCGCCTGCGCAAGCGCGACCTGCAGGCCGACACTCCTTACAATACCTATACGCGCCGCGGCCTGCCGCCGACACCGATCGCGCTGCCGGGCGTCGCCTCGCTGCAGGCGGCGATCAATCCGGCGCCGACGAGCGCGCTCTATTTCGTCGCGAAGGGCGATGGCACGAGCGTGTTCTCGGACACGCTCGGCGATCACAACAAGGCCGTGGACAAGTACATACGAGGTCAATAATGCCGAGCGGTAAATTCATCACCTTCGAAGGCATCGACGGGGCCGGGAAGACCACCCACCTGCAATGGTTCTGCGAACGCCTCCAGGCGAGGCTGGCCGCGAGCGGCCGGCAGGTCGTCGTCACCCGCGAGCCGGGCGGCACGCAGCTCGGTGAGAAGCTGCGCGAGATCCTGCTGAACCAGCCGATGGATCTCGAGACGGAGGCGCTACTGATGTTCGCCGCGCGTCGCGAGCACCTCGCGCTCGTGATCGAGCCGGCGCTCGCGCGCGGCGACTGGGTCGTGTCCGACCGCTTCACCGACGCGACCTTCGCCTACCAGGGCGGCGGCCGCGGGCTGCCGCGCGACAAGCTCGAGACGCTCGAGCGCTGGGTGCAGGGCGGTTTCCAGCCCGACCTGACGGTGCTGTTCGACGTCGCGCCGCAGGTGGCGAGCGAGCGCCGCGGCGCCGCGCGCATGCCCGACAAGTTCGAAAGCGAATCGGACGCGTTTTTCTCGCGTACCCGCGGCGAATACCTGCGGCGCGCGGAAGAGGCGCCGCACCGCTTCGCGATCGTTGACGCGACGCAGACGATTCCCGAGATCCGCCAGCAGCTCGAACGCGTGCTGGCCGCGCTGTAACACGAAGGAACGCACCACATGATCTATCCGTGGCAGACCGACGACTGGAACCGCTTGCAGCAACTGCGCGCGCAGTGGCCGCATGCGCTGCTGCTGCACGGCCAGGCCGGGATCGGCAAGCTGCAGTTCGCGCAGCATCTCGCGCAGGGCTTCCTGTGCGAGGCGCCGCAGCCGAACGGCGAGCCGTGCGGCACCTGCGCGGCCTGCACGTGGTTCGCGCAGGGCAACCATCCGGACTACCGGATCGTGCTGCCCGAGGCGCTCGCGGGCGAAGCGCCGGGCGCCGCCGACGACGCGAAGCCGGCCGACGCGGACGACGGCGGCAAGAAGACGCGCGCGCCGAGCAAGGAAATCAAGATCGAGCAGGTGCGTGCGCTGCTCGACTTCTGCGGGGTCGGTTCGCACCGCGGCGGCGCGCGCGTCGTCGTGCTGTATCCGGCCGAGGCGCTGAACGTCGCCGCGTCGAACGCGCTGCTGAAGACGCTGGAGGAGCCGCCGTCAGGCGTCGTGTTCCTGCTGGTGTCGGCGCGCATCGACCGGCTGCTGCCGACCATCATCAGCCGCTGCCGGCAGTGGCCGATGACCGTGCCGGCGCCCGACGCGGCCGCGGCGTGGCTGGCGGCGCAGGGCGTCGACGATGCGCGCGCGCTGCTCGCCGAAGCCGGCGGCGCGCCGCTCGCCGCGCTGGCGCTCGCGAGCGACGAGAACCGCCCGCTGCGCGATTTCACGCTCGGCCAGCTCGCCGCCGGCGCCGCGTGCGATCCGTTCGCGTGCGGCGAGACGCTGCAGAAGCTGCCGGTGCCGCTGGTGCTCGGCTGGCTGCAGCGCTGGCTGTACGATCTGCTCGCACAACGGATGGCGGGCGCGCCGCGCTACTTCCCGATGCAGGCGGCCGCGCTCGCGCGTTGCGCGGAAGCCGTCGACGCGAATGCGTTCGCGCGCTTCATGAAGGCCGTGACGCGCCAGCGGACGGTCGAGAACCATCCGCTCAACGCCCGGCTCGTCTTCGAGGAACTGTTTCTCGGTTATCGGGAAATGTTCGCGTGAGCGCGTATTGTTTCCTTGAAGAGGGGAAACGGCTGCCGGCGAGCGCATGAGCGCCCGCCTCACGTATTCAGGAAACACGATGTTCGTCGATTCTCACTGCCACATCAATTTCAAGGGTCTCGCCGACCGCCTGCCGGCCGTGCTGGAGAACATGCGCGAGCACGACGTCACGCATGCGCTGTGCGTGTCGGTCGACTTCGAGACGCTGCCCGACGTGCTCGCGATCGCGCAGGCGCACGACAACGTGTACGCGTCGGTCGGCGTGCATCCGGATCACGAGGACGCACGCGAGCCGACGCTCGCGGAACTGATCGAGCTGGCCGCGCACCCGAAAGTCGTCGCGATCGGCGAGACGGGCCTCGACTACTACCGCCTCGAAGGCCGCTCGATCGCCGACATGGAATGGCAGCGCGAACGCTTTCGCACGCATATCCGCGCGGCGACCGCGACGATGAAGCCGCTGATCATCCATACGCGCTCGTCGTCGGAAGACACGCTGCGGATCATGGCCGAGGAACGCGCGGACGTGCCGGGCGGCGTGATGCACTGCTTCACCGAGCCTTGGCCCGTCGCCGAGCAGGCGCTCGCGCAGAACTTCCATATCTCGCTGTCGGGGATCGTCACGTTCAAGAACGCGACCGACGTGCAGGACGTCGCGCGGCGGGTGCCGCTCGAGCGGCTGCTGATCGAGACCGACTCGCCGTACCTCGCGCCGGTGCCGTATCGCGGCAAGCCGAATGAACCTGCGTACGTCAGCCATGTCGGACGCTTTATCGCATCCGAGCGCGGCATCCCCGTCGAGGCGCTGGCCGATGCGACGACCCAGAACTTTTTCCGGCTGTTCAAGATCGCCCGCTAACGACGCGCGCCCAGCCGACAACCCAGGGAAGGAGCCCACAACAATGACGAAGCCGACCACATACCTGCCCAAGCGCGCCCTCGTCGCCGCCGCGCTCGTCGCGAGCGGCCTGTTTGCCGCCGCCGGCGCGCATGCCGAGTCGCTCGACGCGGTCGTCAAGGCGGTCAAGTTCGACGACATCGCCGACATCGGCAAGCAGCTCAAGAGCGGCAAGCTCGATCCGAACACGATCGCGCCGAACGGCGACCCGCTGATCGTGATCGCCGCGCGCGAGAAGTCCGACAAGGTCGCCGCGGCGCTCGCCACGACGCCGAACATCGACCTCGAGAAGGAAGACAAGGCCGGCGAGAACGCGCTGATGCTCGCGTCGCTGAACGGCGACGTCGGGCTCGTCAAGCTGCTGATCGACAAGGGTGCGGAAGTCAGCAAGAAGGGCTGGGCGCCGCTGCACTACGCGGCCACCAACGGCCAGGACGAGGTCGTCAAGGTCCTGCTCGACCATGACGCGTATATCGACACCGCGTCGCCGAACGGCACGACGCCGCTGATGATGGCCGCGCGCGGCAACCACGCGTCGACGGTCAACCTGCTGCTCGACCAGGGCGCCGATCCGCAGGTGAAGAACCAGCTCGGCATCACCGCGCTCGAGTTCGCGCAGCACTACAAGGCGCCGGATGCGATCGACATCCTGAGCAAGCGGACGGTGCGCGTCGGTGCATCGGCGCCGGCAGATGCGCAAAAGAGTGCAAAATGACGGTTTCGGCGCGGTGGCGCAGCGCCCGGCCGGCCGGAATCCGGCCGGCAGCGGGCGTCCGGCCGCCGCGCCGGTCAGCGCAGCAAGCGGCCCGAGGCCGCATTGACATAAGGAACACCATGTTGCGGGCTATGTTTTGTGCCGCGGCGTTTGCCGTGCCGTTGTCGGCGGCGGCTTTCACGGGCGCGGATCTCGACCGGCTGTGCGCGAAGACGGACGTCAAGTCGCGGGCGTCGTGCGCGGCCTACATCGAAGGCGCTGCCGATGGCGTCTACAACACGATCGACGCGATCGGCGGCACCACCGGGCCGCGCGTCGGGCAGTATTTCTGCCTGCCACCCGACATCCGGGCGCAGCAGATGACCGACGCGGTGCGCAAGTACATCGCGGAGAACCCGAAGCTGGCCGACTACAACGCGAGCACCGCGGTGTCGCTCGGTCTCGGCAAGGCATTCCCGTGCAAGGGCGGCAGTTGATCTGACACCGGGTCCGGGCGCGCGCTGCCCGGACGTCGCCGACGCATCCAGGACGAGGCCACCGCGCCTCATAACCGAAGCATCCCGGGCGCCGATGATTTCAATCGAGGAACTGCAGCGCATCGCCGATGCGCCGTTGCATTCGTGGTCCGGCACGCTGATCGTGTCGGTCATGGTCGTGCTGGTCGTCGTGATCGTGCACCGTCTCGGCGCACGCATCGTCAAGCGCATCGCGCAGCCGTATCCGCTGATGAGCGTGATCCTGCGCTACATCGACAAACCTTCGCTCGTCACGCTCGCGCTGCTTGCGCTCGAATTCCTGTGGATCCAGACGGACGAAGGCATGTCGTTCGTGGGCGGGATGCGCGCCGCGGCCGCGGTCGGCTCCATCGTATCGCTGACCTGGCTGCTGGTGCGGCTCGCGGCCGGCGTCGGCGACGCGATCATCCAGGCCCATCCGATGGATGCGGCCGACAACCTCCACGCGCGGCGCGTCCACACGCAGGCCAAGGTGCTCGTGCGGACCGTCATGGTGCTGATCGTGATCATCGGCACGGGCGCCGCGCTGATGACGTTCCCGAACGTGCGCCAGGTCGGCGCGAGCCTGCTGGCGTCGGCCGGCGTCGCCGGCCTCGTCGCCGGTATCGCCGCGCGGCCGGTGCTCGGCAACCTGATCGCCGGGCTGCAGATCGCGCTCACGCAGCCGATCCGGCTCGACGACGTCGTCGTGATCCAGGGCGAGTGGGGCCGCATCGAGGAAATCACCGGCTCGTTCGTGTCGGTGCGGCTGTGGGACCAGCGCAGGCTGGTCGTCCCGTTGCAGTGGATCATCGAAAACCCGTTCACGAACTGGACGCGCCACAGCTCGGAGATCATCGGCACGGTCTACCTGTCGGTCGACTACCGCACGCCGCTCGCGCCGCTGCGCGAGGAACTCGCGCGGCTCGTCCATGCGGCGCCCGAGTGGGACGGCCGCGTGCAGGTGCTGCAGGTGACCGATGCCACCGAGCGCACGATGCAGTTGCGCGCGCTCGTCAGCGCGGCCGACTCGTCGGCGTGCTGGGATCTGCGTTGCCGCGTGCGCGAGGGCTTGATCGCGTACCTGCAGGCGCGTTTTCCGCAATGCCTGCCGCGCAGCCGGATGGAACTGTATCCGCACGATTCGGCGCCGGGCGAGCCTAGCCCCGAACGGCCGCACGCGCGGCCGCCCGCCGCCAGCACGGCGGCCAACACCGCGGCCGATCCGAAGGCCGCCGAAGGCCGCTGAACGCGCGCCGGTGCCTGCTGCCATCCCCTCCATGACCGCGCTGAAGACGCTTGCCATCGCCAACTACCGCTCGCTGCGCGAGCTGATCGTGCCGCTCGCGGCGCTCACCGTCGTCACCGGGCCGAACGGCAGCGGCAAGTCGAGCGTGTACCGCGCGCTGCGGCTGCTTGCCGACACCGCGCAGGGCCGCGTGATTCCGTCGCTCGCGCGCGAAGGCGGGCTGCCGTCGACGCTGTGGGCCGGCCCCGAGCGCTTTTCGCGCGCGATGCTGAGCGGCGACACGCCGGTGACCGGCACGGTGCGCAACGGACCGGTGAGCCTCAAGCTCGGTTTCGCCGGCGACGATTTCGGTTACGCGATCGATCTCGGCCTGCCGGTGAAGAACGATGCGTCGATGTTTCGTCTCGATCCGGTCGTGAAGCGCGAATGCATCTGGGGCGGCGCGCTGCTGCGGCCGTCGACGCTGCTGGTCGACCGGCAGGGCGCGCAGATTCGCGCGCGCAGCGGGTCGGGCGACTGGCACACGGTGCCGCAGCCGGTGGCGAGCTTCGACAGCATGATGACCGAGTTCGCCGATCCGGTCGGCGCGCCGGAGATGATCGCGGTGCGCGAGCGGATCCGGTCGTGGCGTTTCTACGATCATTTCCGGACCGATGCGCAGGCGCCGGCCCGGCAGTCGCAGATCGGCACCCACACGCCGGTGCTGGCGGACGACGGCGCCGACCTGGCCGCCGCGCTGCAGACGATCCGCGAAATCGGGGATGCGGCCGCGCTCGATGCCGCGATCGACGACGCGTTCCCCGGCGCATCGATCGACATCGACAATCCGGGCGGGCGCGGCCGCTTCGACGTGCTGATGCGCCAGCCGGGGCTGCTGCGGCCGCTGTCGGCGGCCGAGCTGTCGGACGGCACGCTGCGCTACCTGCTGCTCGCGGCCGCGCTGCTGACGCCGCGGCCGCCCGCACTGATGGTGCTGAACGAACCGGAAACGAGCCTCCACCCCGATCTGCTGCCGGCGCTCGGCCGCCTGATCGCGCAGGCCGCGCAGCGTTCGCAGGTGCTGGTCGTGTCGCATGCGGCGCGGCTCATCGCGACGCTCGAACGCGAGGCCGGCTGCGAGTCGCTGGTGCTCGACAAGCAGCTCGGCGCGACCGTGCTCGTCGATGCGGACACGCGCGACCTGCCGCCGTGGAAGTGGCCGTCGCGCTGACGGGCAAAGCGGTGCGCGCGCGGCCGCGTCGGCGGCATGCCACGGGCAGCCCGCCGTCGGGCCTGCGGCGCGAATGTATCCTGTCTGTAACAACACCCATAAAATGAAAGCCCGGTGCTTCCGGGCATCGGGATCGCGAATAATAATGAGATATCCGGCCGGCGCGATGCCGGCCGTGTGCTGCACGGAGGGGATTGTGCGCCAGCCCCCGTGCCGGCCGACCGAGGACACAGGAGACGTGGACCATGAGAATTGCCCAGATCGCCCCGCTGACCGAATCCGTGCCGCCGAAGCTGTACGGCGGCACGGAGCGCGTCGTGTCCTACATCACCGAGGCGCTCGTCGACCTCGGCCATGACGTGACGCTGTTCGCCAGCGGCGATTCGACGACCCGGGCCAGGCTCGAACCGGTATGGCCGCGCGCGCTGCGGCTCGATGCGTCGATCCGCGACCGCGTCGCACCGCACATGCTGCTGATGGAGACGGTCGCGCGCCGCGCGAAGGACTTCGACGTGCTCCATTTCCACATGGACTACTACTCGTTTTCGGTCTTCAACCGGCAGGACACGCCGTTCGTGACGACGCTGCACGGCCGGCTCGACCTGCCCGAGCAGCAGCCGGTGTTCGACACGTTCAACACCGCGCCGGTGATCTCGATCTCGAATTCGCAGCGCCAGCCGCTGCCGCAGGCGAAATGGCAGACGACCGTGTACCACGGGCTGCCCGACACGCTGTACCTGCCGCAACCCGTCGAGCCGCGCTATCTCGCGTTCCTCGGCCGCATCTCGCCGGAGAAGCGGGTCGACACCGCGATCCGCATCGCGCACCAGTGCGGGCTGCCGATCAGGATCGCCGCGAAGATCGACGCGGCGGACCAGGAGTACTTCGAGCGGGAGATCAAGCCGCTGTTCGCACTGCCGCACGTCGAATACATCGGCGAGATCGCCGACCACGAGAAGGCAGAATTCCTGTCGGGCGCGCATGCGCTGCTGTTTCCGATCGACTGGCCGGAGCCGTTCGGGCTGGTGATGATCGAGGCGATGTCGTGCGGCACGCCGGTGATCGCGTTCAATCGCGGCGCGGTGCCGGAGGTGGTGGACGAGGGCGTGTCGGGCTTCATCGTCGAGGACGAGATCAGCGCGGTGGCCGCCGTGAACCGGCTGCACCTGCTGCCGCGCGCACGCGTGCGGCGGCGCTTCGAGGAGCGCTTCACGTCGCGGCGGATGGCGCAGCAGTACGTCGACGTGTACCAGTCGCTGATTCGTGCGCAAAAGCGCTCGCGCTTCAAGGTGATCGATTCGACGACCTGACGCGCGGCGGGTGCGGATAAAAGAACGGCGATGTCCGCAAGGACATCGCCGTTTGCACATCGCCCGCGCGCGGTGCGCACGGACGAGGACGCCGCAGCGTCAGATCTTCAGCTTCGTGACCTTCGTGCCGTTGATCGACACGTCGCCCATCAGGCCGGCGTTGGTCAGCACGATGACCTGGACCGGCGCGGTAGCCGTGTTGGAGTCGACCGCGCCGTTCGCGCCCATCTTCACGAGCGCGACCGATGCGCCGGCGCCGGCTGCCCAGCCGTCCGAGCCGCGGAATTCGTCGAGCGCTTCCTGCGTCATGAACAGGAACACGATCGCCTTCGACTGCGCACCGGCCTGCAGGCCGACCGACAGCGACGACGTGTTGTAGTAGCCGACCGTGCTGCCGCCGACGCGCAGCGCGCCGTTGCCCGACTGGCCGCCGACGATGAAGCCGGCCTGCAGCACGTCCGGGAACACGAGCACGCCGCGCGACTTCGCGACGAGTTCACGCGAACCCTTGACCGTGGAATACATGCGCGACAGCGTGGCGTCGACGCTGGAATCGATCGCCTGACGCTTCGACGCGTTGGTCGCGGCGTTGTCGGGCTTGTCGGGGGTAGTGGTGCAACCGGTGAGCGCAAGGCTGCCGACGACGAGCGCAGCGGCGGCTTTCAGCACGAGGTTCCGTTTTTGCATCGTTCTTCTCCATCGGATGACGTTCGGAGTGAGTCTCGCTCACGGAGCGGATCACGTCGGCAGTTATATCACAACGGATTACAACCCCATTTCGTGCGCGCATGAAAAGGCGCCGAATCGGTTTGCGGTGTCGCGGCGCACCAACGGACGGATCGGCGCGCGCACGGCGATATGTCGCTACATCGCGCGACGGCCGGGGCGGGCGGGAACGGCGGGGCCGGCAGGTGCAGGTCAGTGCGTGACGGGCGGCGCCGGCGGGGTCGGCGGCTTGATCGGCGGGCGCCGCAACGCGCGGCGGATCAGCGCGATCACGACCCCGCACGCGAACAGGAACGCGGCCGGCACGACCCAGTAGCCGACGAACGCGTGCCACAGATAACCGGCGAGCGTGTTGCGGCGCACGACGTATTCGTCGCGGGCCGCCTGCTGGCGTGCCGCGTTGGCGGCCAGCACGTCGGCCGGGCAGCCGGCCGCGCGCGCCGCGTCAGGATCGCCGTGGCACTTCGTGGCGGCGCCGGCCGCCTGCTGCGCATCGGTGAGCTGCCAGGTGGTCAGCGCGAGTTGCAGGTCGGCCTTGTTGTACGCCATTTCCTCGCGGATCTCGCGCACGGCGACGATCGCGACGGGCACGGCCCAGAACACGATCACGATCAGCCAGCGGCGGAACCAGCGGTGTTGTCTCCATGCCATCCATGCCTCCGTTTGACGCGGCGTGCGCGTCCCTCTCGAGGGCGGCCCGATGGCGCTTCTTGTACTTGGGTGGGCCGCGTTGCAGCCATCATAGAAGAAATCGCGGCGAATTGCCGCACCATGTGGCGGCATTTGTACGGCGTGCTGGGGAAGCGGGGCGGGCAGGCGGCGCAGCAGGTCGCGACGACGGCAGCGACGGTGCCGCCGGCCGGCGCGGCGACGCATTCGGCGTCATCGCGTGCGTCGATGCGCGTGCAACGAAAACAAAAATGCCGCGCCCGCCGAAGCGGTGCGCGGCATTCGCGCGGGAGCGCCGGAACTCAGGCGGCCGGCTGGCTGCTCAGGCAGCTCTTCATGAACGCCTTGCGGTCGTCGCCCTTCTTGTCGGCGGCCTGCGTGTTGCACGCCTTCATCTTTTCCTGCTGCGACATCTTCTTCGCGGGCTTGGCCGACAGGCAGTCCTTCATGAACGCCTTGCGTTCATCGCCCGTCTTGCCGGCGGCCTGCGTGTTACAGGCCTTCATCTTGTCCTGCTGGCTGTTCGCCGCGAAAGCGGGGGAAGCCAGCATGCCGCCGAGAAGCACTGCGGCTACGAGCGATTGGATTTTCATTTCGACACTCCCATGGGGTGAATTGCGTTTTATATCGACGCCGTCACGAAGCCCGGCGCAACGGGAACAGGGCCACATCACGCCGCGCGCTCCGATTATGGCAAATCAATGTGAAAACACCAAAACGGCATTCCTATAACGCGGCGGGCGACGTGGCCGTTGACGGCGTGCGTCCCGCGGTGATCGGGACTAACCATGATGCGTGGCGGCCGGCGGCGGCCGTATCTACCGGATGCCGGCCGCGAGCCATTACAATCGCGGCCATGAATACTCCGAACTCCGCATCCCCTTCGTCCGCGCCGGCCCTGCCGCGCATCGCCGTACTTGCCACCGGCGGCACGATCGCCGGCGCCGCGCCCGACGCCGCCAGCACGGCCGGCTATCAGGCCGGCGCGCTCGGCGTCAATTTCCTGCTCGACGCGGTGCCGGCGCTCGCGTCGGTCGCACGCATCGATGCCGAGCAGGTCGCCAGCATCGACAGCAAGGATCTCGCGCTGCCGCTGTGGAATACGCTCGCCGCGCGCATCGACGCGCTGATGGCCGATCCGGCGATCGACGGCATCGTGATCACCCACGGCACCGACACGCTCGAGGAAACCGCCTACGCGCTGCATCTGGTCGTGACCGGCGACAAGCCGGTCGTGCTGACGGCCGCGATGCGGCCGGCCACCGCGCTGTCGTCCGACGGCCCGCTGAACCTGCTGAACGCGGTGACCGTCGCCGCTCACCCGGCCGCGCGCGGCCAGGGCGTGCTCGTCGCATTCAACAACCGGATCCACGGCGCGCGCGACGTCGTGAAGACGAGCACCTACGCGGTCGATGCGTTCCAGTCGCCGGAACTGGGCGCGCTCGGCTGGGTGCAGGACGGCCGCGTCGAATTCGCGCGCCGCGTGACGCGCTCGCGCGATGCGCGACTGGCGATCGCCGCGGCGTGGCCGCCGGTCGAAGTCGTCGCGAGCTATGCGGGCGTGACGCGCACGGCCGTCGATGCGCTCGTCGCGGCCGGCGTGCGCGGCCTCGTCGTCGCGGGCACCGGCAACGGGTCGATCCATGCGACGCTGCAGGCGGCGCTCGCCGATGCGGTGAAGGCGGGCGTCGCCGTGGTGCGTGCGTCGCGCGTCGGCTCGGGGCACGTGATGCGCAACGGCGCCGCGAACGACGACGCGCTCGGTTTCGTGAGCGCCGGGTCGCTGAGCCCGTTCAAGGCACGCGTGCTGCTGATGCTCGCGCTCGCGAACGGGATTCACGAGCGCGACGCGCTGCAACGCGCATTCGACACGCTGTGACCGCTGGCCGCCGATCGGGCGGCGCGCGGCGTGCATGAAAAAGCGGCGCCTCGTGAACGGTTTGCGCGGCGGATTCGACTGCTTGCCCCGCGGCAAGCCTGCAACTCTGATGCCAAAAAGACGAAACCCCACGCTCCGAAAAGCGTGGGGTTCGTCAGCAGTCCGGGCAGGCCGTTGGCCTGCCTTTTTTGCGTCAGTGCCGCGCGAATGCTCAGGACTGCGGCGGAATCACGAGCTTCTGGCCCGGATAGATCCGGTCCGGGCTCGACAGCATCGGCTTGTTCGCCTCGAAGATCGCCGGGTACTTGTTCGCGTCGCCGTACACTTCCTTGGCGATCGCCGACAGCGTGTCGCCCGGCTTCACGTCGTGGTACTGAACTTCCTGATCGTCCGGCTGCAGGTCGTCGTCGTTGACGCCCGCGACGCCTTGCACGTTGCCGGCCGCGACCTTGACCTTCGCCTTCGTGTCGAGATCGGCGACGCTGCCCGACAGCGTGACGGTGCGCGACGCGCCGTCGAACGCGACGCTCAGGTTCGACGTGTCGAGACCTTGCGTGCCGATGTAGTTCTTGATCGCGTCGGCCGCGGTCTGGTTCGCGGCATTCGGATCTTCCGCTGCTTGCGCATCGGCGTGACCCAGCAGTTTTTCACCCGCCTCTTTGATAAACGAAAGAAGACCCATCGCTGCACTCCCTAGGTGGTTGAAAAGAAAACGCGCCGTGAAGTGGCGAAAAAAACACCGCGCTGGGCGCGCTCACCGGAGCGAGCGCCAAGCGCGGCGGTTTTCTCGAAAGGCGTGGCGAAAGTGTAGGCGTTCAACGCGACGATTGCATGAAAAATCGCACGCGTGAACGTAAAGAAATGTAATACGCGAAATCCGACAGGCGGACACCCGACGACGACGTCTGACCGACCAAGGCTTCCCCGGCGCCGCCGGGTGCCGCTGCGGACCCCACCACGCCGCTCTCAGCCCAGAGCGGCGTTTTTCGCCCCGTCGCGCACGCGTTTCGGCGATACGCGGCGGGGCGCCCCACCGTGATGCGCGCATCGTCGCGCATCGATGCGACCGGCCGTGACCGGACCGCTTGTATTCGTCGCGCGCGTTCCGCCGTTGCAGCGAAACGCGCGTCGTTGCGTCCGCGTTACGCGGCCGGCGTCTGGCCGATCTCGAAGTTCGACATGATCTCGAGCGCACGCACGAGTGCCGAGTGATCCCATGCCTTGCCGCCGTGCGAGGCGCACACGCTGAACAGCTGCTGCGCGCTCGCCGTGTGCGGCAGCGCGAGGCCGAGCTTGCGTGCGCCGTCGAGCGCGAGGTTCAGGTCCTTCTGGTGCAGCTCGATGCGAAAGCCGGGATCGAACGTCCGCTTGGTCATGCGCGCGCCGTGCACTTCGAGGATGCGCGAGGCGGCGAAGCCGCCCATCAGCGCCTGGCGCACGCGCTCCGGATCGGCGCCCGAGCGTGCGGCGAACAGCAGCGCTTCGCCGACCGCCTCGATGTTCAGCGCGACGATGATCTGGTTCGCGACCTTGCAGGTCTGGCCCGCGCCGTTCTCGCCGACGAGCGTGATGTTCTTGCCCATCTTCTCGAACAGCGGCTTCGCGCGTTCGAACGCCTTCTCCGGGCCGCCGACCATGATCGTCAGCGTCGCTTCGCGCGCGCCGACTTCGCCGCCGGACACCGGCGCGTCGAGGTAGTCGCAGCCGAGCGCATTGATCTGCTTCGCGAACTCCTGCGTGTCGAGCGGCGAGATCGAGCTCATGTCGATCACGAGCTTGCCGGCGCTCAGGCCCTTCGCGACGCCGTCGTCGGCGAACAGCACGTTACGCACGTCGGGCGTGTCCGGCACCATCGAGATGATGATGTCGGCGTGCTGCGCGACTTCGGTCGAGTTCGCGACGACCTTCGCGCTCGCGCGCAGGTCGTCGGGAATCGGGAACGCACCGTTCACGACGAGCTGATGATCGCCCTTGAGCAGGTTGCGCGCCATGTGCGCGCCCATGATGCCGAGGCCGATGAAACCGATGGTTGCCATGTGAAAGTCTCCTATAGGGGCGAAAGGGAAGAGCGGATCTCAGGCGGCGCGACGCGCCGAGCCCGGTGCGCAGCCGGCGACGCTTTGCAACCAGCCGAGCCCTTCCGTCGTGGTGGTGCGGGGCTTGTATTCGCAGCCGACGTAGCCGGCGTAGCCGAGCCGGTCGAGCAGCGCGAACAGGAACGCGTAGTTGATCTCGCCCGTGCCCGGCTCGTTGCGGCCCGGGTTGTCCGCGAGCTGGACGTGGCCGATCGAGGCGAGGTTGCGTTCGATCGTCGCGGCCAGTTCGCCTTCCATGCGCTGCATGTGATAGATGTCGTACTGCAGGAACAGGTTGTCTGAGCCGACCGCGCGGATCACGTCGAGCCCTTCGGACGAGCGGTTCAGCGCGAAGCCCGGGATGTCGAAGCCGTTGCACGGCTCGACCAGCAGGCGGATGCCTTCGCGCTTCAGCGCATCGGCGGCGAAGCGCAGGTTGTCGACGATCGTGACGAAGGTCTTGTCGCGCGCGGTGCTCGCCGACGGGATGCCGACGAGGCAGTTCAGTTGCGGCACCTTGAGCGCCTTCGCGTACTCGATCGCACGGCCGACACCTTCCTGGAACTCGCCGACACGATCGGGCAGGCACGCGATGCCGCGCTCGCCCTGGTCCCAGTTGCCGGCCGGCAGGTTGTGCAGCACGAGGCGCAGGCGGTGCGTCTCGAGCCGCTCGGCGAGTTCCTCTTTCGCGTACGGGTACGGGAACAGGAACTCGACGGCGTCGAAGCCCGCGTCCGCGGCCGCCTTGAAGCGGTCGAGGAACGGCACTTCGTTGAACAGCATGGTCAGGTTTGCAGCAAACTTCGGCATGAGCTAAGCCTCTTCGGTCGGTCAGTCAAAAAATGGCGTGCGGATCAGTCGAGCATCGAGATCGCGGTCGGCGCGTGCTCGGCCTTTTCGGCGAGCTCTTCGAATTCGTTGATCGCGTCGATTTCGGTGCCCATCGAGATGTTCGTCACGCGCTCGAGGATCACTTCGACGACCACCGGCACGCTGAATTCTTCCGCGAGCGTTTGCGCCTGGCGCAGCGCCGGCTCGATCTCTTCCGGCTTGAACACGCGCAGCGCCTTGCAGCCGAGGCCTTCGGCCACCGCCACGTGATCGACGCCATAGCCGTTCAGCTCCGGTGCGTTGACGTTGTCGAACGCGAGCTGCACGCAGTAGTCCATGTCGAACGCGCGCTGGGCCTGGCGGATCAGGCCGAGGTACGAGTTGTTCACGACGACGTGCACGTACGGCAGCTTGAATTGCGCGCCGGCGGCCAGTTCCTCGATCATGAACTGGAAGTCGTAGTCGCCGGACAGCGCGACGATCGGACGGCGCGGGTCGGCCGCACGCACGCCGAGCGCGGCGGGGATCGTCCAGCCGAGCGGGCCGGCCTGGCCACAGTTGATCCAGTTGCGTGCCTTGAACACGTGCAGGAACTGCGCGGCGGCGATCTGCGACAGGCCGATCGTGCTGACGTAGCAGGTATCGCGGCCGAACACCTTGTTCATCTCTTCGTACACGCGCTGCGGCTTGACCGGCACGTTGTCGAAATGGGTCTTGCGCTGCAGCGTCCGCTTGCGTTCCTGGCACTCGGACACCCAGGCGCTGCGGTCCTTCAGCTTGCCGGCGGCCTTCCATTCCTGCGCGACCGCGACGAACAGCTCGAGTGCGGCCTTCGCGTCGGACACGATGCCGAGATCCGGGCCGAACACGCGGCCGATCTGCGTCGGTTCGATGTCGACGTGCACGAACTTGCGGCCCTTCGTGTAGACCTCGACGCTGCCCGTGTGGCGGTTCGCCCAGCGGTTGCCGATGCCGAGCACGAAGTCGGACGCGAGCATCGTCGCGTTGCCGTAGCGATGCGACGTCTGCAGGCCGACCATGCCGGCCATCAGCGGGTGGTCGTCCGGAATCGCGCCCCACGACATCAGCGTCGGGATCACCGGCACGCCGATCGTTTCGGCGAATTGCACGAGCAGGTCTTCGGCCGCTGCGTTGAGCACGCCGCCGCCCGACACGATCAGCGGCTTGTCCGCGTCGTTGAGCATCGCGAGCGCCTTCTCGATCTGCGCGCGGGTCGCCGCGGGCTTGTAGACCGGCAGCGGTTCGTACGTGTCGATATCGAACTCGATTTCGGCGAGCTGCACGTCGATCGGCAGGTCGACCAGCACCGGGCCCGGACGGCCCGAGCGCATCAGGTGGAACGCCTGCTGGAACACGCGCGGCACGAGCGCCGGCTCGCGCACGGTGACGGCCCACTTGGTGACGGGCTTCGCGATCGACTCGATGTCGACGGCCTGGAAGTCTTCCTTGTACAGGCGCGCACGCGGCGCTTGGCCCGTGATCGCGAGGATCGGAGTCGAGTCGGCCGATGCCGAGTAGAGGCCGGTGATCATGTCGGTGCCGGCGGGGCCCGACGTGCCGATGCACACGCCGATGTTGCCCGGTGCGGCACGCGTGAAGCCTTCGGCCATGTGCGACGCGCCTTCGACGTGGCGCGCCAGCACGTGGCTGATGCCGCCCGACTTGCGCATCGCGGAATAGAACGGGTTGATTGCTGCGCCCGGCACGCCGAACGCGGTCTGGATGCCTTCCTTCTCGAGCACGAGTACGGCTGCGTCGACGGCTCTCATCTTGGCCATGAATGTCTCCTTGGATAGTTGGATCTTGCGAATCGGTCTGTTGGGAACACTTTAGGGACGCAAGAAAGGTTTGATAAGATCAGCCGAAGTCGCTTATTTCGAAACTAAAAGTATGGAATGACGGCCGGACGGGGCTTCCCGCCGGTGTCGGAGCCGGGACGGAGACGGGAAATGGATCGTTTCAAGCAGATCGAGACGTTCGTGCGGGTCGCGGACGCGGGCAGCCTCGCGGCGGCCGCGCTCGAGGAGGGCGTGTCGCCGGTGGTGCTCGGGCGGCGCATCGACGCGCTCGAGAAGCGCCTCGGCGTGAAGCTGATGTATCGCTCGACGCGCCGGCTGGTGGTCAGCGAGGAGGGCGCCGCGTTCCTCGAGCGCTGCCGCGGGCTGCTGTCCGAATGGGACCAGGCCGAGAACGAGCTGGCCGCCGGGCGGCGCGCGGTCAGCGGGCACCTGATCGTGTCCGCGCCGGCCGCGTTCGGCCGCAAGCACGTCGCGCCGCACGCGCCCGGTTTCCTCGTCGACAAGCCGGAAATGCAGCTGTCGTTCAACCTGACCGACCGCGTCGTGGATCTCGTGCGCGAAGGCTACGACCTGTCGATCCGGATCGGCGGCTCGGTCGATCCGAACTTCGTCGCGGTGAAGCTCGCGTCGAACCGGCGCGTCGTGTGCGGCACGCCCGCGTATTTCCGCAAGCACGGCCGGCCGAAGTCGCTCGACGACCTGCTGAAGCACAACTGTCTCGCGTTCAACCTGCAGGGCGGCCAGAACCGCGGCTGGTATTTCCAGCGCCACGGCAAGATCGTGACGATGCGGGTGGCCGGCAATCTCGACTGCAACGACGGCGAGCTGCTGCATCGCTGGGTCGCGGAAAGCCTCGGGCTCGGCTGGCGCTCGACCTGGGAAATCGCCGCGCAGCTCGAAACGGGCGAACTCGAAACCGTGCTCGACGAATACGCGCTGCCGGACTACGACATCCTCGCGGTCTATCCGCAGCAGCGCTACGTGCCCGCGCGCGTGCGCTACTTCATCGACTACCTGCGCGAAGCGTATGCGCGCCCCGGCTACTGGAACAGCACGCCGTAACGGGCGCGGCGGTTTCCGGCATTTTTTTGCGCATCATCGGCTTCGTGCGGGAATAAACTCGACGCAGCGGCGGTAAGGTGATCGAGAGCGCCCGCTGCCGGTCTGTCCGGGCACCGGACGCGGAACGGGCGCGGCTTCGGCCGCCGGGACCAGGGAGGTCATGTGGGGCAAGCCGGACAGGCGGTCGACGAACGGGCGGAGGACGACGCGGTCGCGCGCGGCGAACGGTTTCGCGTGCTCGTGCTGCCGCATCTCGACGCCGCGTACAACCTCGCACGCTGGCTGAGCGGCAATGCGGGCGACGCGGACGATGTCGTCCAGGACGCGTGCATGCGCGCGCTGCGCTTCGTCGACTCGTGCCGCGGCGACAACGCGCGGCCGTGGCTGCTGACGATCGTGCGCCACACCTGGTACACCGAGTGGCGCCGCCGCGCCCACGCGCACGAGGTCGCGCTGCCCGACACGCTCGACGACACGGAGGTGCCGGACGACTGGCAGCCGGCGACGGAGGATCCGCTCACGCACCTGTTGCGCGGCGAGAACGTGCGGCTGGTGAACGCGGCGCTCGCGAAGCTGCCGCCCGAATACCGCGAGGTGCTGGTGCTGCGCGAGATGGAGGATCTGAGCTATCGCGAGATCGCGGCGATCGCCGACGTACCGGTCGGCACCGTGATGTCGCGACTCGCGCGCGGCCGGCGTCGGCTCGCCGCGCTGCTGGCCGGCACGCAGGCGCCGGCACCCGAACCCGCGCCGGGACGTGCGTCGGCAAGCGGAACCGCATCGGAGGCGATCGATGGACTGTAACGAAGCGCGCGCATTGCTGGACGCGGACGTCGACCGCGAGCTGTCGGCGCCCGATGCGTTGCGCGTCCAGCGGCATGTCGAAGGCTGCGACGCGTGCCGCCGCGAACGCGAGCGGATCGTCGCGCTCGGGCGCGCCGTGCGGCAGGCCGATTATCACCGCGCGCCGGAGGCGCTGCGCGCGAGCATCCTCGCGGCGCTGCCGGCGGCGGCCGGCGCGAACGCGCGCGGCCAGGCCCGCGTGGAACCGGCGCCGGACGACGCTGCGGCGCGACCGCGGGCCCAGCCTCGGCCGACCGCTCGCCGCTGGTTCGCGTGGCTGGGCGGGCGCGGCGCAGCGGCTCGCCCGGCGTCGACCGGACCGGGGGCGGGCGTCGCCGCGCTGCCCGGGCTCGGATGGGGCGTCGCGCTGCTGGTCGCGCTCGCGGCGGCGGCCGGGATGGCGCTGTCCGCCCGCCACGCCGCAACCGACCAGACGGTCGATGAACTGGTCGCGAGCCACGTGCGGGCCGGCCTGTCGGCGCGCGACATCGACGTGATCTCGACCGACCGGCATACGGTCAAGCCGTGGTTCAACGGCCGGCTCGACTATGCGCCGCCGGTCGAGGACCTGTCGGCGAGCGGCTTCCCGCTCGCGGGCGGCCGGCTCGACTACGTCGGGCGGCGCCGCGTCGCGGTGCTCGTGTACCGATACCGGCAGCACGTGATCGACGTGTACGTGCAGCCGGCAGGCGTCGGGCGGGAGGCCGCGCCGTACGCGACCGTGTCGCAGGGCTACGCGCTCGACCGCTGGGAGGCGGCCGGGATGACGTGGTGGGCCGTGACCGACGCCGAGCCGTCGGCGCTGGTCGCGTTCAGGACGGCGCTCGACGCGCGGCTGGGCGAGGCGCGCGGCGAGTGACGGCGGGCCGCGTCGCCGGCCCGCAAGCGCGCGCTCGAGACTCCGCCCCCATTTCAGAACGGTCGCGCCGACAGCGGCTTCAGCTGCCGGCGCCATTCAAGTCGTTGAAAACATGGCCGAATCCGGTCGGGAATCGTCGATCGGTGTTGCATGCGCCCCGTATCCGGGTTAGAATCTTCGGCTTCTCACTTGCCACACCGGTTCAGACGCCCGGGTGGCTTTAATCCACAAGGAGTGTGTAATGCGTCATTACGAAATCGTATTCATCGTGCACCCCGATCAGAGCGAGCAAGTGCCCGCGATGATCGAGCGTTACAAGACCACGATCACGACGCACGGCGGCCAGATCCACCGTGTCGAAGACTGGGGCCGTCGCCAGCTGGCCTACATGATCGAGAAACTCGCGAAGGCTCACTACGTCTGCATGAACATCGAGTGCGACCAGACGACGCTCGACGAACTCGAACACGCGTTCAAGTTCAACGACGCCGTGCTGCGCCACCTCATCGTCAAGATGAAGAAGGCCGAGACCGGCCCGTCGCCGATGATGAAGGAAGTTCAGCGCGAAGAAGCCAAGAAGGCGGCTGCAGCTCAGCCGACCGAAGCGCAGGCTTAAGTTCGTCACTCATTAAGCCATCAAGGAGCGCGTCACTCACGTGAACAGGTTGCAATTGACGGCGAGCGTCGTCGAACGCGCACCGGTGCGATATACGCCGGCGGGTGTTCCGATCGCAAGCGCCACGTTGCATCACCGCACGGAAGTCGTCGAAGCAGGCATTCCCCGTCAGGTCGAAATGACGATCGAGGCGGTGGCGGCCGGTGAGGCGAGCGGCAAGCTGGAGCGTCGTGAAATGGGCGTCGAAACGCTGTTCACGGGCTTCCTGGCAAAGAAGAGCCGCAACGCGAGAACCTTGGTGTTTCACATCACTGCATTGCAGGACATAGGAAAGGACTGAAATCATGGCCCGCCCGACTGGTAAGAAATTCGACAAGCGTCGTCAGCAACAAAACCCGCTCTTCAAGCGCAAGAAGTTCTGCCGTTTCACGGCTGCCGGCGTCGAGCAGATCGACTACAAGGACACGGAAACGCTGAAGGACTTCATCGGCGAAAACGGCAAGATCACGCCGGCGCGTCTGACGGGTACGAAGGCGCACTATCAGCGTCAGCTCGACACGGCAATCAAGCGTGCGCGTTTCCTCGCGCTGCTGCCGTACACCGATCAGCACAAGGCGTAACTCGGCGACGCCATAAGGAGAATTCGAATGCAAATCATTCTGTTGGAAAAAGTCGCCAATCTGGGCAACCTCGGCGATATCGTCAAGGTCAAGGACGGTTACGCTCGCAACTTCCTGATCCCGAACCGCAAGGCTCGCCGTGCAACGAAGGAAGCGATCGCCGAATTCGAAGTTCGCCGCGCTGAACTCGAAAAGATCGCCGCTGAAAAGCTGGCAGCATCGCAGGCAGTCGGCGAGAAGCTGAACGGCCAGTCGTTCGAAATCACGCAGAAGTCGGGCGTCGACGGCCGTCTGTTCGGCTCGGTCACGAACGGCGACGTCGCGGAACTGCTGAAGAAGGCAGGTTTCGAAGTCGAGAAGCTGCAAGTTCGCATGCCGGAAGGCCCGCTGAAGATGATCGGCGAGCACGTCGTTCAGATCGCGCTGCACACGGACGTCGTCGTCGACGTCACGATCAACGTGATCGGCGACCACGCGTAAGCGTATGCAAGCTTTCCGGGCGGCTTCCGCCGTCCGGACAAGGGCAGGCGCCCGGGCAACCGGGGCCTGCCTTTTTTATTGCCCGATCGCCGGAGCGGTAGCGCTGCTGCGATCTATTCGCGATAATCCCAACCCATGAACGCGCCGCAAGATCCTCAAATCGAATCGCTGAAAGTCCCGCCGCATTCGGTCGAAGCCGAGCAGTCGGTGCTCGGCGGCCTGTTGCTCGACAACGCGGCATGGGACCGGATTGCCGACTTCCTGTCGCAGGGCGACTTCTATCGCTACGACCACCGGATCATCTACGAGCACATCGGCCGGCTGATCGCGTCGACGCGCCCGGCCGACGTCGTGACCGTGTACGAAGCGCTGACCACGTCCGGCAAGGCCGACGACGTCGGCGGCCTCGCGTACCTGAACGCCCTCGCGCAGAACACGCCGAGCGCCGCGAACATTCGCCGCTACGCGGAAATCGTGCGCGACCGCGCGGTGCTGCGCCGGCTCGTGTCGGTCGCGGACGAAATCTCGGCCGACGCGTTCAATCCGCAGGGCAAGGAAGTTCGCCAGCTGCTCGACGAGGCCGAGTCGAAGGTGTTCTCGATCGCCGAAGAGGGCGCGCGCGGCAACCAGGGCTTCCTCGAGATCGGGCCGCTGCTCACGCAGGTCGTCGAGCGCATCGACACGCTGTATCACACCGCGAACCCGAGTGACGTCACGGGCACGCCGACGGGCTTCGTCGACCTCGACCGGATGACGTCCGGGATGCACGGCGGCGAACTGATCATCGTGGCCGGAAGACCGTCAATGGGGAAAACGGCCTTTTCCATGAACATCGGCGAATACGTCGCCGTCGAGTACGGGCTGCCGGTCGCGGTGTTCTCGATGGAAATGCCGGGCACCCAGCTCGTGATGCGTATGCTCGGCTCGATCGGCCGGCTCGACCAGCACCGGATGCGTACCGGCCGGCTGACGGACGAGGACTGGCCGAAGCTGACGCACGCGGTGCAGAAGATGAGCGAGGCGCAGCTCTTCATCGACGAGACGGGCGGCCTGAACCCGATGGAATTGCGCTCGCGCGCGCGGCGTCTCGCACGTCAGTGCGGCAAGCTCGGCCTGATCATCGTCGACTACCTGCAGCTGATGTCGGGTTCGTCGCAGGGCGAGAACCGTGCGACCGAAATTTCCGAAATCTCGCGATCGCTGAAGAGTCTGGCAAAGGAGCTGGACGTGCCGGTGATCGCGCTGTCGCAGCTGAATCGCGGGCTGGAGCAGCGTCCGAACAAGCGTCCGGTGATGTCGGATTTGCGTGAATCGGGCGCAATCGAACAGGATGCGGACGTGATCCTGTTCATCTACCGTGACGAGGTCTACAACCCGGACAGCCCGGACAAGGGCACGGCCGAAATCATCATCGGCAAGCAGCGTAACGGCCCGATCGGACCCGTTCGGCTCACGTTTCTGGGTCAATACACGAAGTTCGACAACTTTGCGGGGGCGCAGAACTTCTACGGCGAGTAACACTTCTACGCCGGTTGTAAACCCTTATTTCGCCAAGCGTTGTATCCAATCCCGGCGCGCGCATATGCGCGCGTCGCGGCGCAACCGAAAACGGTACAATATCGCCCGTTTTCGTGACAGTCGTTTGACAATCTCTCAGGAATCCCATGTTCGGTCGATTCATGCCCACCGAGGGCAAGTTCTTTGAACTCTTCAACGCGCACGCGAAGCACATCGTTTCCGGTGGCCGCGAGCTCGAACTGCTGATCGACAATCTCGCCGACGCCGAGATTCACAAGCAAAACGTGCAGACCGCCGAGAAGGCCGCTGACAAGCTGACGCATGAAGCGATCGATCTGCTGCACAAGACCTTCATCACGCCGCTCGATCGCGACGAGATCCACAAGCTGATCACGACGATGGACGACATCCTCGACCTGATGGAAGACGTCGCGACGGCCGTGTCGCTGTACGACGTGCAGTCCGTTACGTCCGAGGCGAGCCAGCTCGCGCACATCGTCACGCAGTCGGCGCAGCACGTGCAGCAGGCCGTCGGATTGCTGTCCGACATGAAGCAGTCGGCGCAGATCCTCAAGCAGTGCGAGGAGATCGACCGCTGGGAGTCGGAGGCCGATCGCGTGCTGCGCGCGGCGATGTCGAAGCTGTTCCGCGAGGAAGACGACGTGAAGACGCTCATCAAGCTGAAGGCGATCTACGAACTGCTCGAAGAGATCACCGACAAGTGCGAGGACGTCGCGAACATCATCGAAGGCATCGTGCTGGAAAACGCCTGAGCGGACCACGATGCATTCGATACAACTCGCCCTATGGATGGTCGCGACGCTGGTGCTCGTCGCGCTCGTATTCGACTTCATGAACGGCTTCCACGACGCGGCGAACTCGATCGCTACCGTCGTGTCGACCGGGGTGCTGAAGCCCCAGCAGGCCGTGGTATTCGCGGCCGCGTTCAACGTCATCGCGTATTTCATCTTCCACCTGAAAGTCGCCCAGACTGTCGGTAAAGGCACGATCGATCCCGAGATCGTCGACCACTATGTCGTGTTCGGCGCGCTGGTCGGTGCGATCGGCTGGAACGTGATCACGTGGTACTACGGGATTCCGTCGAGCTCGTCGCACGCGCTGATCGGCGGCCTCGTCGGCGCGGCGCTCGCGAAGTCGGGCTGGAGCTCGCTGAACATCGACGGGCTGCTGAAGACGATCGCGTTCATCTTCATTTCGCCGCTGCTCGGCTTCATCCTCGGCTCGCTGTTCATGCTCGGCGTGTCGTGGCTGTATTTCCGCACCGCACCCAGCAAGGTCGATCGCCGCTTCCGGCGGCTCCAGCTGCTGTCGGCCGGCCTGTACAGCCTGGGCCACGGCGGCAACGACGCACAGAAGACGATCGGCATCATCTGGATGCTGCTGATCGCGTCGGGCTATGCGTCGGCGACGTCCGATGCGCCGCCCGCGTGGGTGATCGGCGCGTGCTACCTGTCGATGGGGCTCGGCACGCTGTTCGGCGGCTGGCGCATCGTGCGCACGATGGGCCAGAAGATCACGAAGCTCAAGCCGGTCGGCGGTTTCTGTGCCGAAAGCGGCGGGGCGATCACGCTGTTCATCGCGTCGTTCCTCGGCATTCCGGTGTCGACCACGCACACGATCACCGGTGCGATCGTCGGTGTCGGCGCCACGCAGAAGCTGTCGGCCGTCCGCTGGGGCGTCGCCGGCAACATCGTCTGGGCGTGGGTGCTGACGCTGCCGGCGGCCGCGCTGTTCGCGGCCGGCGGATGGTGGCTCGGGCACCAGATCTTCTGATATCGACGCTGCCGGATCGATACGCGCAATGCGCCGCACACCGAAAGGTTGCGGCGCATTTTCTTTGCGCGGTCGGGAAAGTGCGACGACGGGCGGCGGCGCTGCGGCGGATGACGTGGATCAGTAACTGCCGTTCGCGAAGCGGGCGATCGGATCGTCGGCGGTGGCGGTGCGCGGGCTGATCGGTGCGGATTGCGTCGACGCCCGCAGCACCTGCACGGGCTCGGTGTCGCGCAGCGACGGCGCGGCGGCCGCGGGCGGCGGTTCCGCGTCGAACGCGGCAGCCTGGGCGGCCGTCAGCGCGGTGGTCGGAATCTGCGTGCCGGTCTCGGTGGGGCCTGCCGGCCCCGGATTCGCCGTCGTAGCGATCATGTCGCCATTCACGGACGTTGCCTGCTGCTGCGCGGTCAGCACGCGCGGCGGCGGTTCGTACGGATCGGCGGCGGGGGCGATTGCCGCGGCCGTCGGGGCAACTGCCGCGGTCGACACGACCGGAGCGGCTTGCGTGACCGGCGCGGGCGACGGCGCGACGCCCGCCTGAGACGCGGCATACGCAGAGGCAGGCCGTCGCGACGCGGCTGCCGCGACGACAGGCGCTGCCGCCGGCACATCGCGCCGCGCCTCGTAGGTCGGCGCATCGAACGGCCCGGGCGCACCGCGCGGCGGCGCGACGCGGCGAATGCCGTCGAAGCGCTTGGCCCAGTACGGGTTCGTCAGGTAGTCGAGCCGCACGGTGCCGCCGGTCGACGGCGCGTTGACGAAACGCAGCTTGCCGACATAGATGCCGACGTGCGAATGCGGGCGGCCGGTCGTATTGAAGAAGATCAGGTCGCCCGGCGCGACCTGTTCGGGGTCGATCGACACGCCGCGGCTGCTCATGTCGGCGGTCGTGCGCGGCAGGTCCACGTCGGCCGCGCGGCCGATCACGTAGCGCACCAGGCCGCTGCAGTCGAAGCCGCTCGTCGGCGTGTTGCCGCCCCAGCGGTACGGCACGCCGACGAGGCTCATCGCCTGGATCGAGATCTCTTCCTGGCCGACGCTGTGGTCGACGAATTTCGGGAAATTGGCGGGTGCCGGGAAGGCGCGCGGCGTCGTGATCTTCATGCCGGAGGTGCGCGAGGCCGACTGCGGCGGCACGCTGGAGCAGGCCGCGAGCAGTGAAACGACGGCGACGGGAACCCAGATTCGAAGCATGACAAGGCGGACGAGCGCGGCGCGCTCGCGAATCGTATGACAACAGACAGACCCGATGGTAGACGTTCCGGCGGGGCTTAGGCAACCATTCCTGAGAATTTACTTGAAGTTTCGCGTGTAAGTGAGGTTGTTGCGTAACGAAGCATGACCAACGTTTTCGACCCCAAAAATGAAAACGGCGCTCCGGAAACCGGAGCGCCGCGTGGCGTCGGAGGCCGGCGGGCAGCCGGCGTATCGCGTTACAGGATGTCCGACGCGTAGTCGGCGAGCCGCGAGCGTTCGCCGCGCGCGAGCGTCACGTGGCCGCTGTGGCCCCAGCCCTTGAAGCGGTCGACGACGTAGGTCAGGCCCGAGCTGCCTTCGGTCAGGTAAGGCGTGTCGATCTGCGCGATGTTGCCGAGGCACACGATCTTCGTGCCGGGGCCTGCGCGCGTCACGAGCGTCTTCATCTGCTTCGGCGTCAGGTTCTGCGCTTCGTCGATGATCAGGTACTTGTCGACGAACGTGCGTCCGCGCATGAAGTTCATGCTCTTCACCTTCAGGCGCGAACGGATCAGCTCCTGCGTCGCCGCACGGCCCCATTCGCCGGCTGCGTCGTCGGTCTTCTGCAGCACTTCGAGGTTGTCGTCGAATGCACCCATCCACGGCTGCATCTTCTCTTCCTCGGTGCCGGGCAGGAAACCGATGTCCTCGCCGACGGGCACGGTCGCGCGCGTCACGATGATCTCGTTGTAGCGCTTGTCGTCGAGCACCTGCGCGAGGCCGGCCGCGAGCGCGACGAGCGTCTTGCCGGTGCCGGCCTGGCCGAGCAGCGTGACGAAGTCGATCTCGGGGTTCATCAGCAGGTTCAGCGCGAAGTTCTGCTCGCGGTTGCGCGCGGTGATGCCCCACACGTTGTTCTTGTGGTGGCTGTAGTCGCGCAGCGTCTGCAGCAGCGCCGTCTTGCCGTTCAGCTCGCGCACGATCGCGTGGAACGTCGGCTCGCCGTTCTGCGGCTCGAGATAGACGAACTCGTTGACGAGCATCGACCCGCAGAGCGGGCCCGTCACGCGGTAGTACGTGGTGCCCGTCTTCGTGTCCTGCCAGCTCTCCATCCCCTTCGCGTGTTTCGTCCAGAAGTCCTGCGGCAATTCGCGCACGCCGCTATAGAGGAGATCCTTGTCCTCGAGGACCTGGTCGTTGAAGTAGTCTTCCGCGGGCAGGCCGAGCGCATGCGCCTTGATGCGCATGTTGATGTCTTTCGACACCAGCACGACCTGGCGGTCCGGCCGGTCGCGCTGCAGCGCGCGCACGACGCCGAGGATCTGGTTGTCGGCCTTGCCTGCGGGCAGGCCTTCGACCGGCGCGATGTCCGCGAGCCTGGTCTGGAAGTAGAGGCGGCCGAGCGCCTCGCGGCTGCCGAGACGCGACAGCGGAATGCCGTCGGAGATCGGGCCGCCGTCGGCGACCAGCGCGTCGAGCGTGCGGCTCACCTGGCGCGCGTTGCGCGCGACTTCGGACATCCCCTTCTTGTGGTTGTCGAGTTCCTCGAGCGTCATCATCGGCAGATAGACGTCGTGTTCCTCGAAGCGGAAGAGGCTGCTCGGGTCGTGCATCAGCACGTTCGTGTCGAGCACGAACAGCTTCTGCAATTCGGCTTCGGCCGGCTTGCGGCTGCGCGACTTCGTCGCGGCACCGGCATCGCGTGCGCTCGCGGTGGTCGGCTTGCCGGCCCCGGGCTTGTCGTTGCGTGCGACGACCGGCGCGGCGGGGGCGGCAGGGGCCGCCGGTTCGACCGGTGCCGGCATCGGCTGCAGCAGCGCGGCCGTCTGTCTGGTCTTGCGACCGCGTGCGGGCGTGCCCGCGGCTTCTTGCGTCGACGCCGCGACGGCGCGCAGCGGCGCGGCCGTGTTCGCGGCTTCGGTCATCGGTTGGGCCACGCTGGCCGGGCCATATTCTCCGGCTGTGGAGGCGTCCCCTTCGGCGGATTTCTTCGCGGCTTTCGCGGGCCGCGCTTTCGCCTTGTATTCATCGGGCGGCAGCAGGCTGCCGAGCTTGCTGGGGGCAGTAGGCAAAGGCATGGTGTCCCTCGGGAGGAATCGTGTCGCATGGCGTGCGCCGCTGATCGCATCCTGCGTGACGTGGAAGGTGCATGCAGTTTGCGCGCGGTGGCGCACAGGAAATTCGTCTAGCCGGTTCGCCTAAGTGTCGATCAGCTCCTTGACGGGGTGAGGGGCCGGACCGAGAGCCGGCGCGCAGTCCATAAAAAAAGCCGCTGCCCCGGGGACCGGGACATGCGGCTCGGCTGATACCGTCGTGATGCGCGTCAGGTGCCGGAAAGCATCGCAACGGGCACCGGCGCAGCTACGAGAAATATGGGGCGAACTGGCATTCATTGCGGCCCAATATAACGCGGCTCAAAGCGCTTGTACAGCACTTAGCACGTCGTCCACGTGACCGGGCACCTTGATGCCGCGCCATGCCTGGCGAAGCACGCCGTCGGCGTCGATCAGGAACGTCGAACGCTCGATTCCGCGCACTTCCTTGCCATACATTTTCTTCATCTTGATGACATCGAACAGCGCGCACAGCGCCTCGTCGGCATCGGAAATCAGCGGGAACGGCAGTTCGAGCTTCGCCTTGAAATTGTCATGCGAGCGCAGGCTGTCGCGCGACACGCCGATCACTTCGGCGCCGGCCTTCTTGAACTTCGGATAGAGATCGCGGAACTGCAGGCCTTCGGTGGTGCAGCCCGGCGTGTTGTCCTTCGGATAGAAATACAGGACGAGCTTCTTGCCCTTGAGGTCGGACAGCGAAATGTCGCCGCCCGTCGCCGGTGCGGTGAAATCGGGAACTTGACGGTCAACTTCGACGGACACGTGTTTCTCCTGTTGTTATGGAAAGGCGCCGCTCGGGCGGCGCGGTTCGGCGGGGCGTCGCGGCGGCACGCCGCAAGGGCAGGGCAGGCGGCGCGGGTGCGCGCGAACTCAGTCGGGCTGGACGATCAGCTCGCCGGAGCGGCCGGGAATCTCGCCCCACGTGACAGGGTACGATGGCAGCGAGTCGCGGTCCAGCGTCGCGTGGTAGTCGCCCATCGTCGCAAACGTATGGCCCTGTGCGCGCCAGCCGGCGAGCAGCTGCTCGAATACCGGCGCGAGCTTCTGGCCTTCCAGTTCCGCATGCAGCGTGAACACCTGGTCGTGCGGATTGGTTTCCGTGAACTTCAGGATGTGCGCGGCGACGTTGTGCGTGTCGATGCCGTCGATGCCGAGCACTTCGTCGAGGGTCGGCAGCGTGGTCGGCATCTGCACGTGCGACAGCGTGCGGCCGCCGACCACGGGCAGATACGGCGAATGGCCGCGGCCGTCGGATGCGTAGCGCATCCCCCACGCGTCGATCTGCTCGAACGCCGCGTCGTTCATCTGCCAGCCGGCCGCGCCGTGCGTGACGGGTGGCGCGCCGAAGACGTCGACGAAGCGCGCATGGCTCTTCTGCATTTCACGCGCGGTCCAGTCGCGATCGCGCACGCGCACGTTGTCCTGCCAGTACACGTGATCCCACGTATGGATCCCGCATTCGAAGCCGGCCTCGTGGATCGCGCGCATGTCGGCGATCGCGCGGCGGCCGATGTCGGGGCCCGGCAGCAGTACCCCGTACATCAGCTGTTTCACGCCGTAGTGCTCGACCACCGACGTGCGCGACACCTTCTTCAGGAAGCCAGGGCGGAACACGCGCCGCAGCGCCCAGCCCGTGTGATCGGGCCCGAGGCTGAAGAGGAAGGTCGCGCGCGCGCTGAAGCGGTCGAAGATGCGCGCGAGGTTCGGCACGCCTTCGCGCGTGCCGCGCAGCGTGTCGACGTCGATCTTGAGGACGATACGAGCCAAGCGAGCGTCCCGTCAGTTCTGCTGCTCGACCAGCGCGCGCGCATCGGCGACATGGCCGCGATACGCTTCGAAGATCTTGCGCAGCGCGTCGTCGAACGTCGATTGCGGCGCCCAGGCGAGCTCCTGCATCGTGTTGTCGATCTTCGGCACGCGGTTCTGCACGTCCTGGTAGCCATTGCCGTAGTAGGCGCCCGACGTCGTTTCGACGAGTTGCACCTGCTTCGCGGAGCCGGCGTATTCCGGGTATTCGGCGGCCAGTTCGAGCATCTTGTGCGCGAGTTCGCGAACCGAGAAATTATTCTTCGGATTCCCGATGTTGTAGATCTTGCCCGATGCGACGCCGTTCTTGTTGTCGATGATCTTCATCAGCGCGCTGATGCCGTCGTCGATGTCGGTGAACGCGCGCTTCTGCGAGCCGCCGTCGACGAGGCTGATGTTCTCGCCGCGCACGATGTGGCCGAGGAACTGCGTGACGACGCGCGAGCTGCCTTCCTTCGGCGTGTAGATCGAGTCGAGGCCCGGGCCGATCCAGTTGAACGGACGGAACAGCGTGAAGTTCAGGCCTTCCATCCCGTAGCCCCAGATCACGCGGTCCATCAGCTGCTTCGAGCAGGCGTAGATCCAGCGCGGCTTGTTGATCGGGCCGTACGTGAGCGCCGATGCATCCGGGTCGAACTGCTCGTCCGAGCACATGCCGTAGACCTCGGAGGTCGACGGGAACACGAGGTGCTTGCCGTACTTGACGGCCGAACGCACGATCGGCAGGTTCGCCTCGAAGTCGAGCTCGAACACGCGCAGCGGCTGCTGGACGTAGGTCGCGGGCGTCGCGATCGCGACGAGCGGCAGGATCACGTCGCACTTCTTCACGTGATACTCGACCCACTCCTTGTTGATCGTGATGTCGCCTTCGAAGAAGTGCATCCGCTCGTGGTTGACGAGGTCGCCCAGCCGATCGGTCTGCATGTCCATGCCGAACACTTCCCAATCGGTGGTTTCAAGAATGCGCTTCGACAGGTGATGGCCGATGAAGCCGTTCACACCCAGGATCAGGACTTTTTTTGCTTTCATGAATGACGGGAAGAATGAATGAACTGCGCGAATTCCGCGGGCGTCACGACGGTTTCGCTGCCGTCGCGCTGCTGCCACAGCTCGAGAATGGATAGGGCGCGGCTGTCGCCGCAGACGCCGAATAGCGCATTATCGCTTACGTGCAGGCCGGGCGGCAAATCCGCTGCGGCCGCGGCGGCGGCGCTGCCGGGCGCCGCGAGGCGCGCGCGGGCGATCACGAAACGCGTGCCGGCGACGTCGGTGAACGCGCCCGGATACGGGGGCGCGACCGCGCGTACCAGGTTGTAGACCTGCGCGGCCGGCTTCGACCAGTCGACGCGGCCGTCCTCCGGCTTGCGCCCGCCGTAGTAGCTGCCGTTCGCGAGATCGTTCGGCAGGTGCGGCGCCTCGCCCGCGAGCAGCGCGGGCAGCACGCGCCAGAGCGTCTGCTCGGCGGCGACCGTCACCTTGTCGAACACCTGCGCGGCCGTGTCGTCCGGCAGGATCGGCACGGCGGTCTGGCCGATGATCGCGCCCGCATCGGGCTTCGCGGCCATCTCGTGCAGCGTCGCGCCGGTTTCCGTTTCGCCGTTCAGCACGGCCCAGTTGGTCGGTACCCGACCCCGGTATTTCGGCAGCAGCGAACCGTGCATGTTGTACGCGCCGCGCGGAGCGATCGCGAGCAGGTCCACCGGCAGCATGTGGCGGTAGTAGAACGAGAAGATGAACTCGGGCCGCGCGTCGGATACCGCGCGGCGCAGTGCCGGCTCGGCGGGGTCGGCCGGCGTGACGACCGGGATCCCGTGCTCGGCGGCCACCGATGCGACGCTGCCGAACCAGATGTTCTCGTTCGGGTTGTCCTCGTGCGTGACGACGAGCGCGACGTCGACGCCGCGTGCCAGCAGCACCTGCAGGCAGCGCACGCCGACGTTGTGATACGCGAAGACGACGGCGCGCGGCTTCATTGCGACGTCCCCGTGCGGCTCGCGGGGGCCGGCACCGCCGGCATGCCGTCGTGCTGTTCGAGCACGGCCTGGATCAGGTAGCGCGGCCGTGCACGCACTTGCTGGTAGATGCGGCCGACGTATTCGCCGAGCAGGCCGAGCGCGAAGATGATCACGCCGAGCAGGAAGAACGTGATCGCGAACAGCGTGAACACGCCTTGCACTTCCGCGCCGACGATGAAGCGGCGCACGAGCAGCAGCACGAACAGCGCGGCGGAGCCGAGCGACAGGATCACGCCGATGAACGACAGCCACTGCAGCGGCACGACCGAGAAGCCCGTCACGAGGTCGAAGTTCAGCCGGATCAGGCTGTACAGCGAGTACTTCGACTCGCCCGCGAAGCGTTCCTCGTGCGCGACCTCGATTTCGGTCGGTTTCTGCGCGAACGTGTAGGCCAGCGCGGGGATGAACGTGTTGACTTCGCCGCACACGTTGATCGTGTCGATGATGCGGCGGCTGTACGCGCGCAGCATGCAGCCCTGGTCGGTCATCTTGATTCGGGTGATGCGCTCGCGCAGCCGGTTCATCATCTGCGACGCCTTGCGGCGCCACAGGCTGTCCTGACGCTGCTTGCGGATCGAGCCGACGTAGTCGTAGCCTTCGCGCATCTTCGCGATCAGCTTGCCGATTTCCTCGGGCGGGTTCTGCAGGTCGGCGTCGAGCGTGATGACGATCTCGCCGCGCGACTGCGCGAAGCCGGCGAGGATCGCCATGTGCTGGCCGTAGTTGCCGTTGAGCAGCACGACACGCGTCGTGTCGGGGCGCACGTGGAACTGGTCCGCCAGCATCGCGGCCGAGCGGTCGCGGCTGCCGTCGTTGATCAGGATCACTTCGTACGACGTGCCGAGTGCGTCGAGTGCCGGGTAGAGCCGCGCGAACAGCGCGGCCAGGCCGTCTTCCTCGTTGTACACGGGGATGATGACCGATACCTCCGGGGTCGCGGCGCCCGGATGCCCGGCGCGTGCTTCAAGGTGATTCATGTACGCTTATTTTCCGTATTGTTCGCAAATCTGGTTGATGGCGTCGGCCACGCGACGCACGTCGTCTTCCGTCATCTGCGTGAAGAGCGGCAGCGTGACGGTCGATGCGCCGTATCGTTCGGCGTGGGGGAACATGCCCTCCTTGAAGCCGCGCGCACGATACAGCGTGAAAAGATGGATGGCCGGGTAGTGGACGCCCGTGCCGATGCCGCGCTCCTTCATCTGCGCCATGAAATCGGCGCGCGAGATCGACAGCCGGTCGAGCGGCAGCGTGACCTGGAACATGTGCCAGTTGCTGTTCTCGAAATCGGCGACGGGCAGGCCGAGCCCGAGCTGCACGGCCGCACCGCCGTCGAGCGCGGCGAAATACGCGCGCGCGAGTGCGCGGCGCTGCGCGGTGAAGCGCTCGAGGTGCGGCAGCTGGCCGAGGCCGACGCGCGCGGCGACGTCGGTCAGGTTGTACTTGCCGCCGAGCACGTCGCAGTCCATCCCGTCGAAGCCGGTGCGCGTGATGCCCTGCAGCCGGTACTTCTGCGCGAGCGTCGCCTCGTCCTCATTGTTCAGCACGAGCGCGCCGCCTTCGATCGTCGTCAGGTTCTTGTTCGCGTGGAAGCTGAACGACACGATGTCGCCGATCGCGCCGATGCGCTTGCCTTGCCACGTCGAGCCGAGCGCCTGCGCGGCGTCCTCGATCACGCGCAGGTTGTGTGCGCGCGCAATCGCGTACAGGCGGTCCATGTCGACCGGCAGGCCGGCCAGGTAGACCGGGATGAGCGCCTTCGTGCGCGGCGTGATCGCCTGCTCGAGCTTGTCGAGGTCGATGTTGCGCGTGACGGGGTCGATGTCGGCGAACACGGGCGTCGCGCCCGTCTCGAGGATCACGTTGCTGGTCGATACCCACGACGCCGGCGTCGTGATCACCTCGTCGCCGGGGCCGACGCCCGCGATGCGCAGGCCGATCTCGAGCGTGCAGGTGCCCGAATTGAACGCGCGGACCGGACGGCCGCCGCAGTACTCGGACAGCGCGGCTTCGAACTTCTGGCTCTGCGGGCCGGTGGTGATCCAGCCCGAGCGCAGTACGTCGACGACGCCCTGGATGGTTTCCTCGTCGATCTCGGGGCGGGTGAACGGCAGGAACGGAGCGGTAGTCTGGCTCATGAACACTTTGCCTGTAATGGCGTGTAATAAAGGGGTCGGGCGATCCGGCCCGAAACCGGCATTAAACACCGGTTGCCGGATTCGTACCGTGATTTTTTGTAGGCGGACGCTTAATGCCCGCCGGGCCGGCGGGGCGCGCTCAACTGCGCGCGAGCACGAGCACGCCGATCAGGATGATGCCGATGCCGACCAGCCGCTGGACCGACAGCACCTCGCCGAACAGGTACCAGGCGGCGAACGCGTTGACCACGTAGCCGAGCGACAGCATCGGATAGGCGATCGACACGTCGACCCGCGACAGCCCGACAATCCAGACGACGACGCTCAGCACGTAGCAGCCGAGGCCGCCGATGATCGGCAGCTGGGTCGCGATCTTCAGGCCGACCGGCAGGATGTTCGCACGGCTGAATTCGAAGTGTCCAACGGCGTTGACGCCGGCTTTCAGCAGAAGTTGCGCACAGGCGTTGAGCATCACGCCGGTGATGATGCAGACGAACGAAACGGGATTCATGCGGCGGGCGTCCTTACGATTGCGGTTTCTCGACGATCACGCGGCGGTTGTCGCGCGCGATCACGCGCATCGGCACGCCTTGCCTGACCAGCGTGTCGTACTGGCCGGGCGGCATGATCGCGAGCGCATGGGTGTCCTGCTTCCAGCGTTCGATCCATTGGTCGACGGTCGGGATCCACTTGTCCGGCTCGACCGAGATGCCGAATGCGAGCTCGTCCTGGCGCTGGACCATGATCGTCGTGTGGCCCATATAGAACGGGAACGTGTGATCGAGCATCTCGATCGAGTAGAACGGCGTGTCAGGCGGCAGCTTCGCCAGTTCGGCGCGCACGGCGGGCGCGAGCAGCGCGCCCGAGCTGTAGCGGCCGAATTCGTCGTGACCGGTGCCGCCGATCGTGCCGAACGCGAGCCACGCGGCGCCGAACGCGGTGATCGCGGCCGCGACGCCCACGCGGCGGTTCAGCCAGGCGGCCGCGAGCGTCAGCGCGCCCGCGACCGCGAGGCCCGCGTACAGCCACACCTGGAACGCACGATACAGCGCGTTCGGCGTGCGGGCGTCGCCCTGATACGCGAGGAAGATGATCCCGAACGCCGCGACGACGAAGAACACGAGGTAGCCGAGCAGGTGGCGACGGAACCGGTCGGCGCTCATCAGCGGCAGGTACGCGCCGATGATCAGCGCGAGCGCCGGCGCGACCGGCAGCACGTACGAGATCAGCTTCGAGTGCGACGTGCTGAAGAACAGGAAGATGAACGCGCTCCAGATCAGCAGCACGAGCATCGGCGAGAAGCCGTTCGGCTGGCGCGGCATGCGCAGCGCATGGCGGATGCTCTGCCACGCGACCGACAGCCACGGCAGGAAGCCGACCAGCAGCACCGGCACGAAATAGTAGAACGGGCCCGGGCGGTTCTGCTCCGGGGTCAGGTAACGGCGGAACTGCTGGACGATGAAGAAGAAATTGAAGAACTCGGGGTTGCGCTGCTGGACGAGCACGAACCACGGCGTGACGATCGCGAAGAAGATCACGAGGCCGCTGACCAGGTAGAGTCGCTTCCACAGTGCCCAGTCGCGGGCGATCAGCGTATAGAGCACCAGTACGGCGCCGGGCAGGATCAGGCCGACGAGGCCCTTGGACAGCACGGCGAACGCCATCGCGGCCCAGCACGCCCACATCCAGCCGCGCACCGCGCCCGCCGGCAGCCCGGGCCGCTGCGCGAGCAGCAGCGAGCAGAGCGACAGCGCCATCCAGAACGCGAGCCCCATGTCGAGGGCGTTGAAGTGGCCCATCAGGTTCCAGTACGGCGAGCACGCGAGCACGACGGCCGCGAGCAAGCCGGACAGCGGGTTGAACAGGCGCGCGCCCGTGAAGCCGACCAGCAGCACGCCGGCGAAGCTGGCGAGGCCCGTGTACAGGCGCGCCTGCCATTCGCCGATGCCGAACCAGGCGAACGTCAGCGCGTTCAGCCAGGTCTGCAGCGGCGGCTTCTCGAAATACTTGTAGCCGTTGTAGCGCGGCGTGATCCAGTCGCCGGTGACGAACATTTCCCGCGCCATTTCCGCGTAGCGGCCTTCGTCGCTCGGGATCAGGTGGCGCAGCCCGAGCGGCGCGAACCAGACGATCGCGAGCGCGACGAGCAGGAGGACGAGCGTGATGCGATTGAGCGGTAGCCTCGACGGCGTATCGTTCATGAATTTTCAGCCTGTTGGTTGTTGTAAGCGCCGCCAGCGGGTCGCGCCGGCGGCGGCCGGCTTGCCGGTTGCCGATCCGCGTGATGATCCGGGGATCGACCCGGTGTGCCGGCCCGAGTTTTACCGCATCGGGGATTAACGTTCAATTAAGAGCGCGGCGGCCACTTTGCGGCCCTCAGCCATCAGGATGTTGTAGGTCCGGCAGGCGGCCTGGAAATCCATCGTCTCGACGCCGATCCGCTTGGCCGTCAGCGCGGCCACGAGGCGCGGGTGCGGGAAGCGCAGCCGCGCGCCGCTGCCGAAGATCACGAGTTCGGGGGCCGGGTCGAGCAGCATCGCGAAATGCTCGGGCGCGAGCGCGTCGAACGACGATACGGGCCAGTCCCGCACCGGCGCGCCGGGCAGCACGATGACGCTCCCTTCGTGGCGTTGGAGGTTGACGTCGACATAATCGGGGCCGTAGCCGGTGACGGTGTTGAGCGCGCCGCTCGTGTCCTGGTGCAGTTTCAAATCGGTATTCCGCGGTTCCGTGGAGGGAAGGTCTGGCAAGGGCCGCACGGGCCCGGGCGGCCGTTTCGCGACCGGCGCACGCGGGACGCCTGACGGCGCGGGCCCGGAGCGGCCATGGTGCATTGCGAAAGGTGGCCAAAATCCGCTAAATTATAACTTTTTGGTCGCCCCCGGGCGCCACTTGCATCGTGCGTCGCCACAAGCCGCGTCCGACTGCCCGCATTTTCCCCAGTCTAGACAGCGCGCATAGACCAGCCGCTCTCCAGTTTTGATCCCGTCCCCCGGCCGCAAGGCCAACCCAGGAACCGTGTCGTCGTGAAACCGATTCAGAAGTCGAACAAGCTGCTCAACGTCTGCTACGACATCCGTGGCCCGGTGCTCGAGCACGCGAAGCGCCTCGAGGAAGAAGGCCACCGCATCATCAAGCTGAACATCGGCAACCTCGCGCCGTTCGGTTTCGACGCGCCGGACGAAATCATCCAGGACATGATCCGCAACCTGCCGGCGTCGTCCGGCTATTCGGATTCGAAGGGCGTGTTCTCGGCCCGCAAGGCCGTGATGCACTACACGCAGCAAAAGGGCGTCGTCGGTGTCGGCCTCGACGACATCTACATCGGCAACGGCGCGTCCGAGCTGATCGTGATGGCGACCCAGGCGCTGCTGAACGACGGCGACGAAGTGCTGCTGCCGGCGCCCGACTACCCGCTGTGGACGGCCGCCGTGAGCCTGTCGGGCGGCACGCCCGTGCACTACGTGTGCGACGAGCAGAACGCGTGGATGCCCGACCTCGACGACATCCGCCGCAAGATCACGCCGAACACCAAGGCGATCGTCGTGATCAACCCGAACAACCCGACCGGCGCGCTTTATTCCGACGAATTGCTGCTCGAATTGCTCGAGATCGCGCGTCAGCACGGGCTGATCGTGTTCGCCGACGAGGTCTACGACAAGATCGTCTACGACGGGCTCGAGCACACGGCGCTGGGCTCGCTGTCGGAAGACGTGATCACCGTCACGTTCAACAGCCTGTCGAAAAGCTATCGCTCGTGCGGCTACCGCGCGGGCTGGATGGCCGTGTCGGGCCTCGGCGGCGACAACCGCCGGCGCGCGAAGGATTACCTGGAAGGCCTCGGGATCCTGTCGTCGATGCGCCTGTGCGCGAACGTGCCCGGGCAGTTCGCGATCCAGACCGCGCTCGGCGGCTACCAGAGCATCAACGAGCTGATCGTGCCGAGCGGGCGCCTCTTCAAGCAGCGCGAGCTCGCG
The DNA here is from genome assembly GCF_003853505.1 of Burkholderia sp. Bp9015. NCBI lineage: Bacteria > Pseudomonadati > Pseudomonadota > Betaproteobacteria > Burkholderiales > Burkholderiaceae > Burkholderia > Burkholderia sp. Bp9015. The sequence continues at coordinate 257,015 of NZ_QTPZ01000003.1, forward strand.
TACGACATGCTCACGTCGATTCCCGGCGTGACCTGCGTGAAGCCACAGGCCGCGCTGTACATGTTCCCGCGCCTCGATCCGAAGCTTTATCCGATCCAGAACGACCAGCAGTTCATCCTCGACCTGTTGCTCGAGGAACGCGTGCTGCTCGTGCAGGGGACGGGCTTCAACTGGGCGGCGCCGGATCACTTCCGCGTGGTCTTCCTGCCGAACCTCGACGACCTGACCGATTCGATCAACCGGATCGCGCGCTTCCTCGACGGCTACCGCAAGCGTCATTCGGTCTGAGCGGACAGCGTCCCCCGGCATTCATTCAATTCTTACTCATCGATCACACGCAGCATGGAACCGATCAAAGTTGGCCTGTTGGGCTTCGGCACCGTCGGCAGCGGCACCTTCACGGTGCTGCACCGCAACCAGGAAGAAATCAAGCGACGCGCGGGGCGCGGCATCGAGATCGCGCGCATTGCCGTGCGCAATCCGGCCAAGGCGCAGGCCGCGCTCGGCGGTAACGCCGGCGCCGCGCAGATCACCGACGATTTCAACGCGGTCGTCGACGATCCGTCGATCTCGATCATCGCCGAGATGATCGGCGGCACGGGCATCGCACGCGAGCTCGTGCTGCGCGCGATCGCGAACGGCAAGCACGTCGTGACGGCGAACAAGGCGCTGCTCGCGGTACACGGCACCGAGATCTTCGAGGCCGCGCGCGAGAAGGGCGTGATGGTCGCGTTCGAGGCGGCCGTCGCCGGCGGCATCCCGATCATCAAGGCGCTGCGCGAAGGCCTGACCGCGAACCGCATCCAGTACATCGCCGGCATCATCAACGGCACGACGAACTACATCCTGTCGGAAATGCGCGACCGCGGCCTCGACTTCGCGACCGCGCTGAAGGCCGCGCAGGAGCTCGGCTATGCGGAAGCCGATCCGACCTTCGACATCGAAGGCGTCGACGCCGCGCACAAGGCGACCATCATGAGCGCGATCGCGTTCGGCGTGCCGGTCCAGTTCGACCGTGCCTACGTCGAAGGCATCAGCAAGCTCGACGCGACCGACATCCGCTACGCGGAAGAGCTCGGCTACCGGATCAAGCTGCTCGGCATCGCGCGCCGCGCCGAAAACGGCATCGAGCTGCGCGTGCACCCGACGCTGATTCCGGAGAAGCGCCTGCTCGCGAACGTCGAGGGCGCGATGAACGCGGTCGTCGTGCACGGCGACGCGGTCGGCACGACGCTGTACTACGGCAAGGGCGCGGGCGCGGAACCGACCGCGTCGGCGGTCGTCGCGGATCTCGTCGACGTCACGCGCCTGCACACGGCCGACCCCGAGCATCGCGTGCCGCATCTCGCGTTCCAGCCGGACAGCCTGTCGAACACGCCGATCCTGCCGATCGAGGAAGTGACGAGCGGCTACTACCTGCGCCTGCGCGTGGCCGACCAGACCGGCGTGCTCGCGGACATCACGCGCATCCTCGCCGCCACGGGCATCTCGATCGACGCGCTGCTGCAGAAGGAATCGGAGCAGGTCGACGACGCGAACGGCGAAACCGACATCATCCTGATCACGCACGAGACGCTCGAGAAGCACGTGAACGCGGCGATCGCGCAGATCGAGAGCCTCGCGACGGTGGTCTCGAAGGTGACGAAGCTGCGTATGGAAGCGCTGAACTGAGGACCAGGAACGACATGAACTACATCTCCACGCGCGGCGCCGGCATCGGCGAGCGCCACACGTTCTCCGACATCCTGCTCGGCGGCCTTGCGAAGGACGGCGGGCTGTACCTGCCGGCCGAATACCCGCAGGTGTCGGCCGACGAACTCGCGCGCTGGCGCACGCTGCCGTACGCGGATCTCGCGTTCGAGATCCTGTCGAAGTTCTGCGACGACGTGCCGGCCGACGACCTGCACGCGATCACGCGCCGCACCTATACGGCCGCCGTATACAGCAACACGCGTCACGGCGAGAACGCGTCCGACATCACGCCGCTGAAGACGCTCGGCACCGAGAACGGCGCGGCGCTGTCGCTGCTCGAACTGTCGAACGGCCCGACGCTCGCGTTCAAGGACATGGCGATGCAGCTGCTCGGCAACCTGTTCGAGTACACGCTCGCGAAGCACGGCGAAGCGCTGAACATCCTCGGCGCGACGTCGGGCGACACCGGCAGCGCGGCCGAGTACGCGATGCGCGGCAAGGCAGGCGTGCGCGTGTTCATGCTGTCGCCGCACAAGAAGATGAGCGCGTTCCAGACCGCCCAGATGTTCAGCCTGCAGGATCCGAACATCTTCAACCTCGCGGTCGAAGGCGTGTTCGACGACTGCCAGGACATCGTGAAGGCTGTCTCGAACGATCACGCGTTCAAGGCGCAGCAGAAGATCGGCACGGTCAACTCGATCAACTGGGCGCGCGTCGTCGCGCAGGTCGTGTACTACTTCAAGGGCTATTTCGCGGCGACGACGTCGAACGACGAGCGCGTGTCGTTTACGGTGCCGTCGGGCAACTTCGGCAACGTCTGCGCGGGTCACATCGCGCGGATGATGGGCCTGCCCATCGCGAAGCTCGTGGTCGCGACCAACGAGAACGACGTGCTCGACGAGTTCTTCCGCACCGGCGCATACCGCGTGCGCAGCGCGGAAAACACCTATCACACGAGCAGCCCGAGCATGGACATCTCGAAGGCATCGAACTTCGAGCGCTTCGTGTTCGACCTGCTCGGCCGCGATCCGGCCCGCGTGATGCAGCTGTTCCGCGACGTCGAGGAGAAGGGTGGTTTCGATCTCGCGGCGAGCGGCGATTTCGCGCGCGTCGCCGAGTTCGGCTTCGTGTCGGGCCGCAGCAGCCACACGGACCGTATCGCGACGATCCGCGACGTGTTCTCGCGCTACGACACGATGATCGATACGCACACGGCCGACGGCGTGAAGGTCGCGCGCGAGCATCTCGACGCGGGCGTGCCGATGGTCGTGCTCGAGACGGCCCAGCCGATCAAGTTCGGCGAGACGATCCGCGAAGCGCTCGATCGCGAGGCCGAGCGGCCGGCTGCATTCGACGGGCTCGAGGCGCTGCCGCAGCGTTTCGAGGTCGTGAAGGCCGACGCGCAGCAGGTGAAGGACTTCATCGTCGCGCATACGGGCGCATGACGTAGCACCGGGGTAGCACCGTGCCGCGGGGTCGCAAGCCCGTCGGCGCAGCACGGCCGGAATGCCGATTCGTCGCACGGATCGGGGTTCCGGCCGTTTTGTTTGGGTTGGGCCGCGGCCGCGTACGGGCGCGCCGTCCGACGGCGCGCGAATCGAAACAAGTAAATCGAAACGAGTGCCAGTGCCGCGTGTTCGCGCCGATCACAGTTGCCGCATGTCCGGCATATCGCGCGTGGGCGCGACGGCGTCGCTACAATGACGTATTGACTCCAACGTTTCCCCGATTCCATCGATGTCGAACCCGAATCCCGCGGCGCCGCGCGCGCCGATGCTGTCGACCGCCGAGGCGCTCGCCGCGCTGCTCGAAGCCGCGAAGCCGTTGCCCGGCGCCGAAACCGTCGCCACGCTCGACGCGCTCGGCCGCGTGCTGGCGGCCGACGTGAGTTCGCCGCTCGACGTGCCGCCGATGCATACGAGCGCGATGGACGGCTACGCGGTGCGCGTCGCCGACCTGCTGCACGGCGAGCGGCGCCTGCCGGTGTCGCAGCGGATTCCGGCCGGCCATCCGGCCGCGCCGCTCGCGGCGGGCACGGCCGCGCGGATCTTCACCGGCGCGACGGTGCCGCCCGGCGCCGACGCCGTCGTGATGCAGGAACAGACGTCGGCCGACGGCGATGCGGTCGAGATCCTGCACACGCCGAAGGCCGGTGAATGGATCACCGCGCAGGGCGCGGACATCCGCCAGGGTTCGGTGATCCTGCCGTCCGGCACGCGGCTCACGCCGCAGGCGCTCGGGCTGGCCGCGTCGGTCGGCTGCGCGCAGCTGTCGGTCGCGCGGCGGATTCGCGTCGCGGTGTTCTTCACCGGCGACGAACTGACGATGCCGGGCGAGCCGCTGAAGCCCGGCGCGATCTACAACTCGAACCGCTTCACGCTGCGCGGGCTGCTCGAGCGGCTCGGTTGCCACGTGACCGATTACGGGATCGTGCCCGACTCGCTCGCGGCGACCCGCGACACGCTGCGCGAGGCCGCGCGCGATCACGACGTGATCCTGACAAGCGGCGGCGTATCGGTCGGCGACGAGGATCACGTGAAGCCGGCCGTCGAGGCCGAAGGGCGGCTCGCGCTGTGGCAGATCGCGATGAAGCCGGGCAAGCCGCTCGCGTTCGGCGCGGTGCGCCGCGGCGACGCGCGTCCCGACGCCCATTTCATCGGGCTGCCGGGCAACCCCGTGTCGAGCTTCGTCACGTTTCTGCTGTTCGTGCGGCCGTTCCTGCTGCGCCTGTCCGGCGTGCGCGACGTCACGCCGCGCGCGCTGTCGCTGCGCGCGGACTTCTCGCAAGGCAAGGGTGACCGGCGCAACGAATTCCTGCGCGCGCGCGTCAACGCGGCCGGCGGCCTCGACCTGTTCCCGAACCAGAGCTCGGCGGTGCTGACGTCGACGGTCTGGGGCGACGGACTGATCGACAATCCGCCGCAGCACGCGATCAGCGCGGGCGAGACCGTGCGTTTCATTCCGTTTTCCGAACTGCTGTCGTAATACGACGGCTTCCCGACTTATGAAGATTCAGCTGAAATTCTTTGCAAGCGTGCGCGAGGCGCTGGGCGTGTCCGACGAGCAGGCCGACGTGCCGGACGGCGTGACGACCGTCGGCGACGTGCGCGCGTGGCTGCGCCTGCGCGGCGGCGCGTGGGCCGAAACGCTCGCCGAAGGGCGCGCGTTGCGCATGGCATGCAATCACGAGATGACCGATCCCGATACGCGGCTCACCGACGGTTGCGAGGTCGCGTTCTTTCCGCCGGTGACGGGCGGTTGAGCTTTGGATGGGAGCAGAGTAGGTGCTAAAGCGCTAACTCTGGTCGACCGCAAAGCATGGGACCAGAGTAAGCGCTAAAGCGCCAACTCTGGTCGACAGAGGCAGATGATGGCAACGATACGAATCCAGACCGACGACTTCGACCTGAACACCGAAGTCGCGGCACTGCGCGCGCGCAACCCGAAGATCGGCGCGGTCGCATGCTTCGTCGGCACCGTGCGCGACCTGAACGAAGGCGATTCGGTCGCCGCGATGGAACTCGAGCACTATCCGGGGATGACCGAGAAGGCGCTCGAGAAGATCGCCGCCGAGGCCGGCCGGCGCTGGCCCGGGATCGACGTCGCGATCGTGCACCGCGTCGGCCGGCTGCTGCCGCTCGACCAGATCGTGATGGTCGCGACGGTCGCGTCGCATCGCGGCGACGCGTTCGCGTCGTGCGAATTCGTGATGGACTACCTGAAGACCGAGGCGCCGTTCTGGAAGAAGGAAACAACGCCGGACGGCGAGCGCTGGGTCGATGCCCGCAGTACCGACGATGCGGCGCTCGCGCGCTGGGGCGTCGAATCGGGCAACACGCCGCGTTGAGCGCGTCGTGCGGCGATGTGCCGCAGGCGCTCGAGGGTTCGAGCGCTGCGAATCGTCGTATCAGGCGTCCGGATCCGTGCCGCGTCCGATGATCCTCGCCGGAAACGGTTCGCCGCGGGCGCGTGACGGCAGCGCATGCGGATCGTCGCCCGTGTCGCGGCGGCGCGGCGCGATCGCGTCGAGCAGCGCCTGCTGCTCGGGCGGAATCGGGTAATCCCAGCCGAAGCGGCTCAGCTGCAGGCTCTGCGCGATCCGCAGCGCGGGCTCCATGAAGCGGATGGCCGCGGGCGGCGTGTAGCGGCCCTCGACGGTCTTCAGGAACAGCGACAGCCAGCGGCTGAAATGCGCGGGCTCGATCCCGTCGAGCGGCTGGTGCGCCTGCTGCACGTTGCCGCGATAGCTCTTGGTGCCGAGCACGAGGCTCGACCAGAAGCTCACCATCTTCGGCAGATGCTCGTCCCAGCGGCCGTCCAGCTTCGCGTCGAACACGGGGCCCAGCAGCGGATCGGCGCGCACGCGGTCGTAGAACGCGTACACGAGGTCGCGGATGTTGTCTTCGGTCGGTTCGGCGTCGCGCGGGCGGGCCGGGGCGGTATCGGGTGTGGCGGGCAGGGCGGTCATGGCAAAAAAGGGCCGGGAAATTCAGGGCATCGGTGACATGTCGGCGGAACGGCGGCGGGGGCAACGCGCAGGACGCCGACGGAATTTTGACGCAAAATAGCGTCCACCCCTGCCTGAAAAATGCGCAGATTCCATGCATCTTATTGCGCGCAGGCCGTCCCGGCAACCCGGCGTCGTCGGTGGCCTCGACAGCCGCCCCCGCGCGCGTTCCGATCGACCCGCTTCGCCCGAGCGGGGCACGATCGACGATTTTCCGTATCTGCTCATGAGACTCACCGACTACACCGACTACTCGCTGCGCGTCATGTTGTATCTCGCCGTGCGCGGCGAGGGGCTCGCGACGATCCAGGAGATCTCGGACGCCTACGGCATCTCGAAGAACCATCTGATGAAAGTCGTGCAGCAGCTCGGCGAGCTCGGCTGGGTCGACACCGTGCGCGGCCGCAACGGCGGGCTGCGGCTGTTCCCCGAATCGCTGAAGCTGACGGTCGGCCAGGTGGTGCGCGCGACCGAAAACGATTTCGCGCTGGTCGGCTGCTTCGTGGCCGACGGCGACGAGGCGCGCGGCTGCGTGATCGAGCCGCAGTGCCGCCTGAAAGGTGTGCTGGCGGCCGCGCGCGACGCATTCTTCGCCGAGCTCGACCGCCACACGCTCGGCGAGCTGAGCGTGCCCGCGTCGCCGCTCGCCGCGCTGCTGGGCATTCGTCCGATCGCGCGGGTGCGCGCCGAACCGTCCGGGGATGACGCGCCGGCGGCCGCCGAATCGTCGTCGAGGGGCGACTGACACGCCGGCGCCATCCCCGCCGTCCGCGCTGCGGCCCGCCCACAGGCCGGCGGGTCGCCGCCCGGCGATTTTTGCGTTGAATCAACCCGAATTCCGCTTGAAACCCGTATAACCATCCTCATCTTGGTGTTAATCGAAAATTGGAGGTCTCACCAAATGAGAATCGACAAGCTCACCACCAAGTTCCAGGAAGCACTCTCTGACGCGCAAAGCCTCGCGGCAGGCCGCGACAATCAATACATCGAACCCGTTCACGTGCTGGCGGCGCTGGTCGCGCAGCAGGACGGCTCCGCCCGCTCGCTGATGTCGCGCGCGGGCGTTCACGTGCAGGCGCTGCAAGGCGCGCTGAACGAAGCCATTTCGCGCCTGCCGCAAGTGACGGGAACGGGCGGCGACATCCAGATCGGCCGGGAGCTGGCCGGGCTGCTGAACCAGGCCGACAAGGAAGCGCAGAAGCTCAACGACACGTTCATCGCGAGCGAGATGTTCCTGCTCGCCGTGTCCGACGACAAGGGCGAAGCCGGCAAGCTGGCCCGCCAGCACGGCCTCACGCGCAAGGCGCTCGAAGCCGCGATCGCCGCGGTGCGCGGCGGCTCGCAGGTGCACAGCCAGGACGCGGAAAGCCAGCGCGAGGCGCTGAAGAAATACACGGTCGACCTGACCGAGCGCGCCCGCGCGGGCAAGCTCGATCCGGTGATCGGCCGCGACGACGAAATCCGCCGTTCGATCCAGATCCTGCAGCGCCGCACCAAGAACAACCCGGTGCTGATCGGCGAGCCGGGCGTCGGCAAGACCGCGATCGTCGAAGGGCTCGCGCAGCGGATCGTCAACGGCGAAGTGCCGGAGACGCTGAAGGGCAAGCGCGTGCTGTCGCTCGACATGGCCGCGCTGCTCGCCGGCGCGAAGTATCGCGGCGAGTTCGAGGAGCGCCTGAAGGCCGTGCTCAACGACATCGCGAAGGACGAAGGCCAGACGATCGTGTTCATCGACGAGATTCACACGATGGTCGGTGCCGGCAAGGCCGAAGGCGCGATGGACGCGGGCAACATGCTGAAGCCGGCGCTGTCGCGCGGCGAGCTGCACTGCATCGGCGCGACCACGCTCGACGAATACCGCAAGTACATCGAGAAGGATGCCGCGCTCGAGCGCCGCTTCCAGAAGGTGCTCGTCGACGAGCCGAGCGTCGAGGCGACGATCGCGATCCTGCGCGGGCTGCAGGAGAAGTACGAACTGCACCACGGCGTCGACATCACCGACCCGGCGATCGTCGCCGCGGCCGAGCTGTCGCATCGCTACATCACCGATCGTTTCCTGCCGGACAAGGCAATCGACCTGATCGACGAGGCTGCGTCGAAGATCAAGATGGAAATCGATTCGAAGCCCGAAGAGATGGACAAGCTCGATCGCCGGCTGATCCAGCTGAAGATCGAGCGCGAGGCCGTGAAGAAGGAGCAGGACGAAGCGTCGCAGAAGCGCCTGCAGCTGATCGAGGAAGAGATCGAGCGGCTCGGCCGCGAATATGCTGACCTGGAAGAGATCTGGACCGCCGAGAAGGCCGCGGTGCAGGGCAGCGCGCAGCTCAAGGAAGAGATCGAGAAGGTGCGCGCCGACATCGCGCGTCTGCAGCGGGAAGGCAAGCTGGAGAAGGTCGCCGAGCTGCAGTACGGCAAGCTGCCGCAACTCGAGTCGCGACTGAAGCAGGTCACGCAGGCCGAAGAGCAGGAGCAGCACAACCCGACGCGTCCGCGGCTGCTCCGCACGCAGGTCGGCGCCGAAGAAATCGCGGAAGTCGTGTCGCGCGCAACCGGGATTCCGGTGTCGCGGATGATGCAGGGCGAACGCGAGAAGCTGCTGCACATCGAGGAGAAGCTGCACGAGCGCGTGGTCGGCCAGGACGAGGCGATCAGCGCGGTCGCGGATGCGATCCGTCGTTCGCGCGCGGGTCTCGCCGATCCGAACCGTCCGTACGGCTCGTTCCTGTTCCTCGGCCCGACGGGGGTCGGCAAGACCGAGCTGTGCAAGGCGCTGGCGTCGTTCCTGTTCGATTCCGAAGAGCACCTGATCCGCATCGACATGAGCGAGTTCATGGAGAAGCACAGCGTCGCGCGGCTGATCGGCGCGCCGCCGGGCTACGTCGGCTACGAGGAAGGCGGCTACCTGACGGAAGCCGTGCGCCGCAAGCCGTACAGCGTGATCCTGCTCGACGAGATCGAGAAGGCGCATCCGGACGTGTTCAACGTGCTGCTGCAGGTGCTCGACGACGGCCGCATGACCGACGGGCAGGGGCGTACGGTCGACTTCAAGAACACGGTGATCGTGATGACGTCGAACCTCGGCTCGCAGGTGATCCAGGCGATGACGGGTTCGCCGCAGGAAGAGATCAAGGACGCCGTGTGGCTCGAAGTGAAGCAGCACTTCCGTCCGGAGTTCCTGAACCGGATCGACGACGTCGTCGTGTTCCACGCGCTCGATCGCAGCAACATCGAGTCGATCGCGAAGATCCAGCTCGCGCGCCTGCACGACCGGCTCGCGAAGCTCGACATGGCGCTCGACGTGTCGCCGGCGGCGCTCGAGCAGATCGCGAAGGTCGGCTACGATCCGGTGTTCGGCGCGCGGCCGCTGAAGCGCGCGATCCAGCAGGAGATCGAGAACCCGGTCGCGAAGCTGATCCTCGCGGGCCGCTTCGGTCCGAAGGACGTGATCCCGGTCGACGTCAACGACGGCCAGTTCGTGTTCGACCGCGTCGTGCACTGATCGCCGGCAATCGGCCGCGTGTCCGGTTCGCGCCGGGCACGCAAAAACAAACACCCCGCTCAGGCGGGGTGTTTGCATATGGGGCGGCCGAAACCGCCGCCGAGGCCGTCAGCCGGCGCGGCTCAGGCCTGCTTGTTGCCGCCGAACATGCCGGCGAGCTGCGTGAGCGTGCCGAGCACGTTCGACGTGTCGATCTGGCCGCCGGCCGGCACTTCGCCGTTCGGCGTCGCGCTGTTGACGACGTGCGGCAGCACCTGCGCGAGGATCGACGAGGCCTGGCCCGGATCGATGCCGATCTTGCTGGCGAGCGAACCGACGACGTCCGAGCCGAGCACGTTCTGCAGCGTGTCGGGCGAGATCGGCTGGTTTTCGCCGGTGCCGACCCACGAGCCGATCACGTCGCCGGCGCCGCCTTTCTGGAACTTCTCGATCAGGCCGTTCAGCCCGCCCGGCTGGTTGTTGATGAATTCGAGCGCGGTCGCGATCAGCGCGCTTTGCGAGTTGCCGCCGGCCTGGCCGCCGAGCAGACCGCCAACGATATCGAGGAGACCCATGGTTCTTCACCTTTACTGAAAAGGGCGCCGTGACGACGGCGCCCGTTGATCGAATGCCGCGCGCACGCCATCGCGCACGCGGCGCACATCAGGCGCCCGACGCCGCGGCGGCGGAGGCTGCCTTGTCCTTCTTGCTCTTCTTCTTCGAACCCTTCGTCGCCTTCGTGGACGACGCTGCGGCCGGCGCGCTCGCGCCCGCGTCGGCGGAGGCCGCCGCGGCTGCGGCCGCCTTCTCCTTCTTCGAGGCGCGCTTGCCCTTGGCCGGCTTGGTCGCCGCTTCCGGAGCGCTCGCGGCCGGTGCAGGTGCCGCAGCCGTCGTGCCGGCCGTCGCGGTCGTCGACGTCGGAGCGGTGCCTGCCGGCGTCGTGGCCGACGTGGTCGACGAGGTCGTCGCGGCCGGCTTCGACAGCTTCACGCCCTTCGGCGGCGTCGACGAGCCGCCGATCGTCAGGCCGTTTTCCTCCAGATGCCCGACCGACTTCGTGCCGAGACCCTTCACGCGGTTCGCGAGATCGTCCGCGTCCTTGAACGGGCCGTTCTTGGTGCGTTCGTCGATGATCGCCTTCGACTTCACGGGGCCGAGGCCCTTCACCGATTCGAGCGCGGCCTGGTCGGCCGTGTTGACTTCGACGGCCGCGGCGAGGCCGGCGGCAAGCGACAGCGATAGCGCGACGAACAGCATCAGCAGCTTTTTCAGCATGGCAAAGGCTCCCTGGTTCTGACGGATGAATGGCTGTTGCAACGGACGGCGGGGCGAGGCCTGGCCGGGCGTCGCCGTTAAGCATAGGACAAATGCGTGCCCTTTTTGAGACAGGCTGACCGAATCTTGCTGAAGGCTTGCGTCGCTGTAAAGACGGAAAGCCGCGTCGGGTGGCCGTTTTGACCATTCTTTACGGTGTCCGCGGCGGTGATTCCAAATTGTTGTACTTGGCCGTGCGACAACGCTTGACTTAGAGTGAACTCTAACTCCTAACCTTGTTCCTGCCATGTCGAAAACCGTATCCAGATCCTCCACCGCCGGTCCGCTCACGATCGGGCAAGTCGCCGAACTGACCGGCGTGTCGACGCATACGCTGCGGTATTACGAGCAGGCCGGCCTGCTGCGCGCGATTTCGCGCACGGCGGCCGGGCACCGGCTCTACGCGCCGGCCGATCTTGACTGGCTGGGCTTCGTGATGCGCCTGAAGGCGACCGGCATGCCGATCGCGCAGATGCAGCAGTTCGCGGCGCTGCGTGCGCAAGGCGAGTCGACGTTCGGTGCGCGGCGGGACTTGCTGGTCGCGCATCGCGACGCGGTGCGCGCGCATATCGCGGAGTTGCAGGCAAGCCTCGACGCGATCGGCGACAAGATCACGTACTACGAGACGCAGGAACGCGAGACGGAACGACGGGCGAACCCTACTCACTCATTCTCGGAACAGGACGGACACCATGGAACGACTCGTTGAAGATCGCTATGCGCGCGGCTGGAACAAGCTGAAGGAAATCGACGGCGAAGTGGGCGAACGCGTGATCGCGTCGCTTGCGCCGATCGCGCCGGACTTCGGGCGGCTGATCGTCGAATTCGGTTTCGGCGACATCTACAGCCGGCCGCAGCTCGACCTGAAAGCGCGCGAGATCGCGACGATCGCCGCGCTGGCCGCGCTCGGCAACGCGCAGCCGCAACTGAAGGTGCATGTCGAGGCGGCGCTGAACGTCGGCTGCACGCGCGACGAGATCGTCGAGGTGTTCATGCAGATGGCCGTCTACGCGGGTTTTCCGGCCGCCCTCAACGCGTTGTTCGCCGCGCACGAGGTGTTCACGCGGCGCGATGAAGCGGCCGGTCGGGACGCCGGCACGACCGAAGCGGGCGCGCGCGCCGCGTGACGCGACGCGTGCCGGTGCGTCGGATGAACCGGATGCATCAGATGCTTCAGAGGCGGTGCGGCGCGACGATCCGGTGTTTCGCGATCCGCCGGTACAACGTCGCGCGCGAGATGCCGAGCGCCTGCGCGGCAGCGTCCGGCCGCCAGCGATGCGCGGTGAGCGCCGCGACGATGCGGCCGCGTTCGTCGTCCGGCAGCGCGCCGGCCGGGCCCGCGCCGAGCTGCGCGGCGAGATCGGCGGGCAGGTCGCGCCGCGTCACGCGTGCGGCGTCGCACACCGCGCACGCATAGCGCAGCACGTTGCGCAGCTGCCGCACGTTGCCGGGCCACGGATACGCGGCGAGCTGCTCGGCGAGCGTCGCGTCGAGCGTGAGCACATGGCCGGTCGCCTGCGCTTCCTCGGCGAACACCGCGGCGATCACGTCGCGCACGTCCGCGCGCTCGCGCAGCGGCGGCAGTTCGAACGTCGCGCCGCTCAGCCGGTAATACAGATCCTCGCGGAACGTGCCGTCGGCCACCATCCGCGCGAGATCGCGGTGCGTCGCGCAGATCACGTCGAGATCGACGCGCACCGGCGTATCGCTGCCGAGCGGGACGACCTCGCCGTCGGCGAGCACGCGCAGCAGGCGCGTCTGCAGCGTGAGCGGCATGTCGCCGATTTCGTCGAGGAACAGCGTGCCGCCGTCGGCGAGCGCGATCTTGCCGCGCGCGCCGTGCTTGCGCGCACCGGTGAACGCACCGGCCGCATAGCCGAACAGCTCGCTTTCGATCAGCGCCTCGGGCAGCGCGCCGCAGTTGACCGCGACGAACGGCCGTGTGCGTCGCGCACCGGCGTCGTGGATCGCGCGGGCGAACACTTCCTTGCCCGCGCCGGTTTCGCCAAGCACGAGAATCGGCAGCCGCTTGCTCGCGACACGCAGCGCGAGTTCGGCCTGCTGCGCGACCCGCGCGTCGCTGCTGTGCAGGAACGGCGTCAGCGCGCCGACGTGGCGCTGCGCGGTGCCGGGGCGGCGCGATGCCGGGGCGGCTCGTGCCGTGCCGGTTTCGCGGCCGGCGCGCCGTAGCGGCGCGCGCAGCCGTGCGTAGAGCGGGGCGCCCGTCGCGCGCAGCCGCAGCGCGACGATCGCATCGAGCCGCGCGGCGTCGCGCAGCGGCATCTCGGTCGCATCGAAGATCTCGTCGATATGGCGCGGTTCGCGCAGCGCCGGCAGCGCGTCGCGCGCCGTCCGGTTCGCGGCGACGATATTGCCGCATTCGTCGAACGCGATCAGCCATTCGGGTTGCGCCTCGACGTAGTGACGATTCGGATGCCCGAACAATATCCAGTGCTGCGCGGTGCTGTGCACGAAGTAGCCATCCTCGATCAGCGCCGCGCTCTGCCGCACGAGCTGGTACACGAGACGCTGGCTGTCGCGGCCGTCCGGCGACTGGACGGCCGACGCATCGAGCACGCCGATCAGTTCGCCGCCCGGCGCGAAGATCGGGGCCGCGCTGCAGGTGAGCGTGGTGAACGCCGCGCGGAAGTGGTCGGTCTTGTGCACGGTGATCGGCGCGAGATCGGTCAGCACGCTCGCGACGCCGCAGGTGCCTTCCTCGCTTTCCGACCAGCACGAGCCGATGTGCAGCCCCGCATGACGGAAGTCGTTGCGGCGTTCGCGGTCGATCCGGTAATCGATCGTCACGCCGTGCGCGTCGGTCAGCATCACGCAGTAGTCGGCGACGCGAATCATGTCGTGCAGGCGTGTCAGGCACTGGCCCGATGCGCGCAGGAAGGCCTCCTCCTTGTCGCGCACCTCGCGCAGCTCGGCCGCGGTCAGCACGCGCGGGCCGATCGACGACGCCGGGTCGAGCGCGTAGCGCTCGAGCGAGCGCTGCCACGACGACACGAGACGCGCGGAGTCGGCCGGCGCGGGCAGGCGTCCGGCGAGCGCGCCGAGCACACGGTCGGCGTGCTGGGCCTGGGGGACTGCGTAGGGCATGATCGGCTCCGGTTCCGTACGGCGGGGAATTCGATGTTCTTGTAGCACATCCGCTTGCGCGGATCACATTGCATCGCAGCACGCGCGCGGCGTGAGACGGTCGTCTCAGCGGTATCTCAGCCGGTCTCGCGCGGCTGAGACGCGCGGGCAGGCCGCGCGCAACGGTGGGCCGGCGCACGGCGGTGCGCGCCGCGCCGCGAGCCGCGTGGCTTGCCGGCGAAATTGCGGTCCGGATGAAGGCGCCGAAACCGGCGCGCCAGGAGATCGACCGCGTGAGACACACGGGCGGTTTCGCAGGGCGTCGGGCGCTCGCGGCAGCAGATGCCGATGCCTGGCGTACCGGCCGAGCCAGTCCACACGCGGGTTTCGCGGTCATTGCACACACGGTGGCACGCCGCTTGCAGATGTCACGGGCAAGCCGGCGCAATCGCGTCGGCGACGACGATCCGCTGCCCTCGATGACGGCGGACGACACATGCAAGGCCGGCGCGCGAGCGCCGGCCCACTGGATGGAGACAAGCCCGTGACGACGCCCGTGACCGTCGGCGTGATCGCGAACCCCGCATCGGGGCGCGACATTCGCCGCCTGACGACGCATGCATCCGTATTCCCGACGGCGGAAAAGGCCAACATGGTCGTGCGCCTGCTCGCCGGCCTCGGTGCGATGGGCGTCGAGCGCGTGCTGACCTTGCGCGACAAGACGGGCATCGCGACGCTGCTGATGCGTGCGCTCGATACGCATCGCGCGGTCGCGCCGCACGAGCGCTGGCCCGACGTCGAATTCGTCGACCTGCCGATCTCGGACACCGTCGCCGACACGCAGGCCGGTGCCGCCTACATGCGACGGTTGGAAGTCGCGCTGATCGTCGTGCTCGGCGGCGACGGCACGCATCGCGCGGTCGCCGCGCATTGCGGCGCGACGCCGCTCGTCGCGCTGTCCACCGGCACCAACAATGCGTTTCCCGAACATCGCGAAGCGACCGTCGCGGGCGTCGCGGCAGGACTTGCCGCGACCGGCGCCGTGCCGGCGGAGGTCGCGTTCATGCGCAACAAGCGGCTCGTCGTGCGCTGCGCGGCGGGCGCGAACGCGGGGCGCGAGGAGATCGCGCTCGTCGACGTATGCGCGGCCCGCCAGCGCTTCATCGGTGCGCGCGCGATCTCGGGGCCCGACGACATCGACACGCTCTACCTGACGTTTGCGGAGCCGGACGGCATCGGCCTGTCCGCGCTCGGCGGCGCGTGGGCCCCGCTCGAGCGCAGCGCGCCGCACGGGCTCGCGATGCGCTTCGCCGCCGACGGCAAGACCGCCGGCACGCCGCTCGTCGCGCCGATCGCGCCCGGCCGCGTCGATCGTGTCGTGATGCGCAGCTGCGAGCGGCTCGAGCCGAATGCGTGGCAGACGATCCCGTTCGAGCACGGCACGCTCGCGTTCGACGGCGAGCGCGAGATCGAGGTCGCGCGCGGCGAGCGCTACGAGATCGCGCTCGACTGGCGCGGGCCGTTGACGGTCGATGTCGGCCGCACGCTGCGTTACGCGTCGTCGCGGCAGCTGTTGCGCGATGCCGGCGCGTGGCGCTTCTGATCGCGGCTTCGCGACGACATCTCGATCGGATTCCGAACCTTCTACAAGGAGACTTCGCCATGACAGCCCGTTTCGACGAACCGGTCGCCATCGCGCGCATGCGGGCCGCGCGCGTCGACGGGCGCGTCACGTTTCACTGACGGCCGCAGGGCCGCCATGCAATCCGTCGCCGCAGCATTGTCGCGGCGGCATTCGCAGTCAGACCTATCCAGGAGACACACATGACCGTTTCGACACAGCTCAGCAGGGACACGCTGCTGGACGCCTACCGGCTGATGCGCACGATCCGCGAATTCGAGGAGCGCCTGCACGTCGAGTTCGCGACCGGCGAAATCCCCGGCTTCGTTCACCTGTACGCGGGCGAGGAGGCTTCCGCGGTCGGCACGATGCTGCATCTCGGACTTGCGGACTACGTCGCCACCACGCACCGCGGGCACGGCCACTGCATCGCGAAAGGCGTCGACGTGCACGGGATGATGGCCGAGATCTACGGCAAGAAAACGGGCGTCTGCCACGGCAAGGGCGGCTCGATGCACATCGCCGACCTGGCGATGGGGATGCTCGGCGCGAACGGGATCGTCGGCGCGGGCGGCCCGCTCGTGTGCGGCGCGGCGCTCGCGGCCAAGCACAAGAAGACCGGCGGCGTCGGCGTGTGCTTCTTCGGCGACGGCGCGTCGAACCAGGGCGTGATCTTCGAATCGATGAACCTCGCGTCGGTGTGGCGCCTGCCGGCGATCTTCGTGGCGGAGAACAACGGCTATGCGGAAGCGACGTCGTCGAGCTGGTCGGTCGCGACGGACAACATCGCCGACCGCGCGAACGGCTTCGGGATGCCGGGCGTGATCGTCGACGGCTTCGACTTCTTCGCGGTGCACGAGGCGCTCGGCGAGGCCGTCGCGCGCGCGCGCAACGGCGGCGGCCCGACGCTCGTCGAGGTGAAGTTCACGCGCTACTTCGGCCATTTCGAAGGCGATGCGCAGACCTACCGCGCGCCGGGCGAAGTGCAGAAGCTGCGCGACGAGAAGGACTGCCTGAAGCATTTCGAAGCGCGCGTCGTGCGTGCCGAGGTGCTGACGACCGACGATCTGCGCGCGGTCGATGCGCACGTGAAGGCGCTGATCGACGATGCGGTCGCGCAGGCGAAGGCCGCGCCGCTGCCCGACGCGGCCGACCTGCTGACCGACGTGTACGTGTCGTACCCGTGAGCGCGCTCTGACACAGCTGCCGGCGGCCGGCGCAGCCGGCACGGCGAACCGAATATCCCAGGAGACAGACATGGCAAGGAAGATCACTTATTCGCAGGCGATCAACGAGGCGCTCGCGCAGGAAATGGCGCGCGACGACAGCGTGATCGTGATGGGCGAGGACAACGCGGGCGGCGCGGGTGCGCCGGGCGAGGACGACGCATGGGGCGGCGTGCTCGGCGTGACGAAGGGGCTGTTTCACAAGTTTCCGGGCCGCGTGCTCGATACGCCGCTGTCGGAAGGCGGCTACATCGGCGCGGCGGTCGGCGCGGCCGCATGCGGGATGCGGCCCGTCGCGGAGCTGATGTTCATCGATTTCATGGGCGTGTGCTTCGACCAGATCTTCAACCAGGCCGCGAAATTCCGCTATATGTTCGGCGGCAAGGCCGTGACGCCGGTCGTGATCCGCGCGATGTACGGCGCGGGCCTGCGCGCGGCCGCGCAGCATTCGCAGATGCTCACGTCGCTGTTTACGCACATTCCGGGGCTGAAGGTCGTGTGCCCGTCGACGCCTTACGACGCGAAGGGGCTGCTGATCCAGTCGATCCGCGACAACGATCCCGTGATCTTCCTCGAACACAAGCTGCTCTACACGCGCGAAGGCGATGTACCTGAGGAATCCTATGCGATTCCGTTCGGCGAGGCGAACGTCGTGCGCGAAGGCGACGACGCGACGATCGTCACGTACGGCCGGATGGTGCATCTCGCGACCGACGCGGCCGCGAAGCTCGCGAAGGACGGCATTCACGTCGACGTGATCGACCTGCGTACGACGTCGCCGCTCGACGAGGAAACGATCCTCGAAAGCGCGGCGCGCACCGGGCGCGTGGTGGTGGTCGATGAAGCGAACCCGCGCTGCTCGATCGCGACCGACATCGCCGCGCTCGTCGCACAGCGCGCTTTCCGAACGCTCAAGGCGCCGATCGAGCTCGTCACCGCGCCGCATACGCCCGCGCCGTTCGCCGGCGTGCTGGAAGACCTTTACATCCCGTCCGCCGACGCGATCGCGCAGGCGGTACTCAAGACCAGGAGCTGACACGATGTCGATTCACATGATCACGATGCCCAAGTGGGGGCTGTCGATGGAGCAGGGGCAGGTCAACGGCTGGCTGAAGGCGATCGGCGAGCGCGTGACGAAGGGCGACGAAGTGCTCGACGTCGAGACCGACAAGATCTCGTCGGGCGTCGAGTGCGCGTTCGACGGCACGCTGCGCCGGCAGGTCGCGCAGGAGGGCGAGACGCTGCCCGTCGGCGCGCTGCTCGGCGTGGTGGCCGCGGCCGAGGCGAGCGATGCCGACATCGACGCGGCGATCGCCGAATTCCAGCGCGATTTCGTGCCGGCCGCGGCCGCCGACGATGCGGCCGGCCCGCAGCCCGAGAAGGCGCAGATCGGCGGACGCACGGTCCGGTTCCTGAAGCTCGGCGACGGCTCGGGCACGCCCGCCGTGCTGATCCACGGCTTCGGCGGCGACCTCAACAACTGGCTGTTCAACCACGCGGAGCTCGCCGCGCACCGGCCCGTCTGGGCGCTCGATCTGCCGGGGCATGGCGAGTCGGGCAAGGCAGTCGACACCGGCAGCCTCGACGAACTGGCCGATGCGGTGCTCGCGCTGCTCGATGCGCAGCACATCGAGCGCGCGCACCTGATCGGCCATTCGATGGGCGGCGCGGTGGCGATGACGTTGGCCGACAGCGCGCCGGAGCGCGTCGCATCGCTGACGCTGATCGCGAGTGCTGGGCTCGGCGCCGACATCAACCGCGATTACATCGACGGCTTCGTCGCCGGCAACAGCCGCAACACGCTGAAGCCGCACCTCGGCGCGCTGTTCGCGGACCACGCGCTCGTCACGCGGCAACTGGTCGAGGATCTCGTCAAGTACAAGCGGCTCGAAGGCGTGCAGGCCGCGCTGGAGAAGATCGCGAGCGCCGCGTTCGACGGTGCGGCCCAGCGGCGCGTGTTCCGCGACCGCGTCGGGTCGCTCGCGCCGCGCACGCTCGTGATCTGGGGCGAGCGCGACCAGGTGATTCCGGCGCGGCACGCGCAGGGCTTGCCGGACGGCGTGCGTGCCGAGGTGATCGCCGGCAGCGGCCACATGGTGCAGATGGAGGCGGCTGCCGACGTGAACCGCCTGATCGTCGCGTTCCTCGGAGACTGACGATGACCGCCGCGCTCGAACGACCCAGCCTCACCGCGCTCGGCCAGCCGGGCGCGCGCAGCCGCGACAAGCTCGCGCGCATTCCGGTGCGCGTCGAGCCCGCGGGCGGCGCGGCGCTGCCGAAGCCGCCGTGGCTGCGGGCGCGGCCGATGATGAGCGGGGCGGTCGCCGACATGGCGGCCGTGCTGCGCGAGCATCGGCTGCATTCCGTCTGCGAGGAGGCGATGTGCCCGAACATCGGCGAATGCTTCGCGCAGCGCACCGCGACCTTCATGATCATGGGCGGGCTGTGCACGCGGCGCTGCCCGTTCTGTGACGTCGCGCACGGCCGTCCCGAGCCGCTCGATGCCGACGAGCCCGCGCGGCTCGCGGCCGCGGTCGCGGCGCTCGGGCTGCGCTACGTCGTGATCACGTCGGTCGATCGCGACGACCTGCGCGACGGCGGCGCCGCGCATTTCGCTGCCTGCATCGCGGCGGTGCGCGCGAGCGTGCCGGGCATCGGCGTCGAGGTGCTGACGCCCGATTTCCGCGGCCGCGTCGCGCGTGCGCTCGATGCGTTGTCGTCGGCGTGGCCGGACGTGTTCAATCACAACATCGAGACGGTGCCGTCGCTGTATCGGGCGGCGCGGCCGGGCGCCGACTATCGCGGCTCGCTCGAACTGCTCGCGCACGCGAAGGCCGCGCGGCCGACGCTCGTGACGAAATCGGGCTTGATGCTCGGACTCGGCGAGTGCGACGACGAGGTGCGGGACACGCTGCGCGACCTGCGCGCGCACGAGGTCGACGTGCTGACGCTCGGCCAGTATCTCGCGCCGTCCGCGCACCATCTGCCGGTGCGACGCTACGTGAGCCCCGAGGCGTTCGCCGCGTGGCGCGACGAGGGGCTGGCGCTCGGTTTCAGGGAAGTCGTTGCCGGACCGCTCGTGCGGTCCTCGTACCACGCGGCCGACGTGCTGGAGGACGCGTAGGCCGCACGCCGTGCGTCATGCGCCGTATGCGCCGACGGCCGGTTGCGCGCGGCTGACGTGGCGCAGGTAGAGCGCGAGGCCCGCGCCCGCCAGCATCAGGCTGATCGTGTTCGCGAACCAGAAGCCGCGCGCGCCGGTCAGCCAGGCGGGGGCGAGGCCGCCGACGTCGAAGCCGAGCACGTAGCCGCCGCCAAGTCCGACGCCCCACAGCGCGACCGCATAGATCACGGTCGGCACGACCGCGACCTTGTACGCGCGCAGCACGAAGGCGGACGTGATCTGCAGCGCGTCGAAGAAGTGGTAGCAGGTGACGATCGCGACCAGCGGCAGCGCGGCGGCGGCCACGGCCGGATTCGGCGTGTAGCCGCTGACGATCAGCGGACGCAGCGTGAACACGAGCACGCCGTACGCGGCCGCGATCCCGCACGCGAGCATCACGCTGTGCCGGCCGAGCAGCCGCGCCTCGTCCGGGCGGCCGGCACCGAGCGCGCGGGCCACCAGCGTCGACGCCGCGACCCCGATCGACAGTGGCGTCATGTACAGCACCGCGCCGATGTTGCCGGCGATCTGGTGGCCGGCGAGCGTCGTCGTACCGAACTGCGCGATGAAGAGCGCCATGCACGTGTACGACGTGACCTCGATCAGGTACGACAGACCCATCGGCACACCGAGCTTCAGGATCGCCTTCTGGCGCGCCCAGACGGGCCAGCAAAAGCGCGAGAAGATCGAAAGCGGCGAGAACACGTCGAGCTTCGCGAGCAGCGTGAAGCCGATCAGCGCGAGCGCCCAGTTGATCAGCGTGCTGGCGAGCCCGCAACCGGGGCCGCCGAGGGCCGGCACGCCGAGCCCGCCGAAGATGAACCACACGTTGAGCGGAAACTTGAGCAGCAGCGCGCCGACCTGCAGGATCATCGCGAGGCGCGGCTTGCCGGCCGCGTTGGTCAGCGCGTTGTAGATCCGGAACATGAGGCTCGCCGGCAGGCCGTACGACAGGATTCGCAGGTAATCGACCGTGCGGTCGTGCAACGCGGGCGGCGCGTGGGCGATGTGCAGCAGCGGTTCGGGAAAATGCAGCAGCAGGAAGCCGGGCACCGCGAGCATCAGCGCGAGCCACAGCGCCTGGCGGACTTCCTCGCCGATCTCGGCGTAGCGCCGCGCGCCGTACAGCTGCCCGGTGATCGGCTGCAGCGCGGACAGGATGCCCGTCAACCCGATGTAGACCGACACGTAGATCGACGAACCGAGCCCGAGCGCGGCGAGGTCGATGGCCGAGTAGCGTCCGACCATCGCCGTGTCGATCACGCCGAACGCGATGATCGCGAGCTGGCCGACGAGCACCGGCCACGCGAGGCCGACGATCCGGCGGATGTCGGCGAACATCGTCAATCGACCGCCCGGTGGCGCGGCCCACGGCGCTTGACGGGCGCCGCCGGCCGCTCGATGCGCTCGTACAGGCGGAAGCGCTCGTCGCGGTCGGCCACGCGGCGGCCTTCCCATACGAGACGCCACACGTATTGCGACATCGCGCTCGGCTCGCCGAAGTCGGCGCGGTCCTGGCGCAGGATCACGTCGCAGTCGCCCGAGAATTCGAAGTGCATGTCGCCGAAATACGCGAAGGTCGCGATCTGCGCATCGCCGAGCCGCACGGGCGAGATGCACTCATAGTCTTTCGGCAGGTGCGACGCGATCTGTTGCGCGACGTCGCTGTAGGTCCGGCCGTAGTTGACGATCGGCAGCCACAGCGTCATCAGCAGCACCCACATCAGCGTGGTGCCCGCACCCGACAGCACGACGCTGCGCCACAGCACCTTCGGCTGGCGCGAGACGCGCCAGCGCGCGAGCAGGCACCAGCACACGGTGACGATCACCGCGCAGACGAACGACAGGATCTTGAAGTGCGGTTCGTAGCCCGGCACGAGGCGCGCGAGGTTGCGCGCGAGCGGATGCGGGAAGCCGGTGAGCGACGCGAGCCACACGAGCCACACGAAGGTGCCGAGGATCGTGAAGCTCAGCACCGCGAACCAGTCGAACGCGTTGATCGCGCCGCGCTTGAGGGTCGGCAGCGCGAAGGTGGCGAGCACCGCGAGCGGCGGCAGCAACAGCATGTACATGCGGTTCGACTGCTGGCTCTGCAGGATCACGAGCGCGACGAGCGGCACCACGACCGACAGTGGAATCGCGATGTGCGCGCGGCGGCGCATGCCGGCCCAGCTCCACCAGGCCCAGATCGCGAGCGGCCACGCGGGCCACGTGAACAGCGGCAGGTTCTTCGCCGCATAGGCGAGCACCGCGGTCGGCGGGCCCGAGAAGCGCATCAGGCTGCCGTGGATCCACTGGTTGAAGAACCACGCGGCGTCGTCCGGCGCTGCCTGGAAGGCGGCGAGCGGCCACAGCGCGAAGATCGCGGCCGCGAGCGGCAGGCCGATCAGCGGCAGGCGCAGGTTGCGCATCTCCGGCGTGACGAGCCACAGCGCGGCCGTGCCGGCGAGCAGCGCGACGACCAGCACCGGGTTGCCGGACAGCGCGACGAGGCCGATCGCGGCGCCCCACCACAGAGCACCCTGCAGCGGCTTGTCGATGCCGCGCACGATGCCGTACACGAACATCGCGATCCACGCGAACTGAGCGAGTTGCGGCGTCGTTTCGTGGCCGCGCTCCGCGAGCCCGAAGCATGCGACGAGGACCAGCAGCGCGCCGTCGGCGAGCGTGCGGCCGTAGTCGCGCGGCTCCGGCTCGCCGCCGAATGCGTACTTGAACGGCTGGACCTCGGCGCGCCGGCCGAGCAGATAGGCCGCGTACCAGACGAACGCGCACGCGACGCAGAACAGCACGCCCGTGTCGACGCGCGACGCGTTGCTCGCGTCGACCCACGGCGCCAGCGCGCGGATCGACAGCGCGCCGAGCCAGTAGGCGAGCGGCCCGTCGGTAGTGATGAACTTGCCGACGAGATTCGGCAGCAGCCAGTCGTGCCAGCCGCCGGTGGCCATCGTCCACATCACGCCGAAGCCCGCCGCGTCCTCGTTCTTCCACGGGTCGCGGCCGAACAGGCCGAACGCCGCGTAGACGAGGCAGAGCGTGAGCAGCAGCCAGCGCGGCAGCGCGCGCGTGGCGGAGGCGGTGAGGCGAACGACAGGCTTCATGCAGATGAGCGATTTGTTATGGGCGGGCGGCCGGTGCGGTCATGCGCCGACGGCGCGGATTCGAGCATCCGGCATTGTAGACGCGCCGGCCGTTGCGCGTCAGACGATTGCCCGGCCCCGGCCGCCGTGCGGCGTTGTCCCGGCGAGCGGCGACAAAAAAGGGCAGCCTGGGCTGCCCTTTCGTGCGGTACCGGTGCATTGCAACCACCGGAACGATGCGAAGCTTACTTCGCCTTGCCGTTGGCGCGAACGCCGAACTTGTTCTTGAACTTCTCGACACGGCCTGCCGTGTCCATGATCTTTTGTTGACCCGTGTAGAACGAGTGCGATTCCGACGACACTTCGATCTTGGCGAGCGGGTAGGTCTTGCCTTCGTGTTCGATGGTTTCACGCGTCTGGATCGTCGAGCGCGTGATGAACTTGAAGCCGTTCGACATGTCTTGGAAGACGACTTCGCGGTAGTCCGGGTGAATGCCAGGTTTCATGATGTTCCTTGGTGAGAGCGGTAGCCAACCCGCCGCTTGCCGTGCCGGACCGCACACATTTGCGCGATTTCAGCCGACGTCAAGCCCGGCGCGAGCCACTTGCCTAAGGTCGAAAAACGGCGATTATGCCAGAAAATCAGACGGTTGACGAATAATTTTCATCACGCGTCGAGGGCGCCCGTGTGGGCCGGATCCTGCCGGTAATAGCGGGCGAGCAGCCGGTAGAGCTCCGGAAATTCGGACTCGAACGCGCGCGGTCGCACGAACAGCGCCTCGCTGCACACCGCGAAGAACTCCGACGGGTGATCGGCCGCATAGGGATCGATCAGCGAGTCGCGCTCGAAGCGCGCCCACGCGCGATCCGGCACCGCATCGACGCGCGCGCAGAACTGGTCGTACGCGTGCTCGAACACGTCGGCCCACGCCTGCGCGTCGAGGTGCGGCGCGTGCCAGCGGCGAAAGAGGGGCGGATAGCCGTCGGCCTCGCCGTTGACCATGTCGATCTTGTGCGCGAACTCGTGGATCACGACGTTGTACGCGTCGCGGCCGTCCGTCATCTGCGCGTCTTCCCACGACAGGATCACCGGCCCGCCTTCCCACGCTTCGCCGCTCGCGTCCTGCTCGACTTCATGGACGACTCCGTCCTCGTCCTGCACGGTCTTGCGGATCACGAATTCGCCCGGATACACGACGACGCCGACCCAGCCGTCGTACAACGACAGATCGAGATTCAGCACGGGCAGGCACGCCTGCGCGGCGATCGCGACGATCATCTCGTCGGTCAGCTCGAGCCCGTGCGCGGTCGAAAACGATTTCTTCGCGATGAACAGGCTCGTCAGCTCGCGCAGGCGGCCCAGGTCGCCGGGCGTCAGCGCATCGAGGAACGGCAGGCGTGCGACGGTGTCCTGCCACAGTGCATCGGGAATCGGGTGGCTGCGCAGCGCGCGGTCGCGGCGGCGGTCGTCGAACCAGCGGGTCAGTTTCGAGAGCATGGAAGCAGCGCGGGGAAATCCAAAGCCTGTCTTTTAACTCAATCGATCTCTTTTTGCCATGCCGCGAACAGGCCGCCGACCAGCGCGACACCCGCGAGGAAATAGAAACCGTCGAGCGACGCGAGGAACGACGCCTGTTGCGCGACCATCCGCGCGATCGATGCGATCGCGAGGGCGTGCGCCTCGTTCAGCGCATGGCCGGCGGCCGCATAACCGCGCGTGAGGGCGTCGACGGTCTGCTGGAACAGCGGATCGAACACGTTCGCGCGCTCGACGAGCCGCGTCTGGTGCAGGGCCAGCCGGTGTTGCTCGACGATGATCACCGACGACGTCGCGAACGAGATCGTCAATTGCCGCACGATGTTCTTCAGCCGATAGCCGTGCGTGTATTCGTCGATCGCGAAGATGCGGAACGTCAGGTTCGCGACGGGCAGCACGATGAACAGCAGCAACAGCCCGCGCAGCAGCAGCGGGACGATCAGCGCGGCCTCGCCGACCTGGGGCGTCATCCGCGTCATCCACAGCGCGGCCGTGACCGCGATCGCGAACCCCGGCACGACGAACCACTTCTTGTGCGTGACGCGCTTCGCATGGCGCAGGTAGGCGAACAGAGCGGTGGCCGAGATCAGCGACATCGTGCCGACCAGGCGCCCGGCGTTCTCGACCGGATAGCCGAGCCCGCCTTCGAGCAGGCGGGACGTCAGGTAGCTGAAGCCCGTCGACTCGTAGTAATAGAACATGTACAGCAGCAGCCCGACCTGGAACGTGCGCTCGCGAAACGCGTGCAGCCGCACGAGCGGCGTCGGATGGTTCCACTGGTGATGGGCGAACCACGCGAGCGCGCCGAGGCCGGCGATCGTCAGCAGGATCAGCATCGGCGAGCCGCTGTAGAGCTGGTAGTGCACCTGCTGCAGCACGATCTGCAGCGCGCCTTGCGCGAGCGCGAACACGACGTATGGCCAGAAATGCCCGGAGCCGCGTTCGTCGTCGGGCGTCCTGCCGGAATCGGGGAGCGTGAGCAGCGCGAGGATCGCGAACGTGATGCCCGCGGGCGCGGTGCAGGCGAACAGCGCGCGCCACGTCGAATGCGCGACGAGCAGCCCGCCGGCGATCGGCGCGAGCGCGCTGCCGAGCAGGATCATGATCAGGAACGCGCGCGTGGCGGGCGGCCGCTCCTGCGGCTTGAAGCTGACCTGGATCAGGATCCGGCAGGCACCCATCATCGGGCCGATGAAATAGCCCTGGAAGCCGCGCGCGAACGCGAGTTCGAGCGACGTGTCGGCGAGCGCGGCCGCGATCGCGCCGAACGAGAACATCAGCATGCAGCTGGCGACGTAGCGGCGATGCCCGAGCCGGTCGACCCACCATTGCTGCTGAAGGATGCCGAGCACGGCCGTGACCGCATACGCGCTCGACGACCACACGAGTTCGTCGGGCGATGCGTTGACGCCGCCCGCGATGTAGCTCGCGAAGAACGAGAAGGCCGCGTTGTCGAAATAGTCGATGCCGGTGACGAGCGCGAGCGCCCACGGGAACAGGTCCGCGCGCAGGTTCGCGCGGCTCCATAGCGGCGAGCGACCCGGCGCGACGTTCATTCCCGGTCCTTGCGCGTACGCCGCGCGCCGGCCTCGGCCTGCCGTTGCGCGATCAGCGCGTCGGGGTTTTCGCCGGCGAGGCGCCGTTCGACGTAGTCGATGTCGTGCTGCAGTTCCTTGCGCAGCGCGACCGCTTCCTTCAACTCGCGCTGGACGGCCGCGATCCGCTGGTCGAGCGTGTCGATCTGTTCGGCGAGCCCCGAGCGGATCTCGCGCAACGATGCGTCCGAATAGCGGCGCCGACCATCGCCCGTTTCTTCCAGCGGGCGCTTGAGCATCTCGGTTATGCCGTGCAGCGAAAAGCCGAGCGCGCGCAGCCGCAGGATGCGGGCGAAGCGTTCGAGATCGGCTTCGTCGTACAGGCGATAGCGGCCGCCGCTGCGCGACGGCGTGACGAGTCCGCGCTCTTCGTAGTACTTCAGCGTGCGCGGCGTGACGCCGAGCCGCGACGCGGCGTCGCTCACGGTCAGCAACGAGGGGGAGGCGTCGTTCGGCATCGGGATGGCAGGGGCTTCGGTCGGGACGATGGCGCGATTATAGATCAACCTGTACGTTCACGTACAGGTTGGCGCGAAAAAACGGCCGCCGGGCGAAACGCGCGGGCGGCCGTTCGGTGCGGGGCGAGGGCGATCAGCCGCCGCGGCGCATCAGGTCGAAGAACTCGGAATTGCTCTTCGTCTGGCGGATCTTGTCGAGCAGGAACTCCATCGCCTCGACTTCGTCCATGTCGTGGATGAACTTGCGCAGCACCCAGATCTTTTGCAGGATCTCGGGCTTGATCAGCATTTCTTCGCGGCGCGTGCCCGACTTGTTCAGGTTGATCGACGGATAGACGCGCTTTTCCGCGAGACGGCGCTCGAGGTGCACTTCCATGTTGCCGGTGCCCTTGAACTCTTCGTAGATCACGTCGTCCATGCGGCTGCCGGTCTCGATCAGCGCGGTGCCGATGATCGTCAGCGAGCCGCCTTCCTCGATGTTGCGCGCGGCACCGAAGAAGCGCTTCGGGCGCTGCAGCGCGTTCGCGTCGACACCGCCCGTCAGCACCTTGCCCGACGCCGGGATCACGGTGTTGTAGGCGCGGGCGAGACGCGTGATCGAGTCGAGCAGGATCACGACGTCGTGCTTCATTTCGACGAGGCGCTTGGCCTTCTCGATCACCATTTCGGCGACCTGCACGTGACGCGTGGCCGGTTCGTCGAAGGTCGATGCGATCACTTCGCCGGCGACCGAGCGCTGCATTTCGGTCACTTCTTCGGGGCGCTCGTCGATCAGCAGCACGAACAGGATGACGTCCGGATGGTTCTGCTTGATCGCGTGTGCGATGTGCTGGAGCATCACGGTCTTGCCCGACTTCGGCGACGCGACGAGCAGGCCGCGCTGGCCCTTGCCGATCGGCGCGATCATGTCGATGATGCGGCCCGTGACGTTTTCTTCGCCGCGCATTTCGCGTTCGAGCGACAGCGGCTTGTTCGGGTGCAGCGGCGTGAGGTTCTCGAACATGATCTTGTGTTTCGAGGCCTCGGGCGGCTGCCCGTTGACTTTGTCGACCTTCACCAGCGCGAAGTAGCGCTCGCCGTCCTTCGGCGTGCGGACTTCACCTTCGATGGTGTCGCCGGTGTGCAGGTTGAAGCGGCGGATCTGCGACGGGCTGATGTAGATGTCGTCGGTGCTCGCGAGGTACGACATTTCCGGCGAGCGCAGGAAGCCGAAGCCGTCCGGCAGCACTTCGAGCGTACCGTCGCCGAAGATCGTCTCTCCCGTCTTGGCGCGCTTTTTGAGAATGGCGAACATCAGCTCCTGCTTGCGCAGGCGGTTCGCGTTTTCGATCTCCAGGCCATTGGCCATTTCGATCAGTTCGGACACGTGCAGAGACTTGAGCTCGGATAAATGCATACGGAGAACCCGCCAGGGAGGAGAAGCGACGAAAAGAAATAAGGGAGGAGGGGCGAGCGGAGGCGCTCTGAGACTTAATGCGTCTTGTAGACGTTTTTTGATTCTAGCATACGCCGATTCGCGCCTGAGCGGCCGATCGGCGGCTTGACGGGGGACGTGTTGTCGGTTGACAACACGTCCGCGGAACGGCCGGTATTACAGGTGGCTGTCCAGGAATGCGGTGAGTTGCGACTTCGACAGCGCACCGACCTTCTGTGCGGCCGCCGCGCCGTTCTTGAACAGGATCAGCGTCGGGATGCCGCGCACGCCGAACTTCGCAGGCGTTGCCTGGTTGTCGTCGACGTTGATCTTCGCGATCTGCAGCTTGTCGCCGTAGTCCTTCGCGACTTCGTCGAGGATCGGGGCGATCATCTTGCACGGGCCGCACCATTCGGCCCAGAAGTCGACGAGCACGGGCTTGTCGGATTTGACGACGTCCTGTTCGAACGATGCGTCGCTGATGTGTTTGATCTGTTCGCTCATTGGGTCAATACCTCTTACGGTTCGGGGACTGCCTGCTTGGCGCGTTGCGGCGCTCCGGCGGCCTGTCGGCTGCCGGCCGCTGCGGCAGGTCACTCCGCTCCCCGGAAGGAGGGGCGTAAGCGCTGCTTGGCGCGGCTCGCGGGTCGTTCGGGCGTCATATTAGCCTAAATTGCTATCTGCTGCGGGCGGCGATAGTAGCCGCTACGCGAGTAGGGGTACGACGCGCCGTTCGACCGTTGTGATCCGAACGTGGAGGCCGCCTCGCAAAATACAAGAGTCACGGTCTCCATCGCGGAATCTGTCCACCTGTTCGCGCCGGATCGACAAGCCCGTACGCGCGCCGCTTTGCTCGATCGTGCGCATTGTTGCGAACAAACGGTCGCATTTGGCCGGAAGCGGTGATAGAATATGCCGTGACGGGCCTCCTCGCATGGTGGGGCGGTGAACCTGGTCAGGTCGGGAACGAAGCAGCCACAATCGTTTTCTGCCAGTGCCGAGGGTCGGGCTCGTCACCTTTCCTCTCGCCCCGTTCGCCGGGCGTTTTTTATTTCTGCGTCATTCTCCGCTTTACCTGCGTCTTGCCCGTTTTCCGCACCGTTTCGCGTGTCGGCGCGACGCAGCGTTACTGATACAATTTCCCGATGACCTATCAAGTTCTCGCACGCAAGTGGCGTCCGAAGGATTTCGCTTCGCTCGTCGGCCAGGAGCACGTCGTCAGGGCGCTCACGCACGCGCTCGACGGCGGGCGTCTCCATCACGCCTATCTGTTTACCGGAACCCGCGGCGTCGGCAAGACGACGCTGTCGCGGATCTTCGCGAAGGCGCTCAACTGTGAAACCGGCGTCACGTCGCAGCCGTGCGGCGTGTGCCGCGCGTGCCGCGAGATCGACGAAGGCCGCTTCGTCGACTACGTCGAAATGGATGCCGCGAGCAACCGCGGCGTCGACGAAATGGCCGCGCTGCTCGAGCGCGCGGTGTACGCGCCCGTCGATGCGCGCTTCAAGGTCTACATGATCGACGAAGTGCACATGCTGACGAACCACGCGTTCAACGCGATGCTGAAGACGCTCGAGGAGCCGCCGCCGCACGTCAAGTTCATCCTCGCGACCACCGATCCGCAAAAGATTCCCGTCACCGTGCTGTCGCGCTGCCTGCAGTTCAACCTGAAGCAGATGCCGGCCGGGCACATCGTGTCGCACCTCGAACGGATCCTCGGCGAAGAGCAGATCTCGTTCGAGCAGCAGGCGCTGCGTCTGCTCGCGCGCGCCGCGCAGGGCAGCATGCGCGATGCGCTGTCGCTGACCGATCAGGCGATCGCGTACTCGGCGAACGAAGTGACCGAATCGGCGGTGTCGGGCATGCTCGGCGCGCTCGACCAGACTTACATGGTGCGCCTGCTCGATGCGCTCGCGGCCGGCGCCGGCCCCGAGATCCTCGCGATCGCCGACGAGATGTCGCTGCGCAGCCTGTCCTTTTCCACCGCGCTGCAGGATCTCGCCAGCCTGCTGCACCGGATCGCCTGGGCGCAGTTCGCGCCGGGGTCGGTGCTCGACGAATGGCCGGAAGCGGCCGATCTGCGCCGCTTCGCGGAGACGCTGAGCCCCGAGCAGGTTCAGCTGTTCTACCAGATCGCGACGGTCGGGCGCGCGGAGCTCGGCCTTGCGCCGGACGAATACGCCGGCTTCACCATGACGTTGCTGCGGATGCTCGCGTTCGAGCCGGTCGTCGGCGCCGGCAGTGCGCCGGGAGGTCAGCCTGCCGTGCCGCGTGCCGTGCCTGCACCAGCATCCGCGCCGCGTGCGGCCGCTGCCGTTGCGTCGGCTGCGGCACCCAAGTCGTCGGCGCCGCAGCCGGCAGCCGTGGCGGCCGCACGTCCGCAAGCGGCTGCGCCCGCTGCGCGTCCGGCAGCGGTCCAGTCCGACGATGCGGCGATTGCGCCGGCAGTGAAGGCTGTTTCGACACCGGCATCTGAATCTGCATCCGCGGCAACATCGGCTGCGACCGCAGCGCCGGCCGCACCGCAGCCGCAAGCGATCCCGGCACCTCAGGCGGTACCGCCGAGCGATGCACCGCCGGCTGTCCGCAACGAACCTGAACCGCCGGTTGCCGCCGCCAAGCGCAACGACGAACCTGCGCTGCCTGCCGAACCGGCGCCGCGTGCTGCGCCGGCCGAACCCGCCGCGCGCCCGTCTGCCCGCGGCGGTGCAGCTGCCGCACTCGACGTGCTGCGCAACGCCGGCATGCGCGTGTCGTCCGACCGCGCGCGTGCGGGCGCCGCGCCCAAGCCGGCGGCGGCCCAGCCGGCCGTCGAAAAGCCGGCGGCATCGCGTCCTGCCGTGCAGGTACCGACGCCGCGCGCGGCGGCCCGCGCGCCGCAGGTTGCCGACACGCGCCAGGCCCCGCCGCCGTGGGAAGACATTCCGCCGGACGAATATGTGCCGCTCAGCGCCGACGAGATGTTCGGCGGTGCGGCGGACGACGGCTTCGTGCCCGTGTTCGACAGCGGCCCCGACGACGTGCGCATTGCGCCGAAGGCAGTGGAGTCCCGTCCGTCCGCGCCGGTCGACACGCGCCCGCTGCCGCCCGCGATCGCGCTCGACCCGGTCGGCTTCGACGGCGAATGGCCGGCGCTGGCCGCGCGGTTGCCGCTGAAGGGCGTCGCGTATCAGCTTGCATTCAACAGCGAGCTGACGGCCGTCGACGCGACGACGTTGAAACTGTCCGTGCCGGTGCCGCAGTATGCGGACGCCGCCCAGGTCGCGAAACTGAAGGCGGCCCTGGCCGATGCGCTCGGCAAGGCCGTCGAGGTCGCGGTCGAGGTCGGGCCCGCGCGGCGCACCGCGGCGGCACTCGATGCGGCTGCACGTGCGGCACGCCAGCGCGAGGCAGAGCAGGACATCCATGGCGATCCGTTCGTCCAGCAGCTCGTGCGTGACTTCGGCGCGCGTATCGTCGAAGGCTCGGTGCGGCCGCTCGCCGATCCGGCGCCGGACGGCACGCCGCCGACGCTGCATTGAACGAATCGCACTGCGACAGGCACAATCACGCCCGCACACATTGACCGGCACGCGCCGCGTGCCGGTTTTCACACGATCAAGAAGGAGTATTCCCATGTTGAAAGGCAACCTCGCCGGACTGATGAAGCAAGCGCAGCAAATGCAGGAAAACATGAAGAAGATGCAGGAGCAGCTTGCGCAGATCGAAGTCGAAGGGCAGTCGGGTGCCGGCCTCGTCAAGGTGACGATGACCTGCCGCAACGAAGTGCGTCGCGTGGCGATCGACCCGAGCCTGCTGGCGGACGACAAGGACATGCTCGAGGATCTGGTCGCGGCCGCGTTCAACGATGCGGTGCGCAAGGCCGAAGCGACGTCGCAGGAAAAGATGAGCGGCATGACGTCGGGCCTGCCGCTGCCCCCGGGTTTCAAGCTGCCGTTCTGAGCGCAGCCTCCGTTCAGCTTTCAGCCGCCGTATGAAACAGCCGTCCGCCCTGTCCGCGCTCGTCGAAGCGTTGCGCGTATTGCCCGGCGTCGGGCCGAAATCCGCGCAACGCATGGCGTACCACCTGATGCAGCACGATCGGGAGGGCGCGGAACGGCTCGGCCGGTCGTTGCTGTTCGCGACCGAGCACCTGCAGCACTGCGAGAAGTGCAATACCTTCACGGAGGCGCAGATCTGCGAGGTGTGCAGCGACGAGGAGCGTGATCCGACGCTGCTGTGCGTCGTCGAGACGCCGGCCGACCAGATCATGCTCGAGCAGACGATGACGTACCGCGGGCTGTATTTCGTGCTGATGGGGCGGCTGAGCCCGCTCGACGGGATCGGCCCGAAGGAAATCCATTTCGACCGCCTCGTGCGGCGTGCGTCCGACGGTGTCGTCAAGGAGGTCGTGCTCGCGACCAACTTCACGAACGAGGGCGAAGCCACCGCGCACTACCTCGGCCAGACGCTGAAGGCGCGCGGGCTCGCGGTCACGCGCCTCGCGCGCGGCGTGCCGGTGGGCGGCGAACTCGAGTACGTCGACGCGGGCACCATCGCCCGCGCGATGCTCGACCGCCGCACGATGTAAGCCGGGCGCCGCCGGCCGGCGGCGCCGTTCCTCATGCCAGGGAGACACATGAGCACCAGCCAGGGCCCGCTCGCGGGCGTCAAAGTGCTCGAATTCGGGACGCTGATCGCGGGGCCGTTCGCGTCGCGCCTCTTTGCCGAATTCGGCGCGGAAGTGATCAAGATCGAGGATCCGAACGGCGGCGACCCGTTGCGCAAGTGGCGCAAGCTGCATCCGGAGCAGGGTGGCACGTCGCTGTGGTGGTCGGTCCAGGCACGCAACAAGAAATCGGTCACCCTCAACCTGAAATCCGATGCCGGCAAGACGATCGCGCGGCAACTCGCGCGCGAGGCCGACATCGTGATCGAAAACTTCCGCCCGGGCCTGCTCGAGAAGCTCGGGCTCGGCTACGACGTGCTGTCGGCTGACAACCCCGGGCTCGTGATGGTGCGCCTGTCCGGTTACGGGCAGACCGGCCCGTACCGCGACAGGCCCGGCTTCGGCGCGATCGCCGAATCGATGGGCGGCTTGCGCCACATCACCGGCTATCCCGATTTGCCGCCGCCGCGCATCGGCATCTCGATCGGCGACTCGATCGCCGCGCTGCACGGCGTGATCGGTGCGATGATGGCGCTCCACCACCGCAACGTGAATGGCGGTGCGGGGCAAGTGGTCGACGTTGCGCTGTACGAAGCGGTGTTCAACATGATGGAAAGCGTGGTGCCCGAGTACGGCGTGTACGGGATGGTGCGCGAGCGCACCGGCGCGTCGCTGCCGGGCATCGTGCCGTCGAACACCTACGCGTGCCGCGACGGCAGCATCGTGATCGGCGGCAACAGCGACCCGATCTTCAAGCGGCTGATGAAGGCGATCGAACGCGACGACCTCGCCGACGATCCCGCGCTCGCTCGCAACGACGGCCGCGTGCCGCGCACGCAGGAGATCGACGACGCGATCGCCGCTTGGCTCGCGCCGCGCACGATCGACGACGCGCTGGCGGTGCTCAACGCGGCCGACGTGCCGGCCGGGCGCATCTACAGCGCCGCCGACATGTTCACCGATCCGCAGTTCATCGCGCGGCAGATGATCCAGCGTTTCAAGCTGGCCGACGGCACCGACATTCCGCTGCCGAACATCACGCCGAAGCTGTCCGGCACGCCGGGCGAAACACGCTGGCTCGGGCCGGAACTCGGCGAGCATACGGACGAGGTGCTGCACAGTCTCGGCTACGACGCGCAGGCGATCGCCGCGCTGCGCGAGGCCGGCGCGATCTGAGCGCCGCGCACTCGGCGCTGCGCGTCAGGTTTGCCGAACGGGCATCTCGTCACGGCGGCCCTTCGAGGGGAAAAACCGGGCGGCACCGCGTTTTCCCGAACCTGCAAACGCCGCCGCGCGATGCGACGGCGCACCGCGCGCGCGTCGTGCGTGCGGGCCTGTCCGCACCCGCCGGACTGTCGCTCTCGCGCCATCTTTCCTCGGTTACAATCGCCGGATGCGAATCCTACTCAGCAACGACGACGGCTATCTCGCCCCCGGTCTCGCCGCGCTCAGCGACGCGCTGCAGCCGCTTGCCGACCTCACGGTGATCGCGCCCGAGCAGAATTGCAGCGGCGCGTCGAATTCCCTGACGCTGTCGCGGCCGCTGTCGGTGCAGCGCGCGACGAATACGGGTTTCTTCTACGTGAACGGCACACCGACCGATTCGGTGCACGTCGCGCTGACCGGGATGGCCGACGCGCGGCCCGACCTCGTCGTGTCCGGGATCAACAACGGCCAGAACATGGGCGAAGACACGCTCTATTCAGGGACAGTTGCGGCCGCCACCGAAGGCATCATGTTCGGCGTGCCGGCCATCGCGTTTTCGCTGGCCGACAAGGGCTGGGCGCATCTGGCGGATGCGGCGCGCGTCGCCGCGGAAATCGTCGAGCACTTTCTCGCGCATCCGCTGCCCGGTCAGCCGCTGCTGAACGTCAATATTCCGAATCTGCCGTACGACGAACTGAAAGGCTGGCAGGTCACGCGCCTCGGCAAGCGTCACCCGTCCCAGCCGGTGATTCGCCAGACCGACCCGCGCGGCGAGCCGGTCTACTGGATCGGCGCCGCGGGTGCGGCGCTGGACGCGAGCGAAGGCACCGATTTCCACGCCGTCGCAAACGGTTTCGTCTCGATCACGCCGCTGCAGCTCGATCTCACGCATACGCAAATGCTGCCTGCAACGCGCGAATGGGCGCGCGCAGGAGGGCGGGCTTCATGAGCGGCGAGCGCGCGAAGCGGTTCCCGCTCGCGCTCGAAGATCTCAAGCGAGCGCCACGCAAATCGGAGGGCCGGGCCGGTGAACGCCATGCGGCGAGCGCGGTGCCGAAGGCCGTCGACAAGCCCGCTGCCGTGCTGAAGCCGGTGGCGGTGAAGGCGGGCGTCGCCCGCACGGTGCCTGGTGCGGCCGCCGCGAAGCCGGCGAGCGCACCGAAGCCGACCGCGCTGAAGCCCGCGATGCCGAAGCCGGCGGCGCCGAGCGTCGCGCCGGCCGGTGCATTCGCGTTGACGTCGGAACGTGTGCGCGAGCGCATGGTCGAACGCCTGCGCGCGAACGGCGTGACCGACGCGCGCGTGCTGGATGCGATGGCCGCGGTGCCGCGCCACCTGTTCGTGGATCCCGGGCTCGCGACGCAGGCGTATGAGGATGCCGCGTTGCCGATCGGCCACCAGCAAACGATTTCAAAGCCGTCGGTCGTCGCGCGCATGATCGAGCTCGCGATGGCCGGCCGCACGCTCGAGCGCGTCCTCGAGATCGGCACCGGTTGCGGCTACCAGGCCGCGGTGCTGAGTCACGTGGCACGCGACGTGTATTCGATTGAGCGCATCAAGCCGCTCTACGAGCGCGCGAAGCTGAACCTGCGGCCGCTGCGTGTGCCGAACATCCGTCTGCATTACGGCGACGGGCGTGTCGGCCTGCCGTCCGCGGGCCCGTTCGACGCGATCGTGATCGCGGCGGCGGGGCTCGACGTGCCGCAGGCGCTGCTCGAGCAGCTCGCGATCGGCGGGCGGCTCGTCGCGCCGGTCGGCGCGCAGAGCGGGCAGCCCCAGGTGCTCACGCTCGTCGAGCGCGTCGCGCACGCGCAATGGCGGGAGTCCCGGCTTGATCGCGTTTTCTTTGTCCCTTTAAAATCCGGAGTGATTTGAAACCGATGAGTATGTTGCGCGCGATGCAAAACAACCGAACCAGGGAACCGCTCACGTTCGCCCAGCGCGCGATCTGTGTGGCTGCGTTCTCCACGCTGCTGGCCGCCTGTGCGACGCGGCTCGACAACGCGCCCGTCGTCGACCGCTCCGGATCGCTCGGCACGACCGCCGCCGCGCAGCCGGCAGTGCCGCTCGGCCCGCCGCCGCCCGGCTTCTACCGTGTGAAACCGGGCGATACGCTGTACCGGATCGCGCTCGAGAACGGGCAGAACTATCGCGACATCGCCACCTGGAACAACCTGGCGAACCCGAATCAGATCGAAGTCGACCAGCTGCTGCGTGTCGCGCCGCCGGGCGGTGCCGCGCTTGCCGGCTCGCCGGCTGCCGCACCGATCACCGGCGCCGCCGTCGCGACCGCGCCGCTCAGCAGCGGTCCCGCGACGCCGGCCGCGGGCTCGTCGTCCGCGAGCACGCCGCCGGCTGCCGCCGCATCGAGCGACACGGCAGCCGCGCCGAGCGGCCCCGTGACGTTCGCATGGCCCGTGCGCGGTCCGGTGCTGAACGGTTTCGACGACGCGAAGAACAAGGGCGTCAATATCGGCGGCACGTCCGGCGAGGCCGTGAAGGCGGCGGCCGACGGCCGCGTCGTCTACTCGGGCAACGGCCTGCGTGGCTATGGCAACCTCATTATCATCAAACACGATGCAACTTACCTCACGGCGTATGCACACAATCGCGCTTTGATGGTAAAAGAGGGGGACGCGGTAACGAAGGGGCAGAAGATCGCCGAGATGGGTAACAGCGATGCCGACCGCGTGATGCTGCATTTCGAGGTTCGCCGGCAGGGTAAACCTGTCGATCCGCTGAAGTATTTGCCGCCTCAATAACCGAGACGACCATGCCGAAATCGAAGCGCCACGAGCCGCAAGCCGAATCTGAGAAGATCAGTCGTGCCACGCAAGCATCGGTGGAGCGAGCTGGCGCTTCGACGGACGACGAAGACGACGTCGCGGAAAACGAACGTGATCTCGAGGCACGCGACGCCGAAGCGGACGGCGACGACGAGCACGAAGGCCGGGCGGAAGCCGCGCCCGACGTCGACGATTTCCGCGCATTGCTGCAGGCCGAACTCACGGCCGACACGATCCAGCATTACCTGAACCGTATCAGCGTGAAGCCGCTCCTGACCGTCGAGGAGGAGCAGCGCTATTCGCGTCTTGCGAAGGCCGGCGAATTCGAGGCGCGGCAGGTGATGATCGAGCGCAACCTGCGTCTCGTCGTCAGTATCGCGAAGGGTTACCTGAACCGCGGCGTGCCGCTGCTCGACCTGATCGAGGAGGGCAACCTCGGCCTGATGCACGCGATCGAGAAATTCGATCCGACGCGTGGCTTTCGGTTCTCGACCTACGCGACGTGGTGGATCCGGCAGAGCATCGAACGGGCGATCATGAACCAGGCTCGCACCGTGCGTCTGCCCGTGCACGTGATCCGCGAACTGAACCAGGTGCTGCGCGCGAAGCGCCACCTCGAAAAGAATTCGATGTCGACGGGCGAGGCGGCCGAGCGCCGTGAAGCCAGCATCGACGACATCGCCTATCTCACCGGCAAGACCGCCGAGGAAGTCACCGACATCCTCGCGCTCAACGAGCACACCGCGTCGCTCGACGCGCCGCTCGATCTCGATCCCGCGAGCAGCCTGCTCGATCTGCTGCCCGACGACCAGAGCCAGTCGCCCGACGCGGAGGTGCAGCACCGCGAACTCGAGACGCTCACGCGCGCATGGCTGTCGCGGCTGTCGGACAAGCATCGGCACGTGATCGAGCGCCGCTTCGGCCTGAACCACATCGAACCGGCCACGCTCGAGGAGCTGGCCGACGAGATGGGGCTCACGCGCGAGCGCGTGCGGCAGATCCAGCAGGAAGCGCTGGTGCGCCTCAAGCGGTTCTTTGCCTCCAATGGCGTGCGCAAGGACGCCGTTCTGTAACTGATGACACCGATTCTCGTTTTTGACATCGAGACCATTCCCGATGTCGACGGCATTCGCCGTCTTGAAGACCTGCCCGCGACGCTGGACGATGCCGCGGTGGCCGAACATGCGTTCGCCGCGCGCCGCGAGAAGACCGGCAGCGATTTCCTGCCGCATCACCTGCAGCGCATCGCGGCGATTTCCTGCGTGTTCCGCGACAACAACGGTTTCCGCGTTCGGTCGTTGGGCACGCCGCAGGACAATGAGGCGACGCTGGTCCAGTCGTTCTATCGCGTGATCGAGAAATACACGCCGCAGCTCGTGTCGTGGAACGGCGGCGGCTTCGATCTGCCGGTGCTCCATTACCGAGCGCTCGTACACGGGATCCCCGCGACGCGCTACTGGGATCTGGGCGAGGACGACCGCGAGTTCAAGTGGAACAACTACATCTCGCGTTATCACTCGCGGCACACCGACCTGATGGACGTGCTCGCGATGTATCAGGCGCGCGCGAATGCGCCGCTCGACGCGCTCGCGAAGCTGTGCGGCTTCCCGGGCAAGCTCGGAATGGACGGCAGCCAGGTGTGGCCGGCGTTCCAGGATGGCCGGATCGAGGAAATCCGCAACTATTGCGAAACCGACGTCGTCAATACCTACCTGCTGTATTGCCGGTTCCAGCTGATGCGCGGCGGCCTGACGCCGAGCGAATATGCGGACGAGATCCTGCTCGTGAAGAATTCGCTCGCGCAGGAGCCCGCGTCGCACTGGGCCGAATACCTGGCCGGTTTCGACGCGTGACGCGGGCGGCCCGCATGGCGGCCGCGATCAATTTCGATCGAGTTCGAGCACGACCGGCTGGTGATCCGATTCGCGCGCGTCGCCGTCGATTTCGCAGCGCGTGACGTGCGGCAGCAGCGTATCGGTCACGAACACGAAGTCGCATGCGAGCGGCCCGTCGGACCATTGCGCAGTGTCGTAGACGCCGGCGGTCGGCGGCGGCGTGCGGCCCGGGTGCCGGGCGATCCACGCATCGACGAACGACGGTGCGTCGGCGATCGGCTCGAGCATGCGCCGGTACGCGTCGCTGCCGAACGCGCTGTTGAAGTCGCCGCAGAGGATGGCATCACGCGGTTGGCCGGTCTCGCTGAACGGCCCCGTGGCATTTTCGGCCGGCGCAGGCTGGTCGGCATGCGCACACGCTTCGCGGTGCCGGGCGCGCAATGCGTCGACCTGCGCGAGTCGCTGGCGCGCCGAATAGAATTCCAGATGCGTCGTGACGACCCGCAGCCGACCCGACGGTAACACCAGTTCGACGTCGAGCGCGACGCGCGGCATGGAAGGCGCGTCGGCGTCTGCCGGCCACGGCAGCAATTGGCGCAGCACGCGCCCGATCGGCAGCCGGGTCGCGACCGCATTGCCGAACTGGCGGCGCGGTGCGCCGGGTTCGAGCGGCGGCAGGTCGGCGCCGACCGCTTCGACGATCGCATAACCGGGCAGCAACGCCGCCAGTTCGGCGAACTGGTCGGGGCCGGGCTGGCCGGGCAGTGCGCCGAAACCGCGCGTGACTTCCTGCAGGCACAGCACGTCGAAGTCGCCAAGCCGGCGAGCGGCGGCGATCGTGCGCGGCAGGTCGACGACGCCGTCCGCGTCCCGACCCCATTGGATGTTCCAGTCGATCAGTCGCATGGTCGATTCTCCCGAGTCTCCTGAGTCTGTTGTGAGCAGAACGTGTGCCGCCGGCTGAGCTCGCGAGAGGCCGCGCATGCGGGCCGGCGGCGGGCTGCCTGCAGGTCGTTCCCGCATGACGCGGCGCGGCAGAGGCGTCAGTATTGACGCTTGCGCCACGAAAGCGGGCGACGCGGGCTTTCGTCGTCTACAATCTCGCCTTCTTCAACGTTTTGTCAGGAAAAGCTGGTGTCCGAAGCCGTCCCCACTTCTGCGCGCAAATCGAAAAATGCGCCCGTCGCGCCCGGGCCTGCCCCGGTTCTCGAGATCGAATCGCTCGACATGGAAGCGCGCGGTGTCGGCCGCACGGCGACCGAGGACGGCACGCCGGGCAAGGTCATCTTCGTCGAGGGTGCGCTGCCCGGCGAGCGCGTGACCTATTCGAGCTACCGTCGCAAGCCGAGCTACGAGCAGGCGACCGTTGTCGACGTTCTGCGCCCGAGCGTGCTGCGCACGGAGCCGAAATGCAAATTCTTCGGCACCTGCGGCGGCTGCTCGATGCAGCACCTCGACATGCGCGCGCAGGTCGCGATCAAGCAGCGCGTGCTCGAGGACAACCTGTGGCACCTGTCGAAGCTGCGCGCCGAGACGATGTTCGCGCCGATCCACGGCCCGTCGTGGGGCTACCGGTACCGTGCGCGCCTGACCGTGCGCAACGTCGCGAAGAAGGGCGGCGTGCTGGTCGGGTTCCATGAAAAGAAGAGCAGCTATGTCGCCGACATGACGAGCTGCGAAGTGCTGCCGCCGCACGTGTCGGCGATGCTCGTGCCGCTGCGCCGGCTGGTCGAGGGGCTGTCGATCCGTGACCGGATGCCGCAGATCGAGCTCGCGGTCGGTTCGCAAGTCACGGCACTGGTGCTGCGCGTGCTGGAGCCGATCAATGCGGACGACGAAGCGCTGCTGCGCGCGTTCGCCGACGAGCACAAGGTGCAGTTCTGGCTGCAGCCGAAGGGCCCGGACACGGTGACGCCGTTCTATCCGCTCGACGTGCCGCTCGACTATACGCTGCCTGAGTTCGGCATCCGCATGCCGTTCAAGCCGACCGACTTCACGCAGGTCAACCATCAGATCAACCGCGTGCTGGTGGGTCGCGCGCTGCGCCTGCTCGCGCCGTCGCGCGACGATCGCGTGCTCGACCTGTTCTGCGGGATCGGCAACTTCACGCTGCCGCTCGCGCGGCTGTCGCGCGAGGTGATGGGCATCGAAGGCAGCGAGACGTTGACGACTCGCGCGCTCGCGAATGCGCGCGAGAACGGCGTCGACGGCCATACGACGTTCGCGTGCCGGAACCTGTTCGAGGTGACGGGCGACGACCTGCGTGCGCTCGGCGCCTTCGACAAGTTCCTGATCGACCCGCCGCGCGAAGGCGCGCTCGCGGTGTCGAAGGCGCTGGCCGAAATCGCGCAGAGCGGCGAAGGCCCGCTGCCGAAGCGCATCGTCTACGTGTCGTGCAACCCGTCGACGCTCGCGCGCGACGCAGGCCTACTCGTGCACGAGGCCGGCTACCGGCTGAAGGGCGCCGGCGTCGTGAACATGTTCCCGAATACGTCGCACGTCGAATCGATCGCGCTGTTCGAGCGCGACTGAGCGGGCGGCGGACGTAAAAAAACCGGCCCGAGGGCCGGTTTTTTCATCGGGTACGGCGAACGTCAGTTGCGGTTGCCGCCGAAGATGCCGAGCAGCGCGAGCAGGTTCGTGAACACGTTGTACAGGTCGAGGTAGATCGCGAGCGTGGCCGAGATGTAGTTCGTCTCGCCGCCGTTCACGACACGCTGGACGTCGAACAGCATGTAGGCCGAGAAGATCGCGATCGCGAGCACCGACACGGTGAGCATCAGCGCCGGCAGTTGCAGGAAGATGTTCGCGACCGACGCCAGCAGGATCACGATCACGCCCATGAACAGCCATTTGCCGAGCCCGGAGAAGTCGCGCTTGCTGACCGTGGCGATCGTCGCCATCGCGGCGAAGATGATGCCGGTGCCGCCGAACGCGAGCATGATCAGCGACGGGCCGTTCGAGAAGCCGAGGATGAAGCTCAGCAGGCGCGACAGCATCAGGCCCATGAAGAACGTGAAGCCGAGCAGCACGAACACGCCGGCCGCGCTGTTTTTCGTCCGCTCGATCGCGAACATGAAGCCGAACGCGATTGCGAAGAACGCGAGCAGGCTCATCATCGGGCTCGTGGCCGCGAACAGCGAGAATCCCGTCGCGACGCCGACCCATGCCCCCAGCACCGTCGGCACCATCGACAGCGCGAGCAGCCAGTACGTGTTCCGCAGCACGCGATTGCGAACCTCCGCGGTGCTGACGGAGCCGCCGCGGCCGAAATTGTACGGATAGTCGTTCATGGTTTCTCCTAACATTGAACGCATGGGCGTCCGGGGCCGGTTCGGCGCGCGCGGTGTGCGGCGCAGCAAACCGGAGCAGCTATGGCTAAGATACGTTCCGTGCCGCGAGGTTTCAATGCCGGGCGGCGCAAAAAACATATGGATTTGGAACCTTTCACTCGTGTAAGGGTTCAATCGCAATGATACACGGGATCGTGCTACAATAGCGGATTCATTTGAACCTGTAACTTCTTAATTTCTTGGAGTTTTTATGGCAATCGAGCGCACCCTGTCGATCATCAAGCCGGATGCGGTGGCAAAGAACGTGATCGGCCAGATCTACAGCCGTTTCGAAGGCGCCGGCCTGAAGATCGTCGCATCGCGCATGGCACACCTGTCGCGTGCGGACGCAGAGAAGTTCTACGCAGTTCACGCAGCACGTCCGTTCTTCAAGGACCTCGTCGATTTCATGATCTCGGGCCCGGTGATGATCCAGGTTCTGGAAGGTGAAGGCGCGATCCTGAAGAACCGCGACCTGATGGGCGCGACGGATCCGAAGAAGGCGGAAAAGGGCACGATCCGCGCCGACTTCGCCGACAGCATCGACGCGAACGCCGTGCACGGCTCGGACGCTGCCGAAACGGCCGCGGTCGAAATCGCGTTCTTCTTCCCGGAAATGAACGTCTACTCGCGCTAAGCCCTGGCTGGCAACAAGTAGGCAGGATTCAGCGCACGCGGCAAGGCAGCACATCATGACGAGCGAAACTTCCGTCAATCTTCTCGACTTCGATGCCGAGGGTCTTGTCGCGTACTGCGGCAGCCTCGGCGAGAAGCCGTTCCGCGCCAAGCAGTTGCAGCGCTGGATCCATCAGTACAACGCCGGCGATTTCGACGGCATGACCGATCTCGCGAAGTCCCTGAGAGAAAAGCTCAAGGGCCGCGCGTCGATCGTGATGCCCGATATCGTCAGCGATCACGTTTCCACCGACGGCACGCGCAAGTGGCTGATCGACGTCGGAAACGGCAATGCGGTCGAAACCGTTTTCATCC
Source organism: Burkholderia sp. Bp9015 (assembly GCF_003853505.1). Lineage (NCBI taxonomy): Bacteria > Pseudomonadati > Pseudomonadota > Betaproteobacteria > Burkholderiales > Burkholderiaceae > Burkholderia > Burkholderia sp. Bp9015. The sequence goes on from NZ_QTPZ01000003.1 coordinate 299,981, forward strand.
CGGAAGAGACGCGCGGCACGCTGTGCGTGTCGTCGCAGGCCGGGTGCGCGGTCAACTGCCGCTTCTGCTCGACGGGCAAGCAGGGCTTCTCCCGCAACCTGTCGACAGCCGAAATCATCGGTCAGCTCCGGATGGCCGAGTTTGCGCTGCGTGCGTCGCTGGGTCGCGCACCCGGTCCGAACGGCAAGGCCGAACGGGTCGTCACCAACGTGGTGATGATGGGCATGGGCGAGCCGCTGCTGAATTACAGCGCGGTCGTGCCCGCGATGCGGCTGATGCTCGACGACAACGCGTACGGCCTGTCGCGCCGCCGCGTCACGTTGTCGACGTCCGGCGTGGTGCCGATGATGGACCGCCTCGGCGCCGAATTGCCGGTCGCGCTCGCCGTTTCGCTGCACGCGCCGAACGATGCGCTGCGCGACGAACTGGTGCCGCTCAACAAGAAGCATCCGCTTCGCGAGCTGATGGCCGCGTGCCAGCGCTATCTGAAAGTCGCACCGCGCGACTTCATTACTTTCGAATACTGCATGCTCGACGGCGTCAACGACACCGAAGCGCATGCGCGCGAACTGCTGGCCGTCACGCGTGACGTGCCCTGCAAGTTCAACCTGATCCCGTTCAATCCGTTTCCGGAATCGGGCCTCATCCGCTCGAAGCCGGAGCAGATCAAGCGCTTTGCACAGGTCCTCATCGACGCGGGTGTCGTCACGACCGTGCGCAAGACGCGCGGCGACGACATCGACGCCGCGTGCGGCCAGCTGGCCGGCGCCGTGAAGGACCGCACGCGCCTGGCGGAGCGAACGGGCGCAGCAGCAAAAATCATCGAAGTTCGGGCGATCTGACGGGGACGCCTGGTCGGGGCCGCATGGGTGCGGATGCCTGGACTTCTTGCGGTACAACACGCGAATAGCGATCGGTCGCGGCGCCTCGGCGCCGCGCATGATATGGACAGTTGCGGGAGCCGGCGGCGCCCGCCAGTGAAGAAGAATCGACGCGAGGACAAGGATGAGTGAGCCGCAGCCGACCAACGGCGCAGAGACGAATGCCGCGAAGCCGGCACCGGCGGGGCTTGAAACGCTGGCGGCCGTCGGCAGCCGGCTGGCGCAGCTCCGGGAGGCGAAGGGCTGGACGGTCGACGACGTGTCGGCGCGGCTCAAGGTCGCTCCGCAGAAGCTGCGTGCGCTCGAGGCTGGCGACATCAGCCATTTGCCCGGCGTGACGTTCGCGCTCGGCGTCGTGCGCAGCTACGCGAAGATGCTCGGCGTCGATCCGGAGCCGTTCGCCCATGCATTGCGCCGCGAGCGTGGCGTGCAGGAAGTCGATCTGTCGATGCCCGCGTCGTCGGGGACGGATCTGCCGCGCGGCCGCGTGTCGATTCCGCTTGGCGGGTCGTCGCACCATCATCCGTGGCTGTGGGGGACGGCGATCGTCGTCGTCGCGGTGATCGCGGTACTCATGTGGCACACTGGCGGCGATTCGTCGAGCTGGCTCGCGCGCTTCAAGGGCGGCGGTACCGAACACGCGTCGGCGGCCAGCGCGCCGGCGGCGTCTTCCGTCGAAGCGGCAGCCGCGGGCGGCGCGTCGGCGGCAGCCGTCAACGAAGCCCCGGCGCAGGTTGCGGCATCCGCCGTGGCGCCGCAGGCCGTTGCGTCGGCTGCTCCGGCTCCGGCCTCGGCCCCGACGGCCGCCGTGCCCGCGTCGCAACCGGTCGTCGCGCCGGCCGCGGCGAGCAGCGCGGCCGTGCCGGCCCAGCCCGCGAGCGTCGTGGTCGCGGCAGGCCAGTCGATGGTCGAACTGAAGGTCAAGCAGGATTGCTGGTTCAGCGTGCGCGACAAGAGCGGCAAGGAACTGTTCTCGGCGCTGGTGCGGGCCGGCGAGACGAAGCAGGTCGCCGGCGACGGTCCGTTCAAGGTCACGATCGGCAACAAGGCAGGCCTTGATACGGTCGCGTTCGACGGAAAGCCGGTCGATCCGGCAAAATATTCGGCAGCGCGGGGTAACGTGGCGCGGTTCACGCTGCCCTGACGTCAAGCGCCGTGGCGCAGGCCTGTCCCGGACAGGCCGCGAGGGCACGGCGCTTTTTCAATTCATGCGCCGCCTCGCGGCGCATTCCGCGTAAATGGATCTATCGATGCAATCCGAAGCTCAATCCCCACGCAGCAGTCAGATTTGTTCAACCGAGCCGGTGTTCGGCGGGCATCAGCCGCGTCGCGTGTCGCATGCGGTGGATGTTCGTTGGGGCGGGCAGCTCGTGACAATCGGCGGTGATGCGCCGGTGCGCGTGCAGTCGATGACGAATACCGACACGGCCGACGCGATCGGCACGGCGATCCAGATCAAGGAACTCGCGAACGCGGGCTCCGAACTGGTGCGCATCACGGTCAATACGCCGGAGGCCGCGGCCGCCGTGCCGGCGATCCGCGAGCAGCTCGACCGGATGGGCGTGACCGTCCCGCTCGTCGGCGATTTCCACTACAACGGCCACCTGCTGCTGCGCGACTACCCGGGCTGCGCGGAGTCGCTGTCGAAGTACCGGATCAACCCGGGCAACGTCGGCCAGGGCGCGAAGCGCGACACGCAGTTCGCGCAGATGATCGAAGCCGCGGCGAAGTACGACAAGCCGGTGCGGATCGGCGTGAACTGGGGCAGCCTCGACCAGGACCTGCTCGCGCGCATGATGGACGAGAACGGCGCGCGCTCGCAGCCGTGGGATGCGCAGAGCGTGATGTACGAAGCGCTGATCCAGTCGGCGATCGGCTCGGCCGAGCGCGCGGTCGAGCTGGGCCTCGGCCGCGATCGCATCGTGCTGTCATGCAAGGTCAGCGGCGTGCAGGACCTGATCGCGGTGTACCGCGAACTCGGCCGCCGCTGCGGCTTCGCGCTGCATCTCGGGCTGACCGAGGCCGGCATGGGCTCGAAGGGCATCGTCGCGTCGACGGCCGCGCTCGGCGTGCTGCTGCAGGAAGGGATCGGTGACACGATCCGCATTTCGCTGACGCCGGAACCGGGCGCGTCGCGCACCGGCGAAGTGATCGTCGGCCAGGAAATCCTGCAGACGATGGGCCTGCGCTCGTTCGCGCCGATGGTGATCGCATGCCCGGGCTGCGGCCGCACGACGAGTACGCTGTTCCAGGAACTCGCGATGCAGATCCAGACCTACCTGCGCGAGCAGATGCCGGTCTGGCGCAAGGAATATCCGGGTGTCGAGAAGATGAACGTCGCGGTGATGGGCTGCATCGTCAACGGCCCGGGCGAATCGAAGCACGCGAACATCGGCATCAGCCTGCCGGGTTCGGGCGAGAACCCGGCCGCGCCCGTCTTCATCGACGGCGAGAAGGTCAAGACGCTGCGCGGCGAGCGGATCGCCGAGGAATTCCAGCAGATCGTCAGCGACTACGTCGCACGCAATTACGGCCGTACCGAGGCCCTGAACTAAATTCGTCCACACACACGAACGATGACTGAACAGAAACGCAAGATCGAGAAGCTCACCGGCGTCAAGGGCATGAACGACATCCTCCCGCAGGATGCCGGCCTCTGGGAGTTCTTCGAAGCTACCGTGAAATCGCTGCTGCGCGCGTACGGCTACCAGAACATCCGCACGCCGATCGTCGAACACACGCAGCTCTTCACGCGCGGCATCGGCGAAGTCACGGACATCGTCGAGAAGGAGATGTACAGCTTCACCGATGCGCTGAACGGCGAGAACCTGACGATGCGCCCGGAGAACACCGCGGCGGTCGTGCGCGCGTCGATCGAGCACAACATGCTGTACGACGGCCCGAAGCGCCTGTGGTACATCGGCCCGATGTTTCGTCACGAGCGTCCGCAGCGCGGTCGCTACCGCCAGTTCCACCAGGTCGGCGTCGAGGCGCTCGGCTTCGCGGGCCCGGATGCGGATGCCGAGATCATCATGATGTGCCAGCGCCTGTGGGACGACCTCGGCCTGACCGGCATCAAGCTCGAGATCAACTCGCTCGGCCTCGCCGAAGAGCGTGCCGCGCACCGCGTCGAACTGATCAAGTATCTCGAGCAGTTCGCCGACGTGCTGGATGAGGACGCGAAGCGTCGCCTGTATACTAACCCGCTGCGCGTGCTCGACACGAAGAACCCGGCGCTGCAGGAAATCGCGCAGAACGCGCCGAAGCTGATCGACTTCCTCGGCGACGAGTCGCGTGCCCACTTCGAAGGGCTGCAGCGCCTGCTGCTCGCGAACAACATCCCGTTCAAGATCAACCCGCGTCTCGTGCGCGGCCTCGACTACTACAACCTGACCGTGTTCGAGTGGGTGACCGACAAGCTCGGCGCGCAGGGCACGGTCGCGGCGGGCGGCCGCTACGATCCGCTGATCGAGCAGCTCGGCGGCAAGCCGACCGCCGCGTGCGGCTGGGCGATGGGCATCGAGCGCATTCTCGAACTGCTGAAGGAAGAGGATCTCGCGCCCGAGCAGGAAGGTGTCGACGTGTACGTGGTGCACCAGGGCGAGACGGCGCGCGAACAGGCGTTCATCGCGGCCGAGCGCCTGCGCGATACGGGCCTCGACGTGATTTTCCACTGCAGCGCCGACGGCGGCCCGGCAAGCTTCAAGTCGCAGATGAAGCGGGCCGATGCGAGCGGTGCCGCGTTCGCGGTGATCTTCGGCGAAGAAGAGGTCGCGAACGGCACGGTGGGCGTGAAAGCGCTGCGCGGCGCGGGCGAGGACGGGGAAAAGAACGTTCAGCAGACCGTACCGGTCGAAAGCTTGACCGAATTCCTAATCAATGCGATGGTTGCATCCGCCGAAGACGGCGACGACTGATCGCGCTGGCATTCGCTCGACAAGAAAAGCCTGAAATGGAAGGAATCGCTCGCCGATGAGTTATCACGACGAACAAGAATCGATTGAAAGTCTGAAGGCGTGGTGGGCCCGCTGGGGTAACCTCACGACGTGGATCGTGCTCGCGGCGCTGGTCGTCGCGGCCGGTTTCAACGGCTGGAATTACTGGCAGCGCCGTCAGGCCGCCGAGGCTTCCGGGTTGTACGAGCAGGTGCAGAAGGCCGCTGCCGCGAACGACAAGGCGACGATGGCCCGTGCGGCCGCCGACATGGAAGACAAGTTCGGCAGCACGCCGTATGCGCAGATGACCGCGCTCACGGCGGCGAAGACGTTGTACGCGGCCGGCGATGCCGCCGGCGCGAAGGCGCAGCTGCAATGGGCCGCCGATCACGCCAAGGACGACGAGTACAAGCAGATCGCGAAGCTGCGTCTCGCGTCGCTGCTGCTCGACGAGAAGGCGTACGACGCGGGCCTCGCGCTGCTGTCCGGCACGCCGGTGGATGCATTCAAGGGCCTCGTGGCCGATCGCCGCGGCGATCTGCTCGCGGCGCAAGGCAAGACCGACGATGCGCGCGCCGCGTACAAGCTCGCGCTCGCCGGCCTGTCGCAGGACGACCAGTCCGCGCGCCAGCTCGTGCAGTTCAAGCTCGATGCGCTCGGCGGCTGATCGCAGCCCCCTCAACCTCTTAACTCTGCTTCGCTAACCGATGAATTTGCTGAAACGTTACGCTGTGCCCGTAGCCTGCGCGGCGGCTGTCCTGGCATTGGCGGCCTGCTCGTCGTCGAAGGACGTGCGCCGCGTGCCGACGCCGCTCACCGAGTTCAAGCCCGTCTTGGACGTGCAACAGGTCTGGAAGGCGAGCGTCGGCAAGGGCGGGCGCTACCTGTTCTCGCCGGTGGCCGTGGGCGACGCCGTCTACGCGGCGGGCGAGAACGGTTCGGTCGAGAAGATCGACGCGAAGACGGGCCAGACGCTGTGGCGCTCGAAGGTCGGTTCGGACCTGTCGGCCGGGGTCGGCAGCGACGGCAACCTGACTGCCGTCGGCGCGCTCAAGGGCGGTGTGTTCGTCCTCGGCCCGGACGGCAAGCAGCTGTGGAAGACGAGCGTGCAGGGCGAGATCTTCTCGCCGCCGCTGGTCGGCAACGGCCTCGTGATCGTGCGCACGATCGACGGTCAGGTGATCGCGTTCAACGGGCAGACGGGCGAGCAGAAGTGGAACTACCGCAACCGCGCGGTGCCGCTGAACCTGCGCGTGTCGGCCGGCATGACGTTCGCGGGCGATGCGGCCGTGCTGGCGGGCTTCCCCGGCGGCGGTCTGGTCGCGATCAACCTGCAGACGGGCGAGCCGTTCTGGCAGACGCCCGTGTCGTTCCCGAAGGGCGTGACCGAAGTCGAGCGCATCAACGACGTCAGCGGTCCGCCGACGCTCGTGGGTGCCCAGGCGTGCGCGGTCACGTTCCAGGGCCAGCTCGGCTGCTTCGACGCGAACTCGGGCCGTCCGCTGTGGGAAAAGGCGTTCTCGAGCCGCAGCGGTCTCGCGCAGGACGATTCGGTCGTCGCCGGCGGCGACGACTGGTCGGTCGTCACGGCCTACGACGCGGCGAGCGGCAACCCGCTCTGGCGCAACGACAAGCTGAAGAGCCGCGACGTCGGCGTGCCGTACCTGCTCGGCCATGCGGTCGTGATGGGCGACTACAAGGGCTTCGTGCACTTCCTGTCGCGCGAGGACGGCAGCTTCATCGCCCGGATGAAGACGGACGGCAGCGCGATTACCGCGGCGCCGGTCCTGGCGGGCAATACGCTCGTCGTGCAGACCAAGGACGGTGGCCTGTACGGATTCCGTCCGCGCTGACGCGCACGCAACAAGCGCAATCGTGGCGCGGCGGGCTTGTCCCGCGCGCTGCGGTCGCGCGACATGAAGGCGGCCGGTGTCCCCGGCCGCTCGGTATTTGAAAGGCAGTTCGCAACGAAAGACGACGGCGCGCACCGCGCGCCCGGCGCGCGCATCCGGCGCGGCGCGAATTCGTGATATTTTCATTCAGCGCAGCCGCCCGCAGCAGCGGGCCTCCCGCTGCTGCGCATCACCGTAGAAAACACAGATGAAACCGGTCATTGCCCTCGTTGGGCGCCCCAATGTGGGGAAATCCACGCTGTTCAACCGGCTCACGCGCTCGCGCGATGCGCTGGTCGCCGACTTGCCGGGCCTGACGCGCGATCGCCATTACGGCGAAGGGCGCGTCGGCGCACGGCCGTACCTGGTCGTCGATACCGGCGGCTTCGAGCCCGTCGCGAAGGACGGCATCCTGCACGAGATGGCGCGCCAGACGCGGCAGGCCGTCGAGGAAGCCGACGTCGTCGTGTTCATCGTCGACGGTCGTAACGGGCTCGCGCCGCAGGACAAGTCGATCGCCGACTACCTGCGCAAGACCGGCCGGCCGATCTTCCTGGTCGTCAACAAGGCCGAGGGGATGAAGTACACGGCGGTCGCGACCGACTTCTACGAGCTCGGCCTCGGCGATCCGCGCGCGATCTCGGCCGCGCACGGCGACGGCGTGACCGACATGATCAACGAGGCGCTGGAAGTCGCGTACGCGGGCCAGCCCGAGGAAGCGGACGAGGACGACCCGTCGCGCGGCATCAAGATCGCGATCGTCGGCCGCCCGAACGTCGGCAAGTCGACGCTCGTGAACGCGCTGATCGGCGAGGACCGTGTGATCGCGTTCGACATGCCGGGCACGACGCGCGATTCGATCTACGTCGACTTCGAGCGTAACGGCAAGAAATACACGCTGATCGATACCGCGGGCCTGCGACGCCGCGGCAAGGTGTTCGAGGCGATCGAGAAGTTCTCGGTCGTGAAGACGCTGCAGTCGATCTCCGACGCGAACGTCGTCATTCTTCTGCTGGATGCGCAGCAGGACATTTCCGACCAGGACGCGCACATCGCCGGCTTCGTCGTCGAGCAGGGCCGCGCGCTCGTGATCGGCGTCAACAAGTGGGACGGTCTCGACGACCACGCGCGCGACCGCGCGAAAGCGGATTTGACCCGCAAGCTGAAATTCCTCGACTTCGCGAAGTCGCACTACATTTCGGCCGCGAAGAAGACCGGCATCGGCGCGCTGATGCGTTCGGTCGACGACGCGTACGCGGCGGCGATGGCGAAGCTGCCGACGCCGAAGCTCACGCGCGCGCTGATCGAGGCCGTCGAGTTCCAGCAGCCGCGTCGTCGCGGCCCGGTGCGTCCGAAGCTGCGCTACGCGCACCAGGGCGGCCAGAATCCGCCGCTGATCGTCATCCACGGCAACGCGCTCGACGCGGTGACGGAAACCTACAAGCGTTACCTCGAAAACCGATTCCGCGAAACTTTCTCACTGACCGGGACTCCATTGCGCATAGAGTTCCGTTCGTCGAACAACCCGTACGCGGACAAGGGCTGAAGCAGGTCCTGCAAGGGATAGGCCGCATGGCCTACGCCCGGGCGGGGCAGGCAAAATCAGCTATAGTGTAGCGATTGGCGCCGGATCTCTTTTTCTTCGTCGCCAATCCAGATCAACCTGCAAAAAAAGATGGAGTACGCCATGAGCAACAAAGGGCAATTGTTACAAGACCCGTTTTTGAACGCACTGCGCAAAGAGCACGTTCCCGTTTCGATCTATCTCGTCAACGGCATCAAGCTGCAAGGGAACATTGAATCGTTCGACCAGTACGTCGTGTTGCTCCGTAATACGGTGACCCAGATGGTCTACAAGCACGCCATCTCGACGGTCGTGCCGGCGCGCCCGGTGAATTTCCACCCGGACGCGGAAGCCTCGTCCTAACCCATCGCAGCGGCCGGCATCCGGTCGCCGCGAGCGACCGATGCCAGCCGCCTTATCTTGACACCCGATAATTTGATCAACGCAGCGCTCGTCGGCATCGACTTCGGCAAGACCGATTTCGAAGCCAGTCTCGAAGAACTCAGTCTTCTCGCCTCCAGTGCGGGGGCCCGTCCCGCCGTCACCCTCACAGGTCGTCGCGCCAGCCCCGATGCCAAGATGTTCATCGGCAGCGGCAAAGCCGAAGAATTGCGGCTTGCCTGCGACGCGCACAACGTCGAAATCGTCATCTTCAACCACGCACTGGCACCGGCCCAGCAACGCAATCTGGAGCAGGCGCTTAACAGGCGGGTGGTCGATCGCACGAGCCTCATCCTCGACATCTTCGCGCAGCGCGCCCGCAGTCACGAAGGCAAGCTGCAGGTCGAGCTCGCGCAGCTGCAATACCTGTCGACCCGGCTGATTCGCGCGTGGACCCACCTGGAGCGGCAAAAGGGCGGTATCGGCCTGCGCGGCCCCGGCGAAACCCAGCTCGAAACCGACCGCCGGCTGATCGGCGAGCGCATCAAGATGCTGAAGTCGCGGCTCGACCGGCTGCGCCGGCAGCACAGCACGCAGCGTCGCCAGCGCGCACGCAGCGGCACGATGTCGGTGTCGCTCGTCGGCTATACGAACGCGGGCAAGTCGACGCTGTTCAATGCGCTGACGAAAGCGCAGGCTTATGCGGCCGACCAGCTGTTCGCCACGCTCGATACGACGTCGCGACGCGTGTACCTCGGCGACGAGGCTGGTCAGATCGTCGTGTCCGATACGGTCGGATTCATTCGCGAACTGCCTCACCAGCTGGTTGCAGCGTTCCGCGCGACCCTCGAGGAAACGATTCATGCGGATCTGCTGCTGCACGTGGTCGACGCATCGAGCGCGGTGCGGCTCGAACAGATCGAGCAGGTGAACGGCGTGCTGCACGAGATCGGCGCGGACACGATCCGGCAGGTGCTGGTGTTCAACAAGATCGATGCGGTGCCTGAGCTGGCGGCCCGCGGCGACGCGGTCGAGCGGGACGAGTATGGTAATATTTCGCGCGTCTTTTTGAGCGCACGCACCGGTCAGGGTCTTGACGCGTTGCGTGCCGCCATCGCCGAGATCGCCTCCGCGGAACACCTTACCGGCGCGACGTTACCCAACGTCGCGCTCGACGGCGCACCCGCTGAACCACACGAAGACCACACGATTTCCGAACACGGGCGCTAACCGGTCCCGGCCGGTTCGCCGGCGTCTAATCTGGTGAACAAACTCTGGTGAACGAATACAACGAGCGGAGTACCTGGCGGCGGATGCGCGCCTTGCTGTCGATCAACGATCCCCGCTGGGGACGCGGCGAAGGCAAGGGCAACGACGGATCCCGTCCGCGTGTGAACGAATCGAAGCGTCCGCCCGGTGGCGACGGTGACGGTCCGCCCGATCTCGACGAGATGTGGCGCAACTTCAACCGGCGTCTGAGCGGCCTGTTCGGCGGCAAGGGCGGCAACGGCTTCCGGCCCGACAACGGCCGGGCCGCGCGTGTCGGCGTCGGCATCGTGATCGGCGTGCTGGTCGCGGTCTACGCGGGCAGCGGGCTGTTCGTCGTGCAGGAAGGCCAGACGGGCGTCGTGCTGCAGTTCGGCAAGCTGTCCGGCACGGTCGGACAGGGCGTGCACTGGCGCGCGCCGTATCCGTTCGCGTTGCATGAGATCGTCGACACGTCGCAGGTCCGTTCGATCGAGATCGGCCGCAACAACGTCGTGCGTCTCGCGAACGTGAAGGAAGCGGCGATGCTGACGCGCGATGCCGACATCGTCGACGTGCGTTTCGTCGTCCAGTACCGGATCCGTTCGGCAACCGATTACCTGTTCCGCAGCGTCGATCCCGAGCGCAGCGTGTCGCAGGCCGCCCAGGCCGCAGTGCGCGCGATCGTCGGCACGCGCAGCGCGGCCGACATGCTGAACCAGGACCGCGACGCGCTGCGCGCGCAGCTGTCCGCCGCGATCCAGCGCGATCTCGATCGCTATCAGTCGGGGCTCGAGGTGACGGCCGTCACGATGCAGAGCGTCGCGGCGCCCGAGCAGACGCAGGCCGCGTACGCCGAAGTCGCGAAGGCGCGCGATGATCGCGAAGCCGCGAAGCGTGCCGCGCAGGCCTACGCGAACGATCTGCTGCCGAAGGCGCAGGGCGACGCCGCGAAACTTGCCGATGAAGCGAAGGCGTATGCCGATCGCGTGGTCACGCAGGCCGAAGGCGACGCCGACCGGTTCAAGCAGGTCTATGCACAGTATTCGAAGGCGCCCGCGGTGATCCGCGAGCGGATGTATCTCGAGACGATGCAGGAAATCTATTCGAACGCGACGAAGGTGTTCGTCGGCAACAAGGGCGGCAACAGCGTCGTGTACCTGCCGCTCGACAAGCTCGTCGAGCAGGGGCGACAAAACGCCGCGAATGCGACGAATGCGACGAATGCCGCGACGCCCGCCGGCGCATCCGCGCCCGACGCGACGTCGGCGCCGGCCGCCGCCGCGGCGAGCGCACCCGCGAGCGCGGCTTCGGCCGCGGCGGCGCCCGCACCGGGCAGCGACGTGCTGCGGTCGCGCGAAGCGTTCCGCAGCCGCTCGCGTGAAGACGATACGAAGTAACGGGGAGCGCAGAACATGAACCGAATCATTGCGCTCGTCGTCGCAATCGTGATCGCCGCTTTCGCGGCGTCGTCGACCGTCCTCACCGTCGATCCGCGCCATGCGGCCGTGCTGTCGGGCCGCGACGGCGCGCAACCCGAACTCGCGGGCCCCGGCATCCATTTCAAGCTGCCGCCGCCGCTGCAGACGGCGACGCTGATCGACACGCGCCTGCAATCGCTCGAGTCGTCGGATCCGCTGCAACTGGCGACCGAAGACAAGCACGACCTGCTCGTCGCGTATGCGGTCAAGTATCGGATCAGCGATCCGATGAAGTATTTCGCGGCGACGGGCGGTGACCCGGCGGCGGCCGCCGACCGCCTGGCCGGCGCGCTGAAGAGCGCACTCGGCGACGCGTTCGGCAAGCGCGCGCTCGACGACGCGCTCGGCGGGCAGCGCGAGATCGCCAATGCGGCGCGCGACGCGGTGCGGGCGACGGCATCGGGCTTCGGCGTCGACGTGGTCGACGTGCAGTTGACGCGTGTCGACTTGCCGGCTGCGCAGACGGATGCCGTCTATCAGCGGATGATTGCCGCGCTGCGCGACCAGGCCGCACAGGTGCGCGCGGATGGCGCCGCCGATGTCGAGCAGATCAAGGCCGACGCGGAACGCGAACAGCAGGCGGTGCTCGCGAATGCGTACAAGTCCGCGCAGACGATCAAGGGCGAGGGCGACGCGAAGGCTGCGTCGATCGCCGCCGATGCGTTCGGCCGCGATCCGCAGTTCTACCAGTTCTACGCGAGCCTGCAGGCTTACCGGAATACCTTCAAGCGCAACGACATCATCGTCGTCGACCCCGACAGCGAGTTTTTCCGTTTCATGCGCAGCCCGACGGGCGGTGCCGCACCGGCGGCACCCGCTCCCCGCAAACACTGACCTTGGGGCGCCGCGTCGAGCGGCGCCGTCGCTCGCATGGACCTGGCTGGCTCGTTGTTGCTCGCGGTAGCACTGATGCTGATCATCGAGGGGGCGTTCCCCTTCGTGTTTCCCGTCGCCTGGCGCGACACGTTTCGTAGAATAGCGGAGCGGCCGCCGCATCATATCCGGATCGGCGGGCTCATCGTGATGGCGCTCGGGCTCGTCCTGCTGCTGCTCGCCACCTGATCCGGACGGCGCACCCGCCGTTCGTTCCGCCCGATTGCCGATTTCCGATTCATTTCGCGGCGCGCATGTCGCGCCCTGTTTCCCGTCGTAGGACCGTACCGATGTCGACCTGGTTACTTCCCGAGAATATCGCCGACGTGCTGCCGTCGGAAGCGCGCAAGATCGAGGAGCTGCGCCGCAGGCTGCTCGACCGCTTCCGTTCGTACGGCTACGAAATGGTGATGCCGCCGTTGCTCGAATACCTCGAATCGCTGCTGACGAGCGGCGGCAACGACCTGCGCCTGCGCACCTTCAAGCTGGTCGACCAGCTGTCGGGCCGCACGCTCGGCCTGCGCGCGGACATCACGCCGCAAGTCGCGCGCATCGACGCGCACCTGCTGAACCGCCAGGGCGTGACGCGCCTCTGCTATGCCGGCCACGTGATGCATACGCGTCCTCGCGGGCTGCACGCGACGCGCGAACAGATCCAGATCGGCGCCGAAATCTACGGGCACGCCGGGCTGGAAGCCGATCTCGAGATCCAGCAGCTGATGCTCGACGCGCTACACCTCGCGGGGTTGTCGCGCATCCGCCTGGACCTGTGCCACGCGGGCGTGCTCGCGGCGTTGCTCGCGCGTGATGCGCAGGCTGCCGAGCGCGGCGAGGCGCTGTACGACGCGCTGTCGGGCAAGGACGTGCCGCTGCTGAACGAACTCACCGACGATCTCGGCGCCGACACGCGCGCGGCGCTGCGTGCGCTGCCGCATCTGTACGGCGACGCGAGCGTGCTCGACGAGGCGCGTGTGCGTCTGCCGGTGCTGCCCGAGATCACGCGTGCGCTCGACGATCTTGCGCAGCTTGCGGCGCAAGCGAAGGGCGTCGAGGTGGCGATCGATCTCGCCGACCTGCGCGGCTACGCGTACCACAGCGGCGCGATGTTTACGGCGTACATCGACGGCGTGCCGAACGCGATCGCGCGCGGCGGCCGGTACGACCACGTGGGCCAGGCCTACGGCCGCGCCCGCCCGGCGACGGGCTTCTCGCTCGACCTGCGCGAGCTTGCGCGGATTTCGCCGGTCGAGGCGCGCGGCACCGCGATTTTGGCGCCTTGGGCGCAGGACGACGCGCTGAGCGCGGCAGTGGCGGCGCTGCGCGACGCGGGCGAGGTCGTGATCCAGGCCTTGCCGGGACACGACCACGTGCTCGACGAGTTCGCCTGCGACCGTTCGCTCGTCGAGCGTGACGGCGCGTGGGTGGTCGAACCCCGTTAAACAGGCGTTCGCGGGCCGTCGTTCGGCGTGCATATCGTTGAAGCGAAACGGAAAAATTCGGAATCGCCCGCGAACATAGGTAGAATACGTTTTTAACCAGCTAACGAATCAACATGTCTGCCAGCGCAGTGAACGTGACTCCCGGGCGCAATGTCGTCGTCGTGGGAACGCAATGGGGTGATGAAGGCAAGGGCAAGATCGTCGACTGGCTGACGGACCACGCTCAGGGCGTCGTGCGTTTCCAGGGCGGTCACAACGCCGGCCACACCCTCATCATCGGCGGCAAGAAAACCATCTTGCGCCTGATTCCGTCGGGCATCATGCGTGAAGGCGTCGCCTGCTACATCGGCAACGGCGTCGTCCTGTCCCCCGAGGCACTGTTCAAGGAAATCGGCGAGCTGGAAGAGGCCGGCGTGAACGTGCGCGATCGCCTGTTCATCTCTGAAGCCACGACGCTGATCCTGCCGTACCACATCGCGATCGACCAGGCGCGCGAAGCGCGCAAGGGCGCGGGCAAGATCGGTACGACCGGCCGCGGCATCGGCCCGGCGTACGAAGACAAGGTCGGCCGCCGCGCGCTGCGCGTGCAGGACCTGTTCGACGCGAAGACCTTCGCCGACCGCCTGCGCGAAAACCTCGATTTCCACAACTTCGTGCTGACCCAGTACCTGGGTGGCGCGGCCGTCGATTTCCAGGCCACGCTCGACACGATGCTCGGCTATGCCGATCGCCTGAAGCCGATGGTGGCCGACGTGTCGCGCCGCCTGTACGACGCGAACAACGCCGGTCAGAACCTGCTGTTCGAAGGCGCGCAAGGCACGCTGCTCGACATCGACCACGGCACCTATCCGTTCGTCACGTCGAGCAACTGCGTCGCGGGTGCCGCATCGGCCGGCGCCGGCGTCGGTCCGCAGAAGCTGAACTACATCCTCGGCATCACGAAGGCGTACTGCACGCGCGTCGGCTCGGGCCCGTTCCCGAGCGAACTGTACGACGCGGACAACCCGCAGCGCCAGGACCAGGTCGGCGTCACGCTCGCGAACGTCGGCAAGGAATTCGGCTCGGTCACCGGCCGTCCGCGCCGCACCGGCTGGCTCGACGCAGCGGCACTGCGCCGCTCGATCCAGATCAACGGCGTGTCGGGCCTGTGCATGACGAAGCTCGACGTGCTCGACGGCCTCGATGAAGTCAAGCTGTGCGTCGGCTACAAGATCGACGGCAAGGACGTGGACATCCTGCCGCGCGGTGCGGCCGACGTCGCGCGTTGCGAGCCCGTGTACGAAACGTTCGCCGGCTGGAAGGAAAGCACCGTCGGCATCAAGACGTGGGACGCGCTGCCGGCGAATGCGCAGGCCTACCTGACCCGTGTCCAGGAAGTGGCCGGCGTGCCGGTCGACATGGTTTCGACGGGGCCGGATCGCGACGAGACGATCCTGCTTCGCCATCCGTTCAAGGTGTAATTCTCAGCATGACGCAGCAAATCACGATGACGGCGGCAGACTTGATGACCGATCCGCGCAATGACGACAAGAACCTGTGGGTAGGCTGGGACGAATACCATCGTCTGATCGAGCTGCTCGCGCTGCAGGTGCATGAATCGGGCTGGAAGTTCGACCAGATCCTGTGCCTTGCGCGCGGCGGCCTGCGCGTCGGCGACCAGCTGTCGCGCATCTACGACGTCCCGCTCGCGATCCTCGCGACGAGTTCGTACCGCGAAGCGGCCGGCACCGAGCAGGGCGAGCTCGACATCGCGCAGTACATCACGATGACGCGCGGCAGTCTCGCGGGCAACGTGCTGCTGGTCGACGATCTCGTCGATTCGGGCGTCACGCTCGCGCGCGTGCAGGAGCACCTGAAGGAGCGCTATCCGTCGGTCACGGCCGTGCGTTCGGCCGTGCTCTGGTACAAGGGCTGCTCGAAGGTCAAGCCGGACTATCACGCACAGTATCTGCCGACGAATCCGTGGATTCATCAGCCGTTCGAAGAGTGGGACACGGTTCGTCCGCACAACCTCGAGGCATGGATCAAGCGCGGTCGCGCGCAGCGCGACGGCTCGGGCGCGTAAGCGGCGGCCGATCGAAGGAAAGCCTTGTACGGCGCCGCTTGCGGCGCCGTTTTTTATTGGCGCGCCGTGCCGGCGGGCACGGCGATCCGCGCGCGTGGTAGGCAGACGGCGCGGCCCCGGCTATGATGGCAGCCCTGCCACAGCTTGCGCAGGATTGCATGCGCAGCGTGGATCACGTGGTTTAAGGGCAACAAGGCAGGACGGTTTTTCAGGGGGGCGCGAGTAGAATAGCGCTCGTTTTGTCCGACCGGACCCGATTATTACGCTTCATATGAACGACACGATCCAGGCGACCGACGCAGCCCATGCGCATTCGACGCACCAACACTCGATGCGGGCGCTTGCGATAGCGGCCATCGGCGTCGTGTTCGGCGACATCGGCACGAGCCCGCTGTATTCGCTGAAGGAGGCGTTCAGCCCCGCACACGGCATTCCGCTCACGGAAGGCTCGATTCTCGGTGTGATCTCGCTGCTGTTCTGGGCGATCATCCTGGTGGTCGGCATCAAGTATCTGCTGTTCGTGATGCGGGCCGACAACAACGGCGAGGGTGGCGTGCTCGCGCTGATGGCGCTGTCGCTGCGGCCGCTCGACTCGAAAACCCGCGTCGCGGGCGCGCTGATGGCGCTCGGGATCTTCGGCGCCTGCATGTTCTACGGCGACGCCGTGATCACGCCGGCGATCTCCGTGATGTCGGCGGTCGAAGGCCTCGAGATCGCGACGCCGCACCTGTCCCACCTGGTCCTGCCGATCACGATCGTGATCCTGATCGCGCTGTTCTGGATCCAGCGTCACGGCACCGCGCTGGTCGGCAAGCTGTTCGGGCCGATCATGGTGCTGTGGTTCGTCGTGATCGCGGCACTCGGCGTATATCACATCGTGCGCGTGCCGGGCATCATCGCGGCGATCAACCCGTATTACGCGGCGTCGTTCATGGCGGACCACCTGCTGCAGGCCTACGTCGTGCTGGGTTCGGTCGTGCTGGTGCTGACCGGTGCGGAAGCGCTCTACGCGGACATGGGCCATTTCGGCGCGAAGCCGATCCGCCTCGCCGCGTACGGGCTCGTGATGCCGTCGCTCGTGCTGAACTACTTCGGCCAGGGCGCGCTGCTGATCGAGAATCCGAAGGCGATCGAGAACCCGTTCTTCCTGCTGGCACCGGAGTGGGCGCTGCTGCCGCTCGTCGTGCTGTCGACGGTCGCGACCGTGATCGCTTCGCAGGCCGTGATTTCCGGCGCGTATTCGCTGACGTCGCAGGCGATCCAGCTCGGCTACGTGCCGCGCATGAAGGTGCTGCATACGTCCGAGCTGGCGATCGGCCAGATCTACGTGCCGGTCGTGAACTGGCTGCTGCTGTTCGTGATCCTCTGCATCGTGATCGGCTTCAAGAGTTCCGACAACCTCGCCGCCGCGTACGGCATCGCGGTGACGGCGACGATGGTGATCACGACCGTGCTCGCTGCCGTCGTGATGGTGAAGGTGTGGAACTGGAACCGGCTGCTCGTCGGCGCGATCATCGCCGTGTTCCTCGCGGTCGACCTGGGCTTTTTCGGCGCGAACCTGCTGAAGGTCGCGCAGGGCGGCTGGCTGCCGCTCGGCATCGGCGCGCTGCTGTTCTTCCTGCTGATGACCTGGTACAAGGGCCGCCATATCGTCAAGGAGCGCACGGCCGCCGACGGGATCCCGCTCGAGCCGTTCCTGCAGGGGCTGCTCGCGCATCCGCCGCACCGCGTGTCGGGTACCGCGATCTACCTGACCGGCAACGACAAGCTCGTGCCCGTCAGCCTGCTGCACAACCTGAAGCACAACAAGGTGCTGCACGAGCGGACCATTTTCCTGACGTTCGTCACACGCGACATTCCGTACGTGCGCGACGACAAGCGCCTGAGTTCGCGCGACGCGGGTGGCGGCCTGTACATCGTCAAGGCCCAGTACGGCTTCAACGAGACGCCGGACGTGAAGGCCGTGCTCGAGGAGTTCGGCCGCACGCACGACATGACGTTCGAACTGATGGACACGTCGTTCTTCCTCGCGCGCGAAACGGTCGTGCCGACGCATCTGCCCGGCATGTCGATCTGGCGCGAACGCGTGTTCGCGTGGATGCACCAGAACGCGGCGAAGCCGACCGACTTCTTCTCGATCCCGGCGAACCGCGTCGTCGAGCTCGGGACCAAGATCGAGATCTGACCGGTGCGCGCAGTGGCCGCGCATGCGGCCCATGCCGATCTGGCTGCGCGCTCGCTGAAGCAATAAAAAACCCGCCTTTCGGCGGGTTTTTTTTATACGTCAACAGCCTTCGCGTGCTCAGCGCTTCAGCTTCGCGAACGCCGCGGCCATCGCGCCGGCCGGTTCCGGTTCGCGCGAACGCTGCGGACGGGCGCTGCCGCCGCGGCCGGCACTGCCGCGATCCTGGCCGCCGCGCGGCGCCATGCCGGGCGCGGCCGCTTCGTCGTCGAGGCGCATCGTCAGCGCAATGCGCTGACGCTTCACGTCGACGTCGAGCACCTTGACCTTGACGACCTGGCCGGCCTTCACGACTTCGTGCGGATCCTTGATGAACTTCGTCGACATCGCGGATACATGGACGAGGCCGTCCTGATGCACGCCGACATCCACGAACGCGCCGAATGCCGCGACGTTCGTCACGACCCCTTCGAGCAGCATGCCGGGCATCAGGTCGGAGACCTTCTCGACGCCGTCGCGGAACGTTGCCGTCTTGAATTCGGGGCGCGGGTCACGACCCGGTTTTTCGAGTTCGGACAGGATGTCGCGCACGGTCGGCAGGCCGAAACGTTCGTCAACAAATTCGGCCGGCGACAGGCCGGCCAGCGCGTCACGGCTGCCGAGCACGTCGTCGATCCGCTTGCTGATCTTCGCGAGGATGCGTTCGACGACCGGGTAGGCCTCCGGGTGGACCGACGAGCGATCGAGCGGATTCTCGCCGCCGTTGATGCGCAGGAAGCCGGCTGCCTGTTCGAAGGTCTTGTCGCCGAGGCGCGGCACCTTGCGCAGGTGGTCGCGCGACGGGAACGGCCCGTTCGCGTCGCGATAGTCGACGATGTTGCGCGCGAGCGTGGCGTTCAGGCCCGAGACGCGCGCGAGCAGCGCGACCGACGCGGTGTTCGCGTCGACGCCGACCGCGTTCACGCAATCCTCGACCACCGCGTCGAGCGAGCGGGCGAGTTCGCGCTGGTTCACGTCGTGCTGGTACTGGCCGACGCCGATCGCTTTCGGCTCGATCTTCACGAGCTCGGCGAGCGGGTCCTGCAGGCGGCGGGCGATCGACACGGCGCCGCGCAGCGACACGTCGAGTTCCGGGAATTCCTTCGCGGCCAGCTCGGACGCCGAGTAGACCGACGCGCCGGCCTCCGACACGACGATCTTCTGCAGCCGCAGATCGGGATGCTTCGAGATCAGCTCGCTCGCGAGCTTGTCGGTTTCGCGCGATGCGGTGCCGTTGCCGATGCTGATCAGCTCGGCCTGCGTCTGCGCGGCGATGCGCGCGAGCTTCGCGAGCGAGCCGTCCCAGTCGCGGCGCGGCTCGTGCGGGTAGATCGTATCGGTCGCGAGCAGCTTGCCGGTGCGATCGACCACGGCGACCTTCACGCCCGTGCGCAGGCCGGGGTCGAGACCGATCACGGCCTTCGGGCCGGCCGGCGCGGCCAGCAGCAGGTCCTTCAGGTTGCGGGCGAACACGCGGATCGCTTCGGCTTCCGCCGTTTCGCGCAGTTGCGTGAGCAGTTCGTTCTCGATGTGCGGCTGCACCTTCACGCGCCAGCACCAGCGGCACACGTCGGACAGCCACTTGTCGGCCGGGCGGCCCTGGTTCGCGATCCCGAAATGGCGCGCGATCATCGCTTCGCCGGGATGCGGGACCTGCGCGTCGAGTTCCTCGCCGAGGCCGAGCTTGACGGTCAGCACGCCGGCGTTGCGGCCGCGGAACAGCGCGAGCGCGCGGTGCGACGGCACGGTCCGGATCGTTTCCGCGTAGTCGTAGTAGTCGCGGAACTTCTCGCCTTCCTCGTTTTCCTTGCCTTCGACGACCGTCGACGACACGACGCCCTGGCTGTGCAGGTAGTCGCGCAGCTTGCCGAGCAGTTCGGCCGTTTCGCCGAATTGTTCCGACAGGATGTCGCGCGCGCCGTCGAGCGCGGCCTTCACGTCGGCGACGCCCTTGTCGGCATCGACGTAGGCGGCGGCTTCCGTCTGCGGGTCGAGCAGCGGATTCGCGAGCAGTGCCTGCGCGAGCGGCTCGAGGCCGGCTTCGCGGGCGATCTGCGCGCGCGTGCGGCGCTTCGGCTTATACGGCAGATAAAGGTCTTCGAGCACCTGCTTGCTGTCGGCCGCGTCGATCGCGGCGCGCAGTTCGTCGGTCAGCTTGCCCTGTTCGTCGATGCTCGACAGGATCGCCGCGCGGCGATCCTCGAGCTCGCGCAGATACAGGAGGCGTTCCTCGAGCTGGCGCAGCTGCGTGTCGTCCAGGTTGCCGGTCACTTCCTTGCGGTACCGGGCAATGAACGGAACGGTCGAGCCTTCGTCGAGGAGTTGCACTGCCGCCGCGACCTGGCGCGGCTGGACGGACAGTTCGGTGGCGATGCGCTGTACGATCTTGAGTGCTACGGTTTCCGTCATGTCGTGGATGATCTGCCTGCTGAAATCGCGGCGCGGGCCGGCAGACCGCGCGGCGGGCTGCGAGACGGGCCCGCCGGACCAGATGCCGCGGGTGAGTGAAGCGGGGCATTTTGCCATAAATGGCGGAGCGTCCAGCCGGGGGTGATAGAATTTGACACATGTCCCGCAGCTTTCCTACGACGTTGCCAACTTCCCGCATTTCTCTCGTCGCGCTCGGCGCAGCGCTTGCCGCGGCTTTGTCCGCCGGGTCCACCGTCGCGTACGCACAGGCATCGGGCGCAACCGCGCCGGACGCCGCTGTCGCCGCGCCCGTTGCAGCCTCCGCCACGCAGGATTTCGACGCCCGTCAAAAAGTGCTCAATCAACGTTCCGCGGAAAACGATTATCGTTATGCCGTGGCGGAGCACGATTGCTACAGCAAGTTCTTCGTCAATCACTGTCTCGGCGTGGCGCG
The DNA here is from genome assembly GCF_003853505.1 of Burkholderia sp. Bp9015. Lineage (NCBI taxonomy): Bacteria > Pseudomonadati > Pseudomonadota > Betaproteobacteria > Burkholderiales > Burkholderiaceae > Burkholderia > Burkholderia sp. Bp9015. The sequence goes on from NZ_QTPZ01000003.1 coordinate 320,821, forward strand.
CGACCGGATGCGCGAGGAGCGGGCGAGCATCCGTCAGGAGCAGCTCGCGCTCGACGACGAGCAGCGCGCGGTGCGGGCGCAGCAGCGCGACCAGCAGCAGGCGTTGAAGCAGGCGCAGAATGCGGCGGAAGCGCCGCAGCGCGCGGCGAACGATGCGGCGAACGCGGCTGCGTTCCGCGACAAGCAGGAGCAGAATGCACTGAAGCGGGCGCAGCGTGGCGCGGAAGGGCCGCAGCGCGCCGCGAACAAGCAGGCATACGACCAGAAGCAGGCGGATTTCCAGCACAAGCTCGACCAGGCGCGCCAGCAGGGCGCGCAGAAGGCGCAGGAGCGGGCGGACAACGCCGCGCGCTACGAGCAGAAGCAGAAGGAAGCCGCCCAGCACAAGGCCGATGTCGAACGGCGTCAGCAGGAAGCGGCCGACAAGGCCAAGCAGCAGCAACAGCAGGGGCAGTAACGTGTTGGATTGATCCGGAGTCAGTCTCGTGCGTGCCGGCACGCCAGTCGGCGCGCTGCTTCGATGAGGAGGCGCATATGCAAAACCGTCCCACGGAACAGCAGCAGGAATTGCACAACCGTTTGGCAGCATTGCAGGAGCAGCACCAGCAGCTCGCTCGGGAGATCGAGCTGAAGGAAGGACACTCCGACATCGACGACATCACGCTGCACCGGCTGAAGAAGGAAAAGCTGGCGGCCAAGGACAAAATCATTTTGCTGCAATCGCAGCTGGAACCGGATAAGCGCGCCTGAGCGCGGCCTGGCAAGCGCCGGCGCCGCCCGGGCGCTGGACACAGGAACGCTTGCCTTGAATTCACCGCTTGAAGCCAACCCCGATGCCCGGCGTGACGCGTCGTCCGCCGGGCGCGTTCGTGCGCCCGAAGGCACCTTCGAGCTGAGCCGCAAGCGCGTCGACGAACTCGACACGATTTTCGGCGAAGGCGGACTGCTCGCGCGCGCGCTGGACGGCTATCACCCGCGCCAGTCGCAGATCGAAATGGCGCGCGCGGTCGCGTCCGCGATGGAGGCCTCCGCGCGCCGGATGCCCGAGCCGGAAATCTTCGAGACCCGCAAGCGGCCGGCGCGCCGCCTCGGCGAAGGCGACCAGGCGGCCGAGTCCGCCGCGGACGGCGCAGCCGCCGACACCGACGCCGGCGACAACACGCTGATCGTCGAGGCCGGCACCGGTACCGGCAAGACCTATGCATACCTGGTGCCCGCGATGCTGTGGGGCGGCAAGGTGATCGTGTCGACCGGCACGAAGCACCTGCAGGACCAGCTGTTCCAGCGCGACATCCCGACGGTGCGCAACGCGCTCGCGGTGCCGGTGACGGTCGCGATGCTCAAGGGCCGCTCGAACTATCTGTGCCATTACTACCTGCAGCGCACGGCCGACAACGGCCGCCTGCCGTCGCGGCAGGACACCGCGTACCTGCAGGAAATCGTCCGCTTCGCGAAGATCACGAAGAGCGGCGACAAGGCCGAGCTCGCGAGCGTGCCGGAGACGGCGCCCGTGTGGTCGATGGTCACGTCGACGCGCGACAACTGCCTCGGCCAGGAGTGCCCGCACTACAAGGAATGCTTCGTGATGCAGGCGCGGCGCGAGGCGCAGCAGGCCGACGTCGTCGTCGTCAACCATCACCTGTTCTTCGCGGACATCATGCTGCGCGACACCGGGATGGCCGAACTGCTGCCGAACGCGAACACGGTGATCTTCGACGAAGCGCACCAGCTGCCGGAAACGGCCACGCTGTTCTTCGGCGAGACGCTGTCGACCACGCAAATCCTCGAACTCGCGCGCGACACGGTCGCCGAAGGCCTGAGCCATGCGCGCGATGCGGTCGAGTGGGTGAAGCTCGGCGGCGATCTCGAACGTGCGGCGCGCGACCTGCGCCTCGCGTTCGCGAACGACCAGATCGTGCGCATGTCGCTCGCGCAACTGGGCGACGATCATCCGATGTTCGGCGCGCTCGATGCGCTCGAAGTGGCGCTCGATGCGCTTGCCTCGGCGCTCGCGAGCCAGGCCGAACGGGCGGAATCGCTCGGCGCGTGCCTGCGGCGCGCCCGCGAGCTGCAGGACCTGCTCGCGGGTTGGGTCGCGCCCGGTGCGGCGGAAGCGGCCGCGAAGGCCGACGCCGCCGCAGCAGGCGACAAGGCTGCCGCCGACGACCCGAACGAGAAGGTGCGCTGGGTCGAGGTGTTCGCACATACCGTCCAGCTGCACGAAACGCCGCTGTCGGTCGCGCCGATTTTCGCGAAGCAGCGCGCCGGCGTGCCGCGCGCGTGGGTCTTTACGTCGGCGACGTTGTCGGTGCGCGGCGACTTCACGCACTACGCGGCCCAGATGGGGCTCAGCTCGCGGCGCTCGATGACGCTCGCGAGCCCGTTCGATTATCAGACGCAGGGCCTGCTGTACGTGCCGCGCAACCTGCCGCAGCCGTCGTCGCCGGCGTTTACCGACGCCGTATTCGACGCCGCGCTGCCGGCGATCGAGGCGTCGGGCGGTGGCGTCTTCATGCTGTGCACGACGCTGCGTGCGGTCGACCGGATCGCGTCGAAGCTGCGCGACGTGATCGAGTCGCGTGGCTGGAACATGCCGCTGCTGGTGCAGGGCGACGCCAGCCGCACCGAGCTGCTCGATCGCTTCCGTTCGTACGGCAATGCGATCCTCGTCGGCAGCCAGAGCTTCTGGGAAGGCGTGGACGTGCGCGGCGACGCGCTGTCGCTCGTCGTGATCGACAAGCTGCCGTTCGCGCCGCCCGACGATCCGGTGCTGGCCGCGCGGCTCGACGCGCTGACCAAGAAGGGCTTGAGCCCGTTCGCGGTTCACCAGCTGCCGCAGGCCGTGATCACGCTGAAGCAGGGTGCGGGCCGCCTGATTCGCGCGGAGACCGATCGCGGCGTGCTGATGATCTGCGACACGCGGCTCGTCGACAAGCCTTACGGCCGCCGGATCTGGCAGAGCCTGCCGCCGTTCAAGCGCACCCGCGAGATCGCGGTCGTGCAGGACTTTTTCGACGAGCACCGCGCGGAAAAACGCGCATGACCGCCCCGCCGCCTGCTACGGGCGGCATCAACAAAAAACCCGGCTCGATGGCCGGGTTTTTTGTTGATGCACGGGCGTCGCTCAGAACTGCCACCACGACTTCTTCGTGCCGGGGCGCGAGTGGCCGGTGATGTACGGGCTGTCCGGGAAAGTCCCCGCGAGCACGCGCTTCGTGTCTTCCGCGAGCTCCGGCTGGTTCAGCTTGCCGTACGACAGGATCATGATGTGCAGCGCGTCCTCGATCGCCGGCGCGCCCTTGTAGTCCTTGATCGCGAGCTGCGCGCGGTTGATCGCCGCGACATAGGCGCCGCGCCGATAGTAGTAGTCGGCCGCGTGCACTTCGTGCGACGCGAGCGCGTTGACGATGTAGCGCATCCGGGCGGCGGCGTCCGGCGCGTACTTGCTCTTCGGGTAGCGGTCGACGACGACCTTGAACGCGTCGTACGATTCGCGCAGTGCCTGCGGATCGCGCTCGCTCATGTCCTGGCCGGAGAAGCGGCCGAACAGGCCGAGATCGTCGTTGAAGTGGATCATCCCCTTCAGGTAGTACGCGTACGGGATATCCGGGTGATCCGGGTGCAGCTGGATGAAGCGGTCGACGGCCTGGTCGGCGGCTGCCGCTTCGTTGTCCTTCCAGTTGCAGTACGCGACGTTGATCTGCGCTTGTTGCGCGAAATGGCCGAACGGATCGCGGCCTTGCAGCGATTCGAAATATTTCGCGCACTTGCCCCAGTCGCCGCCGGACAGTGCGTCCTGGGCCTCTGAGTATAATTTGTTGTTCGACCAGGTAGCCGTCTCGTCCTGCTTCTGCGGCAAGCCGTGGCAGCCGGCGATGAGGGCCGCGGCCGCTACCACCGCAGCTCGGGCGGTGACGGTTTTGGCCGTACGTTTGGTCGAATTCATCATGCTCGCATGTCCTAGCTTCAAGTCTCGGTGACCCAGTCTAAATGACCCGTTCAAGTTCGCAGAATGCCCCGCGGGGCAAGTCAAATCGCGAAGATTATAGCCCAAGCGATCGGCCCGCCGACGCTGCCTCGGGGGATTCCCCCGATGACGATCTGGCTGCAGGCGCGATGCAGCCGCCTGTGGTGCCGTCCGCGGCGGCCGACGAGGCGCCGCGCGTCGTCGAAGTGCCGCTGTCGCTGGCGGGTGAACGCCTCGACAAGGCGCTCGCCCAACTGTTCCCCGAATTCTCCCGCAGCCGCCTGCAGAGCTGGATCGAGGCGCAACGCGTGCTGGTCGACGGCGCGCCGGCGAAGATCCGCCAGCCGGTGCCGCTCGGCGCCAGGATCGAGCTCGTGCCCGACCTGCTGCCGGAGCAGCTGGCGTTCACGCCGGAGCCGGTGCCGCTCGACGTGATCTACGAGGACGACGCGCTCGTCGTCATCAACAAGCCGGCGGGCCTCGTCGTCCACCCGGCCGCCGGCAACTGGAGCGGCACGATCCTCAACGGCCTGCTGCACCGCTACGGCGACGCGGCGGCCGGCCTGCCGCGCGCGGGCATCGTGCACCGGCTCGACAAGGAGACGTCCGGCCTGATGGTGGTTGCGCGCACACTCGCCGCGCAGACCGACCTCGTGCGCCAGCTGCAGGCGCGCACGGTGAAGCGCCGCTATTTCGCGCTCGTGTGGGGCACGATGCCCGAGGACGGCACGATCGACGCGCCGATCGGCCGCGATCCGCGCGAGCGCACGCGCATGGCCGTCGTCACCGGCGCGTCGGGCAAGCCCGCGCGCACGCATTTCCGCACGGTTGACACATGCATGTGGCAACGTCAGCCGGTGTCCGCGATCCAGTGCGACCTCGAAACCGGCCGGACGCACCAGATCCGCGTGCACTGCTCGCATGTCGGGCATCCGCTGCTCGGCGATCCGGTGTACGGGCGCGCGCGCGGCAAGCGCTCGGTCGCGCCGCTGCCGGACGGGTTCGCGCGGCAGGCGCTGCACGCATGGCGGCTCGGCCTCGTGCATCCGGTCACGGGCAAGACGATGCAGTGGCGCTGTCCGTTGCCGGACGACATGAACGCGCTCGTCGCGGCGCTGGGCTTCGGGCAGGGCGACGAGGAATTCGACGACGAAGACGGTGTCTACGACGATGACGATTTCGCCGGCGGTTATCGGGATCACGACGAGGATCACGACGACGATTACGACGATGAGGAGGATTGAGTGCCGATGACGAACCTGGCGCCGTTGACGTGGCAGGACTGCGTGCAGCCCGACTGGCAGGTGGCGCCGCGCGTGCGTGCGCTGATCACGACGCGCGACGGCGGCGTGAGCGAAGGCCCGTACGGGCGCCGGCAGGACGGCGCCGCGTTGCCGGGCGGGATGAATCTCGGCCTGCATACCGGTGACGATCCGGCCCATGTCGCGGCGAATCGCGCGCGCCTGCTCGCGCTGGCGGGGCAGGCGCGCGCGGCATGGCTCGAGCAGGTTCACGGCGCGCAGGTCGTGCGTGCGGACGAGGTGATCGAGGCCGCGCCGGCTGGCTCGGCGCCCGTGCAGGCCGACGCGAGCGTGACCGACCGCACGGGGGCGGTCTGCGTCGTGATGGTCGCGGATTGCCTGCCGGTGCTGCTGTGCGATGCGCAGGGCCGGGCGGTGGGCGCCGCGCACGCAGGCTGGCGCGGGCTCGCGGCCGGCATCGTCGAGCAGACCGCGGCGCGCGTCGCGGCGCTCGCCGGCGGCGCGACGGATGCGCTGCATGCGTACCTCGGGCCCGCGATCGGCCCGCAGGCGTTCGAAGTCGGCGCCGACGTGCGCGAGGCGTTTCTCGACACCGCTCCGCAGTCGGAGCATGATGAGACGCGGCAAGCGTTCGTCGCGATCGACGGTGCGCCCGGCAAGTACCTCGCCGATCTCCATGCGCTCGCGCGCCTGCGCCTCGCGCGCGCAGGCGTGGCGCACGTGAGCGGCCGGCGCGCGTGCACGGTCAACGAACCCGCACGCTTCTATTCGTACCGGCGCGACCGCGTGACCGGCCGCATGGCGGCGGCGATCTGGCTGGCCGATTGAAAGCCGACTGAGGGCTGACCGCGTGCGTCTGCGCGCGCGGTTTGTTGCGTTGCGAAATCGGCTTATCTCGATATTGGCGAGGCAATGCGGCGTTGCATGGACAACCGAATGAATAATCGCGAAGTCAAGTCAATCAAAATGTTTTATGTTTCGCCGGAAGCCTTGTCCCGCCTGTTGCGCGCGGATTATCTTCGAGCAGAAATGTTCAGCGGTTTGATGCAACGCTTCACATGGGGAAAACGATAATGATAAAAATACCGCACTGCGGCAGAATCTGGAGACGCCTCTCCAGAGCATGACGGCCCGGCTCGCAACCGGCACGCCGCGCGCGAGCAGGATTTCACGATTGACGCTCACGAATCACCGGTAAGGCAGGTAATGACAGCATCGAAAAATTCGTCGACGTCCGCTCAGGCGGGCACTTCCACGGGCAGCATCGGATTCGGTCAGGCTACCCAGCCGATGCAGCAGATGTTCGAGGCATGGCTGAACGCGTGGCGCGGTTTCGCCGATCCTGCGCGCGCCGCAACGGCGTCGACCACCGCGAATCCATTCGCCGCATTCCAGTTCCCGACATCGGTTCCGTTCCAGATGCCGTCGATGCCCGATCTGGGCGCCTTCGGCGGCCTGGCATCGCCGTTCGCGGGGCTGAAGCTGCCGGTAGCCGCGATCCCGCCCGAACGGCTCCAGAAGTTGCAGGCCGACTATGCGCGCGACTGCATGACGCTGATGCAGCAGGCCGCCGCCGCGAAGCTCGAGTCGCCTGAACTGAAGGACCGCCGCTTCAGCGGGGATGCCTGGAAGGCGTCGCCCGCGCATGCATTCGCGGCCGCGTGGTACCTGCTCAACGCGCGCTACCTGCAGGAACTGGCCGACGCGCTCGAGACCGACCCGAAGACGCGCGAACGCATCCGTTTCTCCGTTCAGCAATGGACGGCCGCCGCGGCGCCGAGCAACTTCCTCGCGCTCAATCCCGACGCACAGAAATCGATCCTCGAGACGCAGGGCGAAAGCCTGCGGCAGGGGATGATGAACCTGCTCGGCGACCTGCAGCGCGGCAAAATTTCGCAGACCGACGAATCGCAGTTCGTGGTCGGCAAGAACCTCGGGTGTACCGAAGGCGCGGTCGTCTACGAGAACGACCTGATCCAGCTGATCCAGTACGCGCCGAAGACGGACAAGGTGTTCGAACGGCCGCTCCTGATCGTGCCGCCGTGCATCAACAAGTTCTACATCCTCGACCTGCAGCCCGAGAATTCGCTCGTCGCGCATGCGCTGTCGAGCGGCCATCAGGTGTTCCTCGTGTCGTGGCGCAACGCCGATGCGTCGGTCGCGCACAAGACGTGGGACGACTACATGAACGAAGGGCTGCTCGCGGCGATCGACGCCGTGCAGCAGGTCAGCGGCCGCGAGCAGATCAACACGCTCGGCTTCTGCGTCGGCGGCACGATGCTCGCGACCGCGCTGTCGGTGCTCGCCGCGCGCGGCGAACATCCGGCCGCGTCGATGACGCTGCTGACCGCGATGCTCGACTTCACCGACACCGGCATCCTCGACGTGTTCGTCGACGAGGCGCACGTGCAGATGCGCGAGCAGACCATCGGCGGCAAGAACGGCGCCGCGCCGGGGCTGATGCGCGGCGTCGAGTTCGCAAACACGTTCTCGTTCCTGCGGCCGAACGACCTCGTGTGGAACTACGTCGTCGACAACTACCTGAAGGGCCGCACGCCCGCCGCGTTCGACCTGCTGTACTGGAACAGCGACTCGACGAGCCTGCCGGGGCCGATGTACGCGTGGTACCTGCGCAATACCTATCTCGAGAACAAGCTCCGCGTGCCGGGTGCGCTGACGGTGTGCGGCGAATCCGTCGACCTGTCGCGCATCGACGTGCCGACCTTCATCTACGGGTCGCGCGAGGATCACATCGTGCCGTGGCAGACGGCCTACGCATCGACGTCGATCCTGACGGGCCCGCTGAAGTTCGTGCTCGGCGCGTCGGGTCACATCGCGGGCGTGATCAATCCGCCGGCGAAGAAGAAGCGCAGCTACTGGGTCAACGACAGCGACCTGCCCGCATCGGCGGACGACTGGTTTGCCGGTGCGACCGAGCAGCCCGGCAGCTGGTGGACGACCTGGGTCGAGTGGCTCGACCAGTACGGCGGCCGCAAGGTCGCGCCGCCCGCCAAGCCCGGGAGCGAGCAGTTCCCGGTGATCGAGCCGGCGCCGGGTCGCTACGTATTGCAGCGCGATTGACGAAAACCGGACAGCGGCGCACGCTGTCCGATGCACCGCAGTTTTTTTAACAGGGCCGGTAGCGATGCGCCGTGTCGTGCGGGCCCGGAGGAAACGGAAATGACGGACGTAGTGATCGTATCGGCCGCGCGGACCGCGGTCGGCAAATTCGGCGGCTCGCTCGCGAAGATCGCGGC